>CBDUCN010000355.1:0-5003 GCA_965365655.1 uncultured Gammaproteobacteria bacterium | reverse complement strand
GCCTTCATCAGGCCGATGTTGCCCTCCTGGATCAGATCCAGGAACTGCAGCCCGCGGTTGGTGTACTTCTTCGCGATCGAGATCACGAGGCGCAGGTTCGCCTCCACCATCTCCTTCTTCGCGCGGCGGGCCTTCGCCTCGCCGATCGACATCTTGCGGTTGATCTCCTTGATGTCGTGGATCGTGAGGTCGGACTCCTCCTCGATCTGCGCGAGCTTGAGCTGCTGGCGCTTGATCTCCTCGGCGCGCTCCTTGAGCGCGTTGCGGTACTTGGTGCGCCGGCGCAGCTCCTTGGTGAGCCACTGCGGGTTGCTCTCGTTCTGCGGGAACGTGGAGACGAACTCCTTGCGCGGCATCTTCGACTCGCGCACCGCGAGCGTCATCACCGCGCGCTCGTGGGAGCGGATGCGCTCCACCAGCTCGCGCAGGTCGCCGACCAGCCGGTCGGTGAGCTTGGGCGTGAGCTTGAGCTCGAGGAACTGGTCGGCGAGGCTGTCGCGGATCTTCTGCGCGGCCGGCGCGGAGTGGCCGTCCTTCTTGACCGCGGTGCGCAGCCGCGACGCGGTGCGCTTGATCTTCGCGAAGCGCGCCTTGGCCTCCTCCGGATCCGGCCCGGTGTCGACCTCTTCCTCTTCCTCGTCGTCGTCGTCCGAGTCGTCGTTGCTCGCCTGCGCGGACTTCGGCTGCGGGATCGCGGCCTCGGTCTGGGTCGGGTCCACGAAGCCGGTGAGGATGTCGGTGAGCTTGCACTCGCCCGCCTCGTACAGCGCGAACGCGTCCTGCAGGGTCTCGATGGTGGTGGGGTACGCGGCCAGCGCGCGCAGCGCCTGGTTCAGGCCCTGCTCGATGCGCTTCGCGATGCGGATCTCGCCCTCGCGGGTGAGCAGGTCCACGGTGCCCATCTCGCGCATGTACATGCGCACCGGGTCGGTGGTGCGGCCGAACTCCGCGTCCAGGGTCGCGAGCGCCGAGACCGCCTCCTCGGCGGCGTCGTCGTCGTCGGAGTTGACCGCGTTGTCGGTGAGCAGCAACTCGTCGGCGTCCGGGGGCACCTCGTGAACCGCGATCCCCATGTCGTTGATCATCGAGATGATGTCTTCGATCTGCTCCGGGTCGACGATGCCGTCGGGCAGGTGGTCGTTGACCTCCGCGTAGGTCAGGTAGCCCTGATCCTTGCCCTTGGCGATGAGGTGCTTGAGTTGCGATTGCTGCTGCGTCGTATCCATGGACAGGCGTGACCCGGGTGAGCTGATGGGGACGGACCGAAGTAACCGGCAATTATAGCAAGCGATCCGGGCGCCGGGCCCGGTGCGGGACAGTCTTTCCCTTCCCGGGCGGTCCGCGGCCGCCGCTGGGAACCGGGCGCCTCCGCCCCGCGTCAGCCGGGGTGCCGGGCCCGGGTCTGGGCGAGCAGAGCGTACTCGCGCTGCTCGGCCTCGGTCGCGGTGCGGTCCCGCACCCGCTCGCGCAGGCGCTGGTAGCGCAGCTCCTCCGGCTCGCGCCGCAGCCGGTCCAGGCAGTCCCGGAACTCGGCCTCCAGCGCGTCGCCGCCCGGCGGCGCCTCGGCGGCCGCGAGCCGGGCCAGCGCGCCGCCGAGGGGGTGCTCGCGGAAGTGCTCGACCAGACCCGCTGTCGTCAGCCGCGGGCGTTCCTTGAGGACCGCGATCAGCTGGGCCAGCAGCGCGGCGCCGGGCGTGTCCAGCAGCGCGAGGTCCGCGACGTCGCCGGCGCCGGCGGCCAGTTCCGGATGATGCAGCACCAGCGAGACCGCGCGCCGGGCCGGCGGCACCACCCCGGGCGGCCCGTGGGTGCGCCCCACGGCCGGTCCGGGCGCCTGGGCGCGGGCGGGCGCGAGGCCCAGCTCGCCCTCGGTGCGCTCCAGCGTCAGCCCGATCAGCTCCGACAGGCGCTGGGTGGCCTGGGTGCGCAGCGGCCCCTCGGGCATGCGCTCGATCAGCGGGCGCGCGGTCTCGGTGAGCCGTGCCCGGCCCTCCGGCGAGCGGGTGTCGGCGCCTTCGCGCAGCGTGTCGAACAGGAACTGGGTCAGGGTCGGCGCCTGCCCCAGCAGCGCCTCGAAGGCCTCGCGCCCCTGGCCGCGCACGAAGCTGTCGGGGTCCTCGCCCTCGGGCAGGAACATGAAGCGGGCGCTGCGCCCGTCGCGCATCTGCGGCAGCGCGTTCTCGAGCGCCCGCCACGCGGCGCGCCGCCCGGCGGCGTCGCCGTCGAAGCAGAACACCGCGTCGGGGCACGCGCGGAACAGGCGCTCCATCTGCTCCGGCGTCGCCGCGGTGCCGAGCGTCGCGCACGCGGTGTGCACCCCGTGCTCGGCCAGCATCACGACGTCCATGTAGCCCTCCACCACCACCAGCGCGTCGGGGCGCTCGCGCCGGCGCAGCACGTGCCACAGGCCGTAGAGCTCGCGGCCCTTGTGGAACAGCGGGGTCTCGGGGGAGTTCAGGTACTTCGGCGTGTCGTCGCCCAGCGTGCGCGCGCCGAAGCCCACCACCCGTCCCCGGCGGTCCCGGATCGGGAACATCACGCGGTCGCGGAAGCGGTCGTAGCGCCGCCGCCCGTCCTCGCTCTCGCCGAGCATGCCGGCGCGCGACAGGGCCTCGCGCACCGCGTCGGCGCCGCCCATGCCGTCCGCGAGCTCGTCGACCAGCGCGCTCTCCAGGTTGTTCCAGCCGGGCGGTGCGAAGCCCAGCTCGAACGCGGCCGCGGTGCGCCCCGTCAGGCCGCGGCCGCGCAGGTACTCCTTCGCCGGGCCGGCGCCGGGATGCGACTTCAGCCAGCGCCGGTAGACGGCGCTGGCGCGCTCCATCACCTCCAGCGCCGCGTCGTTGCGGGCCCGCGCGGCGTCGTCCGCGGCCGGCGCGCCGCCGCCCTCGCGCGGCACGTCCAGCCCGTAGCGGGCGGCGAGATCCTCCACCGCCTGCACGAAGTCCACGTGCTCGTAGTCCATCAGGAAGCCGAGCGCGGTGCCGTGCGCTCCGCAGCCGAAGCAGTGATAGAACTGCTTCTGCGGGCTGACGTAGAACGACGGGGTCTTCTCGTCGTGGAACGGGCAGCAGGCGCTGAACTCGCGCCCGGATTTCTTCAGCGCGACCCGCTCGCCGACGATCTCGACGATGTCGGCGCGCCCGACGAGGTCGTCGATGAAGGACTGGGGGATGCGGCCGGCCATGCTCCGTCCAGAAAGGAACGTGCGTCCCGGCGCCGCAGCGCGCGGTGTGCTCGGGCTCGAAGTGTAGACCGCCGCGCCCGGTCCCGGCCGCGCCGCGAGGGGGGCGGGGCGGCCGCGGCGCGCCGGCTCAGCCGGCGAGGCGGCTCTTCACGGCGGCGCTGACGGCGCCCATGTCGGCCCGGCCCTGCACCTTCGGGCGCAGCAGGCCCATGACCTTGCCCATGTCCTTCATGCCGGCGGCGCCGCTGTCCGCGACCGCGGCGTCGATCAGGGCGTCGAGCTCGGCGGCCTCCAGGGGCTGCGGCAGGTAGCCGCCCAGCACCTCGATCTCGAAGGCCTCCCGGTCGGCCAGCTCGGCGCGCCCGGCGGCGCGGTACTGGCTCTCGGAGTCGCGGCGCTGCTTGACCATCTTGTCGAGCACCTGCAGCACCGCCGCGTCGTCGAGGTCCACGCGCTCGTCCACCTCGCGCTGCTTGATCGCGGCGGTGAGCATGCGCAGCACCTCGAGGCGCTCGCGGTCGCGGGCGCGCATCGCGGTCTTCACGTCGTCGAGGATGCGGGTCTTCAGTGCGGAGGTCATTGGTCGCGTCCGGGGGTCACATCCGTGCGGCACGGCCGGGCCCTGCAGGCGGGGTCGCTCGCGGGCGCGGCCCGAGGCGCCGGGCTCGTGCGCCCCGCACTCGTGCGCGGGACGGCCGTCGGGCGTGCCCCGGGTCGAGGGGGCATTGCCGTCCCGGGGCGGTGCGGGCTCCCGGGGTCGCCGTGCCCGGTCCCCGGGACAGGTCGCCGCGCGGAGGGGCGATGCGCGGTGTCGTGGGCAGCACGGGCGCGGCGCGCCGGCCCGCGCGGGCGGGCCTTCAGTACAGGCGTACCCGGCGCTGCTGCTCGCGGGCGAGCTTCTTCGCGTGGCGCTTCACGGCGGCGGCGGCCTTGCGCTTCCGCACCGACGTGGGCTTCTCATAGTATTCGCGGCGGCGGACCTCGGTGAGGACGCCGGCCTTCTCGCAGGCCCGCTTGAAGCGGCGCAGTGCGACGTCGAAGGGCTCGTTCTCTTTCACTCGAATGGCGGGCATCGAGTCTCCAATGTTCTTGCGTGACGGGTTGCAGGGGCCGCCGCCGCTGGCGCGGCCTCGGCGTGGTCAGTCGGCCATATTAATTCGTGACCGTGCGGCCTGTAAACGGCCTGCCGGTCGCGGGGCGCCGCCGCGGTGAAGGTCCTCGGCATCGAGACCTCCTGCGACGAGACCGGCGTCGCGGTCTACGACGGCGAGCGGGGGCTGCTGGGGCATCGCCTGCACAGCCAGGTGGACCTGCACGCGGTCTACGGCGGCGTGGTGCCGGAGCTCGCGTCGCGCGACCACGCGCGGCGGCTCGCGCCGCTCACCCAGGCCCTGCTCGCGGAGCTGGGCCTCGCGTTCCGCGACCTCGACGGCGTCGCCTACACCGCGGGCCCCGGCCTCGCCGGGGCGCTGATGGTCGGCGCCGGCTTCGGCCGCGCGCTCGCGTTCGGGCTCGGGGTCCCGGCGGTCGCGGTGCACCACATGGAGGCGCACCTGCTGGCGCCGATGCTGGAGCCGGACCCGCCGTCGTTCCCGTTCGTCGCGCTGCTGGTCTCCGGCGGCCACACGCAGCTGGTGCACGTCGCGCGCGCCGGCTCGTACCGGCTGATGGGGGAGTCGGTGGACGACGCGGCCGGCGAGGCCTTCGACAAGGTGGGCAACATGCTGGGCCTGCCGTACCCGGGCGGACCGGCGGTCGCGGCGCTGGCCGAGCAGGGCACCCCGGGACGCTTCGAGTTCCCGCGCCCGATGACCGACCG
>CBDUCN010000354.1:0-5005 GCA_965365655.1 uncultured Gammaproteobacteria bacterium | reverse complement strand
TGCCGCCGGTATCGACCGCGAACAGCCGCCGGCCGTCGCGGGTCACCGCGACGTGGGAGAGCCGCCGGAACAGGTCCGGGCCTCCCACCGCGCGCAGGAAGCGGCCGTCGGCGCCGAACACGACGACCTGCTTGCGGACGCCGTCGGCCACGTACAGGTTGCACGCGCCGTCGCTGGCCATGCCGAGCGGCAGCAGCAGCGCACCCGGTCCGGTCGCACCGACGTAGAACGCACGCCTCCCGGGAACGTCGAAGGCCAGCACGCCGCCGTCGACGGTGTCGCTCACGTACATCGAGCCGCCGCAGGCGACGACGTCGAACGGCTTGCTGAAGCCGCGCCCCGACAGCCGCTCTCCGGTGACCAGGGTGCGCAGGCGTGCCGCGGGCTCGCCATCGGTCAGGTCCGCGGTGCTGAACACGCTGCGCTCGAACACCACGCGCGCCGTGTCGGGCGGCGGCGGAAACACGATCTCGGCGCGCGGATCGGGGCGCGGGTCCGGCGGCGCGCACGCGGCCAGCGCGGCGGCGAGCGCGAGCGTGGGGATCAACGGGCGGCTCAGGCGCATCGGGCGGCGTGCATCTCCGGTCGGGCCTCGCGATCGGCGCGAGCGGTGGGTAACCTCCCGCAGCCCGGCCGCGGATGTCAATGCAAGCCGCATGCCGTGTGACCCCGGGGCCGGCGTGCCCGGCGTGGTCTCGTTCCAGCGTGGAGGTGGTTCCCGAACATGAAGCTGTGTCAGACGGTCGGTCTCGCGCTCGCAGCGCTCCTCGCCGCGAGCCCCGTTGCGGCGACGGCCGCTGAGGAAGGTCACGCTCACGGCCACTCGCACGACCACGGCCATTCCGGCGACCACGCCGCCGCGTCCGACCCCGGTCACTCCGCCGGGCCCGCTCCGGACGCCGCCGAGCCCGTCGACGGCGCCATCCTGTATCACGAGTACTGCTCGGTGTGTCACGGCGACCGCGGCAACGGCGACAGCCGCGCGCGCGGCAGCATGGTGCCGCCGCCGCGCGACTTCACCGCGCCGGAGGCCCGCGCGCTGTCGCGCGAGGCGATCGTCGCGGCGATCGCGAAGGGCAAGCCCGGCACCGCGATGGCGCCCTGGGAGACGCAGCTGAGCGAGCGCGAGATCGCGGCGGTCGCCGACTTCGTGCTCGAGGCGTTCATCGCTCCGATCGACTCCGACAGCGCCGGCGAAGGTGCGCGCATCTACGCGCGCACGTGCTCGGTGTGCCACGGAGACCACGGCAGCGGCGCCGTGTGGGCGACCGCGAACCTGAATCCCCGGCCCCGCAACTTCACGACCACGGAGGCGGCCGCCGAGCTCGGGCGCAAGCGGATGATCCACTCCGTCACCTACGGCCGGCCGGACACCGCGATGCCGGGGTTCGGCACGCAGCTCGACGAGCACCAGATCGAGGCGGTCGTCGATTTCGTGCGGCGGCGCTTCATGCGCGCCGGTGCGGTCGCCGCGGCCGCGCCGCAGGCCGCGGCCGACGAGCAGGCGCATGGCGGCCACGCTGCCCCCGGCGACGGCCACACGGCACAGGCGCACGGCGAGCACGGACACGCGGAGGCCGCGGCGTCTGGCGCTCATGACCACGACGCCCACCTCGGCGACGCCGGAGCGATGGCCGAGCCCTTCCCGGGCGGCCTGGTCGGCAGCTACGCGCGCGGTGAGCAGCTGTACCGCACGAACTGCGTGCCGTGCCACGGAGAGCAGGGCAACGGTCAGGGCCCGCGCGCGTACTTCATCCTGCCGAAGCCGCGCAACTTCACCCATCCCGCGTCGCGCAGCTCGTTCAACCGGCCGCACCTGTTCCAGTCCGTCGCGCGCGGCAAGCTCGGCTCCGAGATGGCCGCGTGGGACACCGTGCTCGACGAGCAGGCCATCGCCGACGTCGCCGAGTACGTGTTCCAGCGCTTCATCGTCGGCAACGAGCCGCGTGCGTCGGCGGACGCCGTCCACCGTCACTGACGCCGTGCGGCGGTTCCGCGATTCCGCACGCCGGATCGCCGGCGCACGCGCCGCGCCGGTGCGGGGCTGCGCGCTGGCGGTCCTGCTCGCGCTGCTGCCGGCTGCAGCCGCGCCGGCCCGCGACGCGTCGCCGGTGCCGGTCGCGGAGCCGGGGCGCGAGGTCTACAACCGCAACTGCTACTTCTGCCACGGCTACTCCGGCGATGCGCGCACCGTGGCCGGCAGCATGCTGCATCCGCCGCCGCGGGACTTCACCGCCCGGGCACTCCCGCGCGAGCGCATGCTGAGCGCGGTCCGCGACGGCCGGCCCGGCACCGCGATGCAGTCGTTCGCCGGACGGCTCGGCGACGCGGAGATCGAGGCCGTGGTCGACTTCGTCCGCCGCGCGTTCATGTCCGGGAACGAGCCCAATCTCAGCTACCACAGCCCGGTGAACGGCTGGACCGGGGACCCGTCAGAGTCCCCCGCGGCGCCGTTCGTGCGCGGAGAGGTCGCGGTGGACCTGCAGGGTGACGCGCTGACGCCGGACCAGCGCGCCGGCCAGCGCGTGTACCTGTCGGCGTGCGTCAGCTGTCACGCGCGGGCCGGCGACGGCCGGCTGGAGTGGCGCAACGAGGCCGTCACCTGGCCGGAGGGCAACTACCTCGAGCACGGCGAGGCGGAGGGGGACCCGGTAACCGCCGTGTTCGAGCGCCACGAGACGGCGCCGGTGCTCTCGACCTCCGACTCGCGGGTTCGCGAAGGGGAGGCGCTTTTCCAGGCGAACTGCGCTCACTGCCACGCCGAGAACGGCAGCGGCCGCAACTGGATCGGCAGCTTCCTCGAGCCCTCGCCTCCGGACTTCAACCAGCCCCCGGACGCAGCGCCGCGGCAGCCCCGCGAGCTCGCGCGCCTGATCGCGGACGGGACGCCCGGAACCTCGATGCCGGCGTGGCGCCACGTTCTGGACGCGGCGCAGATCGACGCGCTGGTCGCGTACCTGCGAAACGCGTTTCCGCGTTACGCGGGCCCCTGATCGCGGCGCGCTGCTGCGCGCCGCGGCCCCAGGCTCGCAGCGCGGTAGCGGCCGCCGCGGCGCGCACGCGGTGGCCTGCCGCGTGGGAACGTTTCCATTACCGCTTCTCCCGATCGGGGTCTGATTCCAGAAAGCGGGAAGGCGTCGGCTCCCGTCGCCGCATCCCGACATCGGGAATGCTCGCAACCCATTGAATCTATTACCTCTCGGCGCCAGGCCCGGCGAGCTTCAGTGCTGGCATACCGGTTGCATTCAGGAGGGCAGACAGCGGCGAGCCGCACAGGGGAGAAGTCGGGAATTGCGGCCGGGGCCACGGTGGCCTCCACCCGGAATCCCGCTCTCGAGAGCAAAAGCAGACCACAAACCGAACCATCAGCACTTGAGTAGGGAGATTGCCATGAACATCCGGCATTGGACGCGCGCAGCCATCGCCTTCGGGGCGCTCGCCGCCTTCAGCGGCGCCGCGAGCGCGCAGGGGATCGCGGGCTCGCCGCACGACCTGAGCAGCGGCCTGGACACGAACCCGGACAACAACGAGGTCTGCGTCTACTGCCACACCCCGCACGGAGCCCGTCTCGACATCGAGGCGCCGCTGTGGAACAAGCCGGCGGTCAGCACGACCTACACGTCCTACGACAGCACCACCATCGACGGCGACATTCTCGCGGTGGGCTCGGTCTCCATCGCGTGCCTGACCTGCCACGACGGCTCGCAGGCCATGGACAGCGTGATCAACGCGCCGGGATCGGGTCTGAACTCGAGCAACATCGGTACCCCGGCCGGGCTGCTGATCGGGAACGCGGTCACCAACCTCGGCGGCGACCTCAGCAACGACCACCCGATCGGAATCCAGTACGGCGGTTTCGATCCGGGCACCGGCCAGATCGACCCCGATTTCAAGAACACCACGAATGGTCTCTCTTCGATCGGCACGGGCGTCGATCAGCGCTGGTGGGTGGACACCACCGTCGGCACCGCGGGCTCGCGCGACAAGACGGACATGATCCTGTACACGCGCGACAACGCCGGCTCGCCGCAGCCGTTCGTCGAGTGCGCGTCGTGCCACGACCCGCACGTGGGCAACGGCACCGGCGCGGCGGGTGGTCCCACCGGCAGCACGCCGGACATCGGCTCCGACGTCAACTTCATGCGCATCGCGAACGTCAACAGCGACGTCTGCCTGGCCTGCCACACCAAGTAGGCACGCCGAGGCACCGTCGAGCGGACACGGATCGGTCCGATGCGCCGGGCCGGGGGAGTTCCCCCCGGCCCGGCGTTTTCGTCTGCAGACCGAACACAGCGTCCGCCGACGGCACGTAATCGATCGGTCTCGGAAAAGCTGCTAGCGTTCGCGCTGTTTCCCGTTCCGTTGCACCAGGTCCGGAGGTTGTCCCGATGCCGCGCGTGCGTCCGGCCCGACTCACGAACCGCCCACCTCGTCTGACCCGCCGCGACCTGCTGCGCGCGGGCAGTGGCGCCGTCGCTGCCGCCGCGCTCGGCGGGTGCGTGGCGCCGCCGAAGAAGGAGCCCGCGCCGTCGGGCCCGATCGCGTATCCGCCGCCGCCGGAAGCCCCGCGCTTCTTCTACGAGCGCACGATCACCGGCAGCGCCGACCTCGCGACGGACGATTCCACCAGCCGCCTGCGCCAGCTCGTGACCGGCGAGTCCATCAGAGGGCGCGGCTTTGCCAAGCCTTTCGACTGCGTCGCGCAGGCGGGGCGGCTCTACGTGTCGGACACCGTCGACCGCACGGTCATGGCGCTCGACTTTCCGAG
Organism: uncultured Gammaproteobacteria bacterium; assembly: GCA_965365655.1. Lineage (GTDB taxonomy): Bacteria > Pseudomonadota > Gammaproteobacteria > HK1 > HK1 > JBFHNV01. Next base: position 237 of record CBDUCN010000354.1, on the reverse strand, counting down.
CGGGCGCTTCTTCGAGGTCGGAGACTCCGCGCCGGGCGGCCTGCGCAAGCCGCTGGGGATGTCGGTGGACGGCAGCGGCCGCCTGTACGTGTGCGACGGCACGCTCGCGCGCATCGTCGTCTTCGACGCCGACGGCAACTACCTGTCGAGCATGGGCGGCACCGAGCAGCTCGATCGCCCGACGTCGGTCGCGGTGAACGCGGAAGGCACCCGCATCTACGCGGTGGACACGGGCGG
>CBDUCN010000353.1:0-5090 GCA_965365655.1 uncultured Gammaproteobacteria bacterium | reverse complement strand
GCTCGCCGCGACCGCGCACGGCGCGGCCCTGGTCATGGAGTGGGTTCAGCCGGGCGGCGCCGACGCCGCGGCCTGGCGTGCGTTCGGCGCCGATCTCGCGCGCCTGCACGCGGCCGATGCGGGCGCGCGCTACGGCTTCGAATCCGACAACTTTCTGGGAGCCACGCCGCAGCCCAACGGCTGGTGCGAGGACTGGGTGCGCTTCAACGTCGAGCGCCGCCTTCAGCACCAGGCCGCGCTCGCCGGCGGCCGCGGCCTGCTGCACGCCGGCGAGCGCGCACGCATCGACACCCTGTGCGCACGCCTCGACGGGGTCCTGCCGCGGCGCCCGAAGCCGGCGCTGCTGCACGGCGACCTGTGGGCGGGCAACGCGCTGCCCGGCGCGGACGGGCGCGTCGCGGCGATCGACCCGGCGGTGCACGTCGGAGACGGCTGGGCGGACGTCGCGATGATGCGGCTGTTCGGCGGCTTCCCGCCGGCGTGCCTGCAGGCCTACGCGGAGGCCGTCAGCGATCACGACGGCATCGACGAGCGTATCGCCGTATACCAGCTCTACCACGTGCTGAACCACGTCAACCTCTTCGGCCGCGGCCATGCGCCGCAGGCGATGACGCTGCTGTCGCGGCTCGGGTGTTGACGGGAGACCGGCGCCCGGACGCGCCGGCCGCGGTCTTCAGTGCTGGTGCCCGCCGGGCCCGTGCACGTGGCCGTGGGCGATCTCCTCCGCCGTCGCCTCGCGCACCTCGAGCACCTCGATGTCGAACTGCAGCGTGCGGCCGGCCAGCGGATGGTTCAGGTCCACGTCGACCACGGTGCGCCCGACCTTGATCACGGTCACCTCGCGCGGCCCGTCGAGGGTGCGGATCACGACCGGGTCGCCGGGTTGCAGGCGTTTCGGGCCGCGAACGCGCTTGCGCGGAACGCGCTCGGTGCGCCCCTCGCGGCGCGCGCCGTAGGCCTGCTCGGGCGCGAGCGTCACGCTGAAGCGCTCGCCCGCCGAGCGGCCGGCCAGCGCGTCGTCGACGCCGGGGAGCACGTTGCCGTGGCCCTGCAGCACCGCCACCGGCTCACGGTCGCGCGAGGACTCGATTGCGATTCCGCCCTCGTCGCACAAGGTGTAGTGGAAGCGCACCACGCGATCGCGCTCCGCGATCATCGCGAAGCCAAGTCCGTTCGTTGCACTGCATCACCGTCAAAGGGCCGCGCCGCACGCGATCGCGCAGGCATCAGGCTTCGTGGGGGAAACACGGAACGTAGGCTGTCATGCAATGTGGACGCGAGCGGCCCGGCTGCAGAACCGATGAACGATGTCACGTCGCGCGCTCGCGATGATACACGTGATCGACCCCTACGTGCGCGACGGCGACCGATCGCGGCGAAGTCACGGTTCTGCCGGCGCCTGTCGAGCCGCGAATCGCCGTGACGGCGCGCGCAGCGCCCTGTCGCGCACCATTTCAGCAGCGGCGTGCACGCACGCGATCCCGCACCGCGTCCGTGCACCTTGCTTGACGTGTCAGTGAGCGGCCAATAGGCTGAATAGAGAGGAGTGTGCGGATCACGTCGGCCGGACAAGTTGCTGAATGCGAGGTGCGGGCCCGGAAGGGGCAGCGCTTGATTGTCCGGTGCCGGCAGCCGCGCCTCGCAGCATCCTTGGATCCTGCGCCTGCAAGACGGTGCGGGGGTCCAACGGCCTTCGCGGCTTCACTCAACCGGATCGAGCGCATGTGCTCGTGACGACGCGCGCCTGACGTGCGCGGACAGGCAACTGTTTCGACCGCTCACCGGCGGGCTGCGGCTCCGGGGTGACTCGAAGCGAAATAGAAGTGAACCGTGCGCATCCCGACGGATGACGCCCGGCACCCGAAAAGAAGACCGACCTTCCAGGAGGAGTCACTCATGAAGCGCAATCACCCGAACGAAATCATCGAGCGCATGGTCGCCGACGGCCAGCGCGGCCGGCTGGACCGCCGCGAGTTCATCCAGTACTCCGTGGCGCTGGGCATGACGGCCTCCGCCGCGTCCGCGCTGTGGAGCACCGACGTGCTCGCGCAGACGCCGAGGAAGGGCGGCACCTTCCGTCTCGGCACCCACGACGGCAACACCTCGGACACCCACGATCCGGGCACGTACCTCAGCTTCTCGATGATCCAGCTCGCGCACACGTATCGCAGCTACCTGACGATGATCACGCCCACCAACGAGCTCGGGCCGGACATCGCCGAGTCGTGGAGCGCGTCGGACGACGCGACCGAGTGGACGTTCAACCTCGCGAAGAACGCGAGCTTCCACAGCGGCAAGCCGTTCACGGCCGACGACGCGATCGCGTCGCTGAACCACCATCGCGGCGAGAAGTCGACCTCGGCGGCCACGGCGCTGCTGAAGGACGTCAAGGACATCGTCAAGAACGACGACCACTCCTTCACCATCAAGCTCGCGTCCGGCAACGCCGACCTGCCGTGGCTGATGACCGACTACCACCTCGCGATGTGCCCCGCGAACCCTGACGGCACCATCGACTGGAAGTCCGGCGACGGCACGGGCCCGTACAAGATCGTCGAGCACGAGTTCGGCGTCGGCACGCAGATGGTCCGCCACGACGGCTGGCACGGCGAAGGCGCGTACTTCGACAAGTGCAACTTCACCGTTCTCAACGATCCGAACGCCCGCCAGACGGCGCTGGTGACCGGTGACGTGGATGCGATCACCCAGCTCGAGCTGAAGACGCTGAGCCTGCTCAAGCGCAACAAGAACATCGAGGTGGACAGCGTGCCCAGCGCCGCCGCCATCACGATGCCGATGTTCTGCGATGCCGCGCCCTTCGACGACGTGAACGTGCGCAACGCGCTGAAGCTCGCGATCGACCGCGACGAGATCATCAAGAAGATCGCGTTCGGCACCGCGATTCCGGGCAACGACTTCCACGTCGCGCCGAACATGCCGTACCACCCGGGCGACATTCCGCAGCGCAAGTACGATCCGGGCCAGGCGAAGGCGCTGCTGAAGAAGGCCGGCAAGGAGGGCCTGAAGGTCAATCTGTCGGTCGCAGACAGCGTGTACTCGGGCGCGGTGGACATGTGCGTGCTGTACGCGGAGCAGGCGAAGAAGGCCGGCATCGACATCAACGTGGTGCGCGAGCCGAACGACGGCTACTACTCCGACGTCTGGCTGAAGAAGCCGTTCTGCGTGGTGCAGTGGGGCGCGCGCCCGACGCCGGACGTGATGTTCAGCCTCGCGTACAAGGACGACGCGGCGTGGAACGAGAGTCACTGGCAGAACAAGCGCTTCAACGAGCTGCTGCGCGCCGCGAAGGCGGAGCTGGATCAGGACAAGCGGGCCACCATGTACAAGGAGATGTGCCAGCTCGCGCGCGACGACGGCGGCACCATCATCCCGATGTTCACGAACTTCGTGTACGCGCGGCGCAAGAACGTGCAGCACGGCCCGAACCTCGCGGCGAGCTGGCAGATCGACGGCGCGCGCGGCGCGAGCCGCTGGTGGTTCGCCGGCTGACGCGGCCGGCCCCGTGCCTGCCGTCATGGGCGCATCTCGCGCCCGTCAGAGGAGAGGCCCTCCGTGCGCTGCACGGAGGGCGCTGCGCAACACCGCCCGCCGTCCTGGAACGTGGGCTCGGCGCGCGTGCCGGCGAGCCGGCGCGAGCCGCTGAGCTCCGCCGGCGCGGCGCCGCGTCCCGCGCTATGCGGGGGATGCCGGCGGTGGCATACCAACAACAGATCTGAACGGGGAGGGGAGCCATGGGCGATGTGGTGAGCATTGTTCTCAAGCGGCTCGGGCTGGGACTCGTCACGCTGCTGGTGATCTCGGTGATCATCTTCGGCGCGGTCGAGCTGCTGCCCGGGGACATCGCGCAGGCCGTGCTGGGCCAGGGCGCGACGGAGGAGAACGTGAAGGCGATGCGCGAGCAGCTCGGCCTCGACCGGCCCGCGCCCGTGCGTTACTTCGAGTGGCTCGCGGGCGCGGTGACCGGCGATTTCGGCTCCTCGCTGGTGAGCCAGACACCGGTGTCGGAAGCCATCGGGCCCCGGCTCTACAACACGCTGTTCCTCGCGTCGTACGCCGCCGTGATCGCGGTGCCGGTGGCCATCATCCTGGGCGTGCTGGTCGCGCTGTTCAGGAACTCGGTGTTCGATCGGGTCGCCAACGTCACCGCGCTCACGGCCATCTCGTCGCCCGAGTTCTTCCTCGGCTACGTCCTCATCCTGTACCTGGCGGTGAACACGGGCATGTTCCCGGCCATCGCGAACCTGAAGCCCGACATGAGCTTCGCCGACAAGCTGCACCGGACCTTCCTGCCGGCGCTCACGATGGTGCTGGTGGTGGTCGCGCACATGATGCGCATGACGCGGGCGGCCATCATCAACCTGCTGGCCTCGCCGTACATCGAGATGGCGCGCCTGAAGGGCGTCCCGCCGTGGAAGGTGATCGTCAAGCACGCGCTGCCGAACTCGTGGGCGCCGATCATCAACGTGGTCGCGCTCAACCTCGCGTACCTGATCACCGGCGTGGTGCTGGTCGAGGTGGTGTTCGTGTATCCCGGCATCGGGCAGATGCTGGTGGACAGCGTGACGAAGCGTGACTTCCCCGTGGTGCAGGCCTGCTGCCTGATCTTCGCGGCGACCTTCATCCTGCTGAACCTGGCGGCGGACGTGGGGGCGATCCTCACCAACCCGCGCCTGCGCCATCCGAAGTGAGGGCCGCGCCATGAACTACTTCGTCATCGGCTACTACGCGATGCTCATCGGCGCGTCGTGCCTCGCGGCCCAGTTCCAGAAGCGCGAGGCCTTCCTGCTCCTGTTCTCGCTCACCCTCGCGTCCTTCATCATGGGGATCGTCGGCGGCGAGAGCGCGCTGTGGATCGTGACCGTCGCCGCCGGCGTCATCGCGCTGGCCGCCGGCACCGCGTTCGCGTTCCGCGAGTTCCTCGCCATCGTCCTCCCGCGCGAGCCCGCGAAGGCGATCCGCACCGCGCCGCTGACGGCGAGCTTCGGCCTGTTCGTCATCATGACCTACGCCATCGCCGGCTTCTTCGCGCCGATCATCGCGCCCTTCGGCGAGGCGGAGATCATCTCCGA
>CBDUCN010000352.1:0-5091 GCA_965365655.1 uncultured Gammaproteobacteria bacterium | reverse complement strand
TACGCGCAGCGCAACCTGGGCCGCGCGTACCAGCTCGGGCTGGGCGTGGCGCGCGACCCGGCGCGCGCGCTGGACTGGTACCGGCAGGCCGCGCGGCAGGGCGACGCGGCGGCGCGCGACGCGGTGTCCCGGCTGGAAACCGCACGAACGGGACGCTGAGCCGCACCGTATACTGATCGCCTGTCCAGCCCCGAGCCCGGCGGAGGCGACTCCACGTGCAAGCCGACACCTCCCTCCCGTTCTCCGGCGACGCGGCGCTCGCGCTGCTGGCCGCGGTCCTGCTGCTGCTCGGCGCGATGCTCACCGTGCTGGCGCTGCGCGCGCGCGAGGCGCGCGCCGTGCGCGACGGCATGCACGACGCCCTGGTGCGCATCGAGCAGCGCCTGGACGAGGCGGCCCGCAGCAGCCAGGACCACGGCGACCGCCTGGGCGCCGCGCTGCACGCCCAGGAGCGGCTGCGGCGCGAGGACCACGCGGCGCTGCTGCAGACGCTGGAGCGCCGGCTCGCGGACAGCGCGGCCGCGCGCGCCCGCGACGATGCGGGCCTGCGCAGCGCGCTCGGACAGGGATCCGCCGGGCTCGAGCGCGCGCTGGCCGATCACGGCAACCGCACGGCGCAGGCGCTCGCGACGCTGCAGGCGCGCGTCGAGCAGCGACAGGGCGAGAGCGCGCGGGCTCTGCACGAGGGACTGCAGCGCGGGCTGCACGCGCTCGCGCGCCAGCTCGGCGAGTCCCTGGCCCGCGGCAGCGGCGACCTGCAGCGCCGCGTGGACGCGCTCACGCAGTCCACCGACCGGCGCCTCGACGCAATCGGCGCGCAGGTCGAGCGCCGTCTCGCGGACGGCTTCGAGAAGACCACGCACACCTTCCAGGAGGTGCGCGAGCGCCTGGCGCTGATCGACGAGGCGCAGCGCCGCCTCACCGAGCTGTCCGGCAACGTGGTGAGCCTGCAGGAGCTGCTGGCCGACAAGCGCTCCCGGGGCGCGTTCGGCGAGGTGCAGCTCGAAGCGCTGGTCGCGAACCTGATGCCCGCCGGCAGCTACGCGCTGCAGCACACCCTGGGCAACGGCCGGCGCGCCGACTGCGTGCTGTTCCTGCCGCCGCCCACCGGCACGATCGCCATCGACGCGAAGTTCCCGCTCGAGTCGTTCCAGCGCATGACCGACATCGAGGCGGGCGACGTGGAGCGCGAGCGCGCCGCACGCCAGTTCCGCGTCGACGTGCGCACGCACGTGCGCCACATCGCGGAGCGCTACATCGTGCCGCACGAGACCACCGACGGCGCGGTGATGTTCGTGCCCGCGGAGGCGGTGTTCGCGGAGATCCAGGCACACCACCCCGAGGTGGTGCAGGACGCGCAGCGCGCGCGCGTGTGGCTGGCCTCCCCCACCACGCTGATGGCCATCCTCAACACCGCCCGCGGCGTGCTGAAGGACGACGCCACCCGGCGCCAGGTGCACGTGATCCGCCGTCACCTCGCGGACCTGGCCGGCGACTTCGAGCGCTTCCGCGAACGCATGGACCGCCTCGCGACCCACATCGGGCAGGCCAACCGCGACGTGCAGCAGGTGCACACGTCGGCGCAGCGCATCCGCCGGCGCTTCGAAGCGATCGAGCAGGTGGAGCTGGACGGCGACGACGCGGCGGAGCTTGCAGAGCGCGCGGCGCCGGCGTCCGGCGACTGAGCCACCTGCCTCCTTCCCCTACGACACGCGTCTCGCCGGGTCCGTGCGGTTCACCGCACGGACCCGGTGAGACGTCGCCCCGTCAGCGCAGCATCAGCAGCACGCTGGATCGCCCACGCTGGATGTTCAGCAGCAGCGCCGCGCCGCCCGCGCGCACGGCCTCGTCCAGCTCCGCGAGGCTGCGCACGCGTTCGCGGTTGACGGCCAGCACCACGTCGCCCGGACGCAGGCCGTAGCGCCACGCGGCGCTGCCGGCCTCCACCCGCGTGACCAGCACGCCCTCGATGCGCCCGTGCAGCGGCGAGCTCTCGTCGATGTCGCTGAACACCGCGCCCGCGAGGCGGCGGTCCAGGCTGCCGGCCTCGGCGCTGCGCGCCGAGCGCTCGCCGATGCGCGCGCGCACCAGCCGCTCCCGGCCGTCGCGCACGACCCGCATCCGGGCCTCCTCGCCGACCGCGAGCACGCCGAGGGCGTTGCGCAGGTCGCGGGAGCGGCGCACCGGGCGTCCGTTGATCTCGGTGACGACGTCGCCCGGCTCCAGCCCGCTGTCCTCGGCCGGCGAGCCGCGCTGCACCTCGACCACGACGGCCCCGCCGCGTTCGTACGGCAGGCCGAACGCAGCCGCGAGATCGGCGGTGAGATCCTGCGTCGCGACCCCCAGCAGGCCGCGCCGCACCTCGCCGTGCGCGACGAGCTGCGCCATCACGTCGCGCACCATGTTGGTCGGGATCGCGAAGCCGATGCCGATGCTGCCGCCGCCTCCGGACAGGATCTGGCTGTTGATGCCGACCAGCTCGCCGCGCAGGTTCACCAGCGCGCCGCCGGAGTTGCCCTCGTTGATCGCGGCGTCGGTCTGGATGAAGTCCTCGTAGTTGCCGGACCCCAGACCGCCGCGCCCCAGCGCGCTGACGATGCCCGACGTCACCGTCTGGCCGAGGCCGAACGGGTTGCCGATCGCGACGACGAAGTCGCCCACCCGCAGGTCGTCGGAGTCGGCCAGCCGCAGCGCGGTGAGGTTCTCCGCCGGCACCCGCAGCACCGCGACGTCGGTCGCCTCGTCGCTACCCACCAGCTCGGCGTCGAGGCTGCGCCCGTCGCGCAGCGTCACCGTGATCTCCTCGGTGCCGGCGATCACGTGGTGGTTCGTGATCACGAGCCCCTCGCCGGAGTCCACGATCACGCCCGAGCCGACGCTGCGGATCTGGCGCTCGCGGCGCTGCAGCGGGAGGTTGAAGAAGCGCTGGAAGAACGGGTCGGAGAACAGCGGATTCTCGCGCACCGTCACCGTCCCGCGCGCCGCGATGTTCACGACCGCGGGCGTGGTGCGGTCCAGCATCGGCGCGAGGCTGGGCAGCGGCTCCCCGTCCACGGCCGCCGGCAGCGCGGCGGCCGCGACCGGAGCGGCCGCGGCCAGCAGCAGCGACAGGGTTGCCGCACGCAGGCCCGTGCCGCGCACGGCGGGCCGCCGCCGGCCGGGCGCGGATGCCGGCCGCCGGGCAGTGTTGCGGCTCACGCCGCCCCTCGCGTCGGTGAGGACCGGCCGATCACGTCACCTCGATGCGCCGCGGCTGCACCGCCTGCTTCTTCGGGATGACCACCTGCAGCACGCCGTGCGCGCTGCTCGCGCTGACGCCGTCCGGGTCCGCGGCGTCCGGCATCGTGAACCGGCGGTAGAAGGTCCCGAACGCGCGCTCGACGCGGCGGAACACCTCGCCCTCGGCCGGCGCGTCGGGGCGTCGCTGGCCCTTCAGCGTCAGGATGCCGCCCTCCATCGTGATCTCGATGTCCTCGGGCTGCACGCCGGGCAGGTCGGCGGCGATCACGTAGCGCTCGCCCTCCTCCTTGATGTCCACCGCCGGCGACCACGCGCTGGTGGCCACCTGCGATCGGTCGTCCCCGGGGCCCGGTCTCACGTCGTCGCCGAACATGCGGTTGATCTCGTCCTGGAAGCGGCGAAGGGTGTTCAGGGGGTCGTAGCGCGTGGGTTCCATGGGTCAGGGCCTCCACCCCGATGCGTTGCCTCGTCACCCGTTATGCGGCCAGCGCGCCGATTTTCAAGGCGTGCCCGCGCTTCTTGCGCCCTCGCGGGCGCGTCATTAACGTTCTCCCGACGCCACCACGGCGCCAGCCACCGGCACCGACCGCCCGAAGAGCATGGCCAAGAAGCACGTCTACAAGGTGGTCTTCCACCAGCACGGCAACCAGTACGAGCTGTATGCGCGCCACGTCAGCCACGGCGAGATGTACGGCTTCCTGGAGATCGGCGACATCATCTTCGGCGAGCGCAGCGCGGTGCTGGTCGACCCGTCCGAGGAGCGTCTGAAGAGCGAGTTCGCGGGCGTGAAGCGCACCTTCGTGCCCATCCACAGCGTGGTGCGGGTGGACGAGGTGGAGAAGGAAGGGGCCAACAAGATCGTCGCGAGCCCCGACGGCGCGAAGGTCACGCCGTTCCCCGTGCCCGCGTACGGGCCGGCCGGAGACAGCGCGAAGAAGGAGTGACCGGCCCGCGCGCGTGCCGCGTGCAGCACGCCGCGACAGGCGCCGGGCGTGCGGGCTCGTCACCCCGTCAACGCCGCTGCAGCTTCGCGATCAGCGCCTGCTCGTAGCCGCAGACCCTGAACGTTCCGCCGAGGCTCTCCAGACGCGCGCGCATCAGGGTCAGGCGCTGCGCGGCCTCGGCCCGTTGCTCGCCATCGGCGAGACCGGCGATGGACGCCTGCAGCGCGTTGATGTCGCGACGCAGGTTCACCTCCTCGGGCACCAGCCCGGCGTTGCGCAGCACGCGCAGCGCCGCGCGCATCTCCGGCGGCACGTCGGAATCGTCGTCCAGGCGCAGCGGCCGCCCGGCGCCGGGCAGGCCGTCCAGCTCTCCGGCCTCCACGGCCCGGCGCTCGCGCTCCTCGGCGATGCGGTCGATCGCGTTCACGCGGCATCGGTGCGCCAGCGGGACCACGGCCGGCGCGCGAGATTCTGGTTCAGGTAGCGCGGGTCCTCCGACACGTCCTCGCCCACCCACGGCGGGCGCTCGAAGGCTTCGCCCTCGCGCGCGAGCTCGATCTCGGCGAGCACCAGGCCCTGATTGTCACCATGGAACACGTCGACCTCCCACACGTGGCCGGCGTGGGGCACCCGGTAGCGGGTCTTCTCGACGCGCCCCAGCTCGCAGGCGTGCTCCAGCAGCTCCCGGGCCTCGTCCATCGGCAGCGGCAGCTCCACCTCGTGGCGCACGATCAGGGTGCGCGCGTGCTTGACGTTCAGCCACGCGCGCTCGCCGGCGACGCGCACCCGCACCGACAGCCGCTCGCCGCGCGCGAGGTAGCCCTGGCTCATGCGCTGCCCCGCGTCGGCGGCCTCGCGCCAGCCGTCACCGGTGACCAGGAACTTGTGCTCGATCTCCAGCGCCATC
>CBDUCN010000351.1:0-5094 GCA_965365655.1 uncultured Gammaproteobacteria bacterium | reverse complement strand
CCGATGCTGGCGGCCCTGCAGGCCTTGCGGTAGCTTTTCGCGCCGCGCCGGCAGCCGCCGGCGCCGATTCCCCCCACCCGCACAAGCCGCCGAATGGGACTCCGCCATGCCCGTCGTGAACACCCCCGCCTCCCGCCGCCCGCGGCGCACCGCGCGCCGCGCCGCCGCGCTGCTGTCGCTCGCCTGCCTGTTCGGGCCCGCGAGCGCCGCCGAGCCCGTGCACGGCCAGGCGATGCACGGCACGCCGAAGTACGGCGCCGACTTCCGGCACTTCGACTACGTGAATGCCGACGCGCCCAAGGGCGGCAGCGTGAAGCTGTCCGCGATCGGTACCTTCGACTCCCTGAACCGGTTCATCCTCAAGGGCGTGGCCGCGACCGGCCTCGGCTTCGTGTACCAGAGCCTGACGGTGGACTCGGACGACGAAGCCTTCAGCCAGTACGGCGAGATCGCCGAGAGCATCGAGGTCGCCGACGACAACACCTGGGTCGCCTACCGGCTGCGCCCCGAGGCGCGCTGGCACGACGGCAAGCCGATCACCGCGGACGACGTGGTGTTCAGCTTCGAGACGCTGAAGGAGAAGGGCCACCCGTCCTGGCGCGCCTATTACGGCAGCGTCTCGCGCGCCGAGAAGCTGGGCGAGCGGCACGTGCGCTTCCACTTCGCGCGCGGCGACAACGCCGAGCTCTCGATGATCATGGGCCAGCTCCCGATCCTGCCGAAGCACTGGTACGCCGAGCGTCCGTTCGAGGAGACCAGCCTGGAGCCGCCGCTCGGCAGCGGACCGTACCGTGTCGCGGAGGTCGATGCAGGCCGCTCGATCACCTACGAGCGCGTCAAGGACTGGTGGGCGGCAGACCTGCCGGTGAACCGCGGGCGCTTCAACTTCGACCGCATCCGCTTCGACTACTACCGCGACGGCACCGTCGCGCTCGAGGCCTTCAAGGCCGGCGAGTACGACTTCCGGGTCGAGAACAACTCCAAGCTGTGGGCCACCGCCTATGCGGGCCCACCGTTCACGCAGGGCCTCATCGTCACGGAGAACATCGCCCACGAGCAGCCCACCGGCATGCAGGCCTTCGTCTTCAACACCCGCCGCGCGCCGTTCGACGACCGGCGCCTGCGCGCCGCGCTCGCGTACGCGTTCGACTTCGAGTGGACCAACAAGAACCTGTTCTACGGCCAGTACGCGCGCACCGACAGCTACTTCTCGAACTCCGAGCTCGCCTCCAGCGGCACCCCGTCGCCGGCGGAGCTCGCGCTGCTCGAGCCCTTCCGCGACCAGCTTCCGCCGGAGGTCTTCGACAAGGAATACGTGCCGCCCGACAGCTCCGGCAAGGGTGGCATCCGCTCGAACCTGCGCCAGGCGCTGCGCATGCTGCGCGAGGCCGGCTACGAGGTGCGCGACAAGAAGCTGGTGAACGCCGCCACCGGCCGCCCGGTGAGCTTCGAGATCCTGCTCGTGCAGCCGGCCTTCGAACGCGTGGTGCTGCCGTTCCGGTCCAACCTGGAGCGCCTGGGGCTCGAGGTCAGCGTGCGCACCGTGGACCCCGCGCAGTACCAGAAGCGCGTCGACGAGTTCGACTTCGACATGGTGATCGCGAGCATGGGCCAGAGCCTGTCGCCCGGCAACGAGCAGCGCGACTACTGGGGCTCGGCCGCCGCCGACATCCAGGGCAGCCGCAACGTGATCGGCGTGAAGGACCCGGTCGTGGACGCGCTGATCGAGAAGATCATCGCCGCCGACTCCCGCGAGTCCCTGATCACAGCCGCCCGCGCGCTGGACCGCGTCCTGCTGTGGGGCCACTACGTGATCCCGAACTGGCACATCCAGTCCTTCAGGGTCGCGTACTGGGACCTCTTCGCGCGCCCGGCCGTCACCCCGAAGTACGCCCTCGGCTTCGAGACCTGGTGGGTGGACGCGACCCGGGCGGCGCGCATCGCCGCGACGCGGCGCGGCGGGTGACGGGCAACGCCCGCGGTCGGCGCTGCGTGGGTTGAGCAGGCCGGGCGAGTGCCGCTCGCGATGATCGCGATAGCGGGGCGCAGTCGTGCGCCGAGCGACCGCGCCGCGAGGTTCCCGGTTCGGATTCGGGCCATCGCCTGCACTACGGCACCGCGCCCGACCCCGCCTGCCCTCCCCCCCACCCACCTGCAAGCGCCGGCAATCGCCACGCCGTGCGGGGTGCCCGCGTCCGAGCACGAACCGCAGAAGCGGGCGGCGCCTGCCGCGACCGTGGGCGCCATGGATGGCGCCCGCGAGCCTCCACGGACGGATTCACGGCGTGTCGCGGCAGGCGCCGCCCGCTTCTGCGCGGCACGGCCGGAACGAGCCGGCGACGAGGCCGAAACACGATGACCGCCTACATCGTCAGGCGATTGCTGCTCATGATCCCGACGCTGTTCGCGATCATGGTGATCAACTTCGTCGTGGTGCAGGCCGCGCCCGGCGGCCCCGTCGAGCAGCTGATCGCGCAGCTGCAGGGCCACGGGGTGGACGCCACCGCGCGCATCACCGGCGCCGGCAGCGAGACCGCCGCCGGCGAGCGCAGCGGCTCGACGCAGACCGGCGAGGGCGGCTACCGCGGCGCGCGCGGCCTGGACCCGCAGTTCATCGCCGAGCTGGAGAAGCTCTACGGCTTCGACAAGCCCGCCCACGAGCGCTTCGTGCAGATGATGGGCAGCTACCTGCGCTTCGACTTCGGCGAGAGCTTCTTCCGCGACCAGTCCGTGGTGGACCTCGTGATCGACAAGCTGCCGGTGTCCATCTCGCTCGGGCTGTGGACGACGCTGCTGGTCTACATCATCTCCATCCCGCTCGGCATCGCGAAGGCGGTGCGCGACGGCAGCGGCTTCGACGTGTGGACCAGCGGACTCATCATCGTCGGCTACGCGGTGCCCGGCTTCCTGTTCGCGGTGATGCTGGTGGTGCTGTTCGCCGGCGGCAGCTTCCTCGACTGGTTCCCGCTGCGCGGACTGGTGTCGGAGAACTTCTCGGAGCTGAGCCTGGGGCAGAAGATCGTCGACTACTTCTGGCACATCGCGCTGCCCATCGTCGCGATGACCATCGGCGGCTTCGCCGGGCTCACGATGCTCACGAAGAACTCGTTCCTGGACGAGATCGGCAAGCAGTACGTGGTCACCGCGCGGGCCAAGGGCAACACCGAGCGCGCCGTGCTCTACGGCCACGTGTTCCGCAACGCGATGCTGATCGTCGTGGCGGGCTTCCCGAGCGCGTTCATCGGCATCCTGTTCACCGGCGCCCTGCTCATCGAGGTGATCTTCTCCCTCGACGGACTGGGGCTGCTGGGCTTCGAGGCGGCCATCAACCGTGACTACCCGGTGATGTTCGCGACGCTGTACTTCTTCACCCTGCTCGGGCTGCTGCTGAACCTGGTCGGAGACCTGATGTACGTGCTCATCGACCCGCGCATCGACTTCGAGCGCCGCGATGTGTGACGTCCGTCGCGCGCGCGGGACGCGCCGGTGACCCTGTCGCCGCTCAACCGCAGGCGTCTCGCGAACTTCCGCGGCAACCGCCGCGGGTGGTGGAGCCTGTGGATCTTCCTCGTGCTGTTCGTGCTGTCGCTGTTCGCGGAGCTGATCGCCAACGACCGCCCGCTGCTGGTCGCGTACGACGGCGACCTGTACGTGCCGGTGCTGAAGGCGTACCCGGAGACCGCGTTCGGCGGCGAGTTCGAGACCGAGGCCGACTACCGCGACCCCTTCGTCGCCGAGCTGATCACCGAGAAGGGATGGATGGTGTGGCCGCCGGTACCGTACCGCTACGACACCTTCATCCGCGATCTGCCCTCCCCGGCGCCGTCGCCGCCCGACGGCGAGAACTGGCTGGGCACCGACGACGCGGGGCGCGACGTCGTCGCGCGGCTCGTGTACGGATTCCGCATCTCGGTGCTGTTCGGCCTCACGCTGACGATCGCGAGCTCGCTGATCGGCATCGCCGCGGGCGCGGTGCAGGGCTACTTCGGAGGCTGGGTGGACCTGCTGTTCCAGCGCTTCATCGAGGTGTGGTCGGGCCTGCCGGTGCTGTACCTGCTGATCATCCTCGCGAGCGTGGTGGAGCCCAACTTCTGGTGGCTGCTGGGGCTGATGCTGCTGTTCTCGTGGATGGGGCTGGTGGGCGTGGTGCGCGCGGAGTTCCTGCGCGCGCGCAACTTCGAGTACGTGCGCGCGGCGCGCGCGCTGGGCGTCGGCAACGCGACCATCATGGTCCGGCACCTGCTGCCGAACGCGATGGTGGCGACGCTCACCTTCCTGCCGTTCATACTCAACGGCTCGATCACGACGCTGACCTCGCTGGATTTCCTGGGCTTCGGGCTGCCGCCCGGCTCGCCGTCGCTGGGCGAGCTGCTCGCGCAGGGAAAGGCCAACCTGCAGGCACCGTGGCTGGGGGTGTCGGCCTTCGTGGTGCTGGCGGTGATGCTGAGCCTGCTGATCTTCATCGGCGAGGCGGTGCGCGACGCCTTCGATCCGCGCAAGACCTTCGGCTGACGAACGGCGGGAGTCGACCCTGTTGAACGAGCACGAGCAACCCGGCGGCGGCCGCGCGACGAGCGCGGGCGAAGAGACGCTGCTGAGGATCCGCGACCTGGACGTGAGCTTCGGGCGCGGCGACGCCGAGGTGAAGGCCGTGCGCGGCGTGAGCCTGGAGCTGGCCGCCGGCGAGAGCGTGGCCCTGGTCGGCGAGAGCGGCTCGGGCAAGTCCGTGACCGCGCTCTCGGTGGTGCAGCTGCTGCCGTACCCCCACGCCCACCATCCCGGCGGATCCGTGCGCCTCGACGGCAACGAGATGATCGGCGCGCCGGCGGCGCGGCTTCGCGCGATTCGCGGCGACCGGGTGGGCATGATCTTCCAGGAGCCGATGACCTCGCTGAACCCGCTGCACACCATCGAGAGGCAGGTCGCGGAGGTGCTGGCGCTGCACCGCGGGCTGCAGGGCTCCGCCGCCCGCGAACGGGTGCTGGAGCTGCTCGACCTCGTCGGCATCCGCAACGCCCGCTCGCGCCTCGGCGCCTACCCGCACCAGCTCTCCGGCGGACAGCGCCAGCGCGTGATGATCGCGATGGCGCTCGC
>CBDUCN010000350.1:0-5095 GCA_965365655.1 uncultured Gammaproteobacteria bacterium | reverse complement strand
CCGGCTGCGCTGCGCGCGCGATGCGTTCATACTCGGGGCCCACCAGACACCTGGCGAGCCGAATGCGTGCAATGTCCATCGCGCCCGTGGTGCGCGGTCTCGTCTCCGCACCCGTCGTACGGGCGCTGGTGATCGCATCGACGGTGCCCTGGCTCGGCGGCTGCCTCAGCGCCGCGGTCGCGGTGTATGCCGCGCCGGCCGTGATGGGCACCGCGGCGATGGCCGGCGCGGATCCGTACAGCCCGTTCGTGCACTACGCCGACGCGCAGCCCGATGCGCTCGCGCGGCTGGACGAGGACATCCGCGCCGCGGAGTGCGGGGATGCGTCGGCTCAGTATCGACTCGCCGGCACGCTCGCCAACGGCTTCAACCAGACGCCGGATCGCGTCGAGGTGCTGAAGTGGTACCGGCTGGCAGAGCAGGGCGGCGAGCCGCGAGCGGCGGCGGTCGCGTCGTCGCTGGAAGCCGTGATGCCGGCCGGCGACGTGGCCCGGGCGCAGGCGCTCGCGCAGGGCTGGGCGCCGCGGACCGAGGGCTGCCCGGCGGCGAGCTGACGCGTGCGCCGGGCGGCGGCAGCAGGCTGATGAACGAGTCCGTTCTTCGCCGGCCTGCGTCCGGTGCACGGATGCGCCGGGACACGGCATGCGCGTGATGGCTTGATCCCTGGAGCAAGCCGCAGACCGCGTCTTCGGCGCCGCGAGGTGAGAACGCGCGGGATGCGCGTCTTCACCATCCCGTCAGCGCGTCACAGCACCGCGCGCCGCGGGTCCTCCACCAGCGCCTTGAAGTCGGTGAGGAACTGCGCGCCCGCGACGCCGTCGGCGACGCGGTGATCCACCGACAGCGTCACCGTCATGATGCGGCGCACCGCGCTGCGCTCGTCGTCCAGCGCGACCACGCGTCGCTCGGCGGCGGCCACCGCGAGGATGGCCGCCTGCGGCGGATTCACGATGGCCGCGAACTGGCTGACCGGGTACATGCCGAGGTTCGACACCGTGAACGTGCCGCCGTCGAAGGCGTCGCCGGGCAGCGCGCGGCGCCGCGCCGCGTCGGCCAGCCGGCGTGCCTCGGCGGCCAGCGCGCGAAGGCCCATGCGGTCCGCGCCGCGCAGCACCGGAGTCACCAGCCCGCCCTCGACCGACACCGCCACCGCGAGGTTCACGTGGTCGAAGCGCGCGATCGCGTCGCCGGCCCACGCGGCGTTGAGCGCGGGGTGGCGGGCGACGCAGCGCGCGGTCAGCGCGAGCACGAGGTCGTTGACCGACAGCCGCTCGTCCTCGGGCAGCAGCGCGTTGAAGTCGCGGCGCATCGCGAGCAGCGGGTCGGCGACGCAGTCCGCGCTCATGTAGTAGTGCGGCGCGTCGCGCTTCGACGCCGACAGCCGTTCGGCGATCACGCGGCGCATGCCGGACAGCGCGCTGCGTTGCGACGGCGGGAAGCCGCGCGCGGGGT
The DNA here is from genome assembly GCA_965365655.1 of uncultured Gammaproteobacteria bacterium. Classification (GTDB taxonomy): domain Bacteria; phylum Pseudomonadota; class Gammaproteobacteria; order HK1; family HK1; genus JBFHNV01. The sequence continues at coordinate 3,643 of CBDUCN010000350.1, read as the reverse complement.
CGAGGTCCGCCGCCGGGGCGGGCGCGTCCGGCACGCGCGGCGAGCCAGGCGCGGCGGCCGGCGGTGCGGACTCGCCGCGGCCGTGTGCCGTCGCGCGCAACGTGTCCGTCGACGCGCCGGTCTGCCGGGCCATCGCGCGCAGCACGGCGCCGCCCTTGCCCGCGGCGAGGCCCGCCGCCGGCGCGGAGCCCGCGACGCCGCTCTGGCGCGCCATCGCGTTCGCGACCGCGCCGTCGCTGCCGGGCGCGACACGCGGCGCGATCGGGTCGGGCGCCGCGCCGCGCGGCGGCGCCAGCGCGTCCACGGTCACGCGTCCGCCGGCGCCGGCGCGCGACGCGAGGTCGTCGTCGAGCCGCCGGTCCAGCTGCCGCGCGGCGCTGGCCGCGAGGGGCGTCAGGTCCGCCATCGCCGCGTCACGGGTCCAGGCACGCCGCCGCGCACGCGTCGATGATCGCCTGCGTGTCGATCTGGTGGTGGCGGTAGAGATCCTGCACGTCGCCGGACTGGCCGAAGTGCTCGACGCCGAGCGGGCGCACGCGGTGGCCGCGAACCGAGCCCAGCCAGCTCAGTGCCTCCGGGTGTCCGTCCATCACCGTCACCAGCCCCGCACCGCGCGGCAGCGCCGAGAGCAGCGTCTCGACGTGCGCGCGGGCGTTGCGAAGGCCGAGGCGCCGTGCGCGCTCGGCGCCGTGCCAGCCCTTCGCGAGCCGGTCGGCCGACGTCACCGCGAGCAGGCCGGCGCCGGGGATGTCCTCGACGATCGCGGCGTGGGCCTCGCGGGCCTCCGGCGCCACGACGCCCTGGTAGACGACCGCGATGGGCGCGTCCGCCGCGGGCGGCACCACCCAGTAGCCGCCGTCGATCACGCTGGCGCGAAGCGCCTCGTCCATCTCGCGCTTCGGTTGCTCCAGGGTGCGCGTGGACAGCCTCAGGTACACCGAGCCGCCGCGCGCGTCGGCCATCAGGTCGTGCGGCGGCACCTGCGTGCCGTCGCGCTGCAGGTAGTCGAACGCGAACGCCATGATCGCGGCCAGCTCGTCGCCGTACGCGGGCTCGAACGACGCGAGACCGTCCTGGCCCATGCCGATCAACGGCGTCGAGATCGACTGGTGCGCGCCGCCCTCCGGCGACAGCGACACGCCCGACGGCGTCGCGACCACCATGAAGCGCGCGTCCTGGTAACAGGCGTAGTTCAGCGCGTCGAGGCCGCGCTGGATGAACGGGTCGTACAGCGTGCCGATCGGGATCAGCCGGCGCCCGAACAGCGAGTGCGCGAGGCCCAGCGCGCCGAGCATGATGAACAGGTTGTTCTCCGCGATCCCGAGCTCGATGTGCTGGCCGTCCGGCGTCGGCGCCCACTTCTGGAACGACGCCACCTTCTCCTCGGTGAAGAAGTCCTCGACCTGGCGGCGGTCGAAGATGCCGCGCCGGTTCACCCAGCCGCCGAGGTTGGTGGACACGGTGACGTCCGGCGACGTGGTCACGATGCGATCGGCCAGCGTGCCGCTGTCGCGCGCGAGGCTCGCGAGGATGCGCCCGAAGCAGTCCTGCGTGGACTGGCTGTCCGCTCTCGGCGCCTCCACCGGACCCGCGAGGCTGACGCGCGACGCGTGGTGGCGGCGGTTGCGCCCGGCCGCGAACGGCACCTCGGCGAGGAACTCGCGCAGCGTCTTCTCGTCCACGTCGAGTCCCGCGAACGGGTCCCACTCGCGGCCCTCGGGCACGCCGTGCGCCTCGCGCAGGGTCTGCATCTGCTCAGGGTTCATCAGGCCCGCGTGGTTGTCCTTGTGACCGGCGAACGGCAGGCCGTGGCCCTTGATGGTGTACGCGAGGAAGCAGGTCGGGCGCTCGTCCTGCACGCCGTGGAACGCGTCCAGCACCGTGCTCATGCAGTGCCCGCCGAGATCCGTCATCAGCGTGTGCAGCGACGCGTCGTCGTGCTCGTCGAGCAGCGCCTTCACGCCGGCCGCGTCGCCGATGTCCTCGAGCAGGTGCGCGCGCCACGCGGCGCCGCCCTTGAACGTGAGCGCCGAGTACAGCGAGTTCGGGCAGTCGTCTATCCACTGCCGCAGCGCGCCGCCGCCCGGCTGCTCGAACGCCGCGTTCAGGCGCCGCCCGTACTTGAGCGTCTCCACCCGCCAGCCCATGGACTCGAACAGCTCGTTGATGCGCCCGAACAGCTTGTCCTGCACCACCGCGTCCAGGCTCTGCCGGTTGTAGTCGAGCACCCACCACACGTCGCGCACGTCGTGCTTCCAGCCCTCGAGCAGCGACTCGTAGACGTTGCCCTCGTCGAGCTCGGCGTCGCCGACCAGCGCGATCATGCGCCCGCGGCGCACCCCGGGCGGCAGCAGCCCCTTCGCGTCCAGGTAGTCCTGCGCGAGGCTCGCGAAGCTGGTCATCGCGACGCCGAGGCCCACCGAGCCGGTCGAGAAGTCCACGTCGTCGACGTCCTTGGTGCGCGACGGGTAGGACTGCGCGCCGCCGAGCGCGCGGAACGCGGCCAGCTTCTCCCGGCTCTGGTTGCCCAGCAGGTACTGGATCGCGTGGAACACCGGGCTCGCGTGCGGCTTCACCGCGACCCGGTCCTCGGGGCGCAGCACGTCGAAGTACAGCGCCGACATCAGCGTCGCCATCGACGCGCACGAAGCCTGGTGGCCGCCGACCTTGAGCCCGGACGGCGTCGTGCGCAGGTGGTTCGCGTTGTGGATGGTCCAGCTCGCGAGCCACAGCACCTTGCGCGCGAGGCTCTCGAGCACCATCAGCTCCTGCTCGCGGGCCGGGCTTCCGACGGGCTGCAGCATGGGAAGGTCTCCTGGAATTTCGCGGAATTCTATCCCGGGTCGGCGGGAAGAGGGTTTCGATCACGCTCCAATTCGGGCCTCTCGCGCAATATCATTGCTCCGGAGACGATTCTGGAGAAAGAGCGTGCCTTCCGAGAGCCTCGACCGCGCGGACCTGCGCATCCTGGCGGCGCTGCAGGAGAACGCCCGCCTGTCCAACGCCGACCTCGCCGCGCGGGTGGGCCTGTCGCCGTCGCCGTGCTGGCGGCGGGTGCGCGCGCTCGAGCAGCGCGGCGTGATCCACCGCTACGTGACCCTGGTGGAGCCGCGCGCCGTGGGCCTGCCGGTGAACGTGTTCGTCAGCATCACCCTGGACAAGCAGGTGGAGGACAACCTGGAGCGCTTCGAGCACGCGGTGCTCGCGCGCCCGGAGGTGATGGAGGCCTACCTGATGACCGGCGACTTCGACTACCTGCTGCGCGTGGTGGTGCCGGACATCGAGAGCTACCAGCGCTTCGTGCTCGAGCAGCTGACGCGGATCTCGGGGGTCGCGCACATCAAGTCGTCTTTCGCGTTGAAGCAGGTCCAATACAAGACTGGGTTGCCGTTGGAGCATCTCGGGCGGGCCGTCGACCGGACGGGATAGGCGTCGGGCAGGGCCCGCGCGCGGCGGCCGCCGGTCACGGCGTCGTTCTGGAGCGGCTGCGACGCCGGGGCGGCGTCGGATCGACGCGTGCCGTGCAGGTCGGCCGTACGGGCGCGACCGGTGCCGGGCAGGGCCTCGCGCGCGGCGGGCGCCAGTCACGACGTCGTTGCCGAGCGGTTGCGAGCCGGGGGCGGCGTCGGATCGACGCGTGTCG
>CBDUCN010000349.1:0-5112 GCA_965365655.1 uncultured Gammaproteobacteria bacterium | reverse complement strand
GTCAGGTACAGCCCGCCGTTCGCGCAGATCGTCTGCCCGGTCACGTAACGCCCGGCCGGCCCGCACAGCGCGCGCACCAGCGCCGCGATCTCCTCCGGCCTGCCCTTGCGTCCGAGGAGGTTCGCGACCTTCTGCATGCTGGGCGGGAGCGCGCCGGCGGACGCCCCGCGCACGGTGTCGATCATGCCGGGCGAGACGGCGTTCGCGGTGACGTTGAACGGCGCCAGCTCGTGGGCCAGGGAGCGTGCCATGCCCTCCAGCGCCGCGTTCGCGGTCGCGGCGTGCAGGCGATCGGTGACGCCGAGCTGCGACGCGACCCCCGAGATGTTGAGCACCGTGCCGTTGCCGCACGCGCGAAGGTGCGGCAACGCCGTCACGACGCACAGCACCGCGCCCTCCACGGTGATGGCCATGACGCTGCGCCACTTCTCGAGCGTCATCTCCTCGAGGGGTGCGAGCTGGCGCAGGGACGCGTTGTTGACGAGGATGTTGATGCCGCCGAAGCGCTCCACCGTCGCGTCGACCATGCGCTGCACGGCGTGCGGGTCGCGGATGTCGGCCACGAAGTGCATGGCCTCGCCGCCGGCGGCGTTGATCTCGGCGGCGAGCGCCTCGGCCTCGGCCGCGGACGTGTGGGCATTGACCACGACCTTCGCCCCGGCATCGGCGAGCGCGAGGTTGATCGCGCGCCCGATGTTCTTCGCGCTGCCGGTCACGAGCGCCACCTGACCGTCCAGCTCGCCTCGCATCTGTGCCATGAAGCTCTCCTCCGGGGGGCGGCGGCACGGCGGGCGCCGGCCGCGAGCGCGGAATGCTAGCAGCATGGTGAAGAGGCGCGTCCTGCGCGTCGTCGGCTCGCCGGGCCGGAGACGCGGTCCCCTGCTTGCTCGATGAATCAACCACTTGCGAGACCGACGCATGCCGCCGCACCGCTGCGCCGGCCGCTGGCCCGGCGGCGGCCGCGCGGGTGATGCGGCGCGCCCCGCGCGGCGGTCGCGGGCAGCAGGCGGGGACGGGCGGGAGACGGGGCGCCGCCGACTCGTCGGCGGCCGCCGGCGCCGCGGCGACAGCGCGGCGCGCGAGCGCAGACACCGGGGCGGAGCGCCCCGGTGTCTGCGGGTGGCGCTACTTGTACTTCTTGATCTCGCCGCTCTTCAGGCGGGCAAGGTAGCTGTTGACCTCTCTCTTCACGATCGGCATCAGTGCATAGAGGCCGATGATGTTGACCACGGCCATCGCGAAGATCGCCGCGTCCGAGAAGTCGATGACCGGCCCCAGGTTCGCCGCGGCGCCAATGATCACGAAGATGCAGAAGATCACCTTGAACACGATCTCCTTCTGCTTGCCTTCGCCGAACAGGAAGGTCCAGGCCTTCAGCCCGTAGTAGGACCACGAGATCATCGTCGAGAATGCGAACAGGATCACCGCCAGTGCGAGCACGTAGGGGAACCACGAGAACGCGCTCTCGAAGGCCGCCGACGTGAGTCCGACGCCGGACGCGCCGGTGGCGGTGACGATCGTGCCGCCGTCCGTGATGTAGTTCCCGGTCGCCGGATCGGTGGTGAGCTGGCCGGTGATGATGATGACCAGCGCGGTCATCGTGCAGATCACGACGGTGTCGATGAACGGCTCGAGCAGCGACACGAAGCCCTCGGTGATCGGCTCCTTGGTGCGCACCGCGGAGTGCGCGATGGCAGCCGAGCCGACGCCGGCCTCGTTCGAGAACGCGGCGCGCTTGAAGCCCTGGATCAGGGCGCCGACCATGCCGCCGGCGACGCCGAGGCCGGTGAAGGCGCCGGCGAAGATCTGGCCGAACGCCCAGCCGATCTTGTCCGCGTTCATGAAGATGATCACGAGCGCGGCGCCGACGTACATGACGCCCATGAACGGCACCACCTTCTCGGTCACGCGCGCGATCGATTTCAGGCCGCCGACGATGACCGCGAACACCACGCCGGCGAACACCACGCCGGTGATCCAGCCCGGATAGTCGCCGACGATGCTCGCGATCTGCTGGTGGGCCTGGTTGGCCTGGAACATGTTGCCGCCGCCCAGCGCACCGAGGATGCAGAAGACCGAGAACAGCACCGCGAGCACCTTGCCGCCGGGCAGTCCGCGCTCGGCGAATCCCTTGGTCAGGTAGTACATCGGTCCGCCCGAGACCGTGCCGTCCGCGTACTCGTTGCGGTACTTCACGCCGAGCGTGCACTCGGTGAACTTGGAGGCCATTCCCATCAGCCCGGCGAGGATCATCCAGAAGGTGGCCCCGGGGCCGCCGATGCCGACGGCGACCGCGACGCCGGCGATGTTGCCGAGCCCGACCGTGCCGGACAGCGCGGTGGCGAGCGCCTGGAAGTGGCTGACCTCACCGGCGTCCTCGGGATCGGAGTAGTCGCCCTTGACCAGCGCGATGGAGTGCGGAAACGCGCGGAACTGGATCAGGCCGAAGTACACGGTGAACACCGTGGCCGCGACCACCAGCCAGGCGACGATCCACGGGAACGAGGTGCCCGGGAAGGGGCTGAAGATGAAGCTGACGAACCACCCGGTGGCGGCCGCGAACAGCGAGTTCACGGTCTCGTCGATGGACTGTGCCATTGCCGGCGCGGCGAAGCCCGCCAGCGCCGCCACGAGGGCGACCCTGCTCTTGTGCTGCATGATTGTGCTCTCGTGGTGTCAGGGAACGATGGTGCAGGGAACCGGCGCGATCTGCGCGAGGGTGCCGGCAACCGAGCCGAAGACGCGGGCCATGACGCCGCCGTGGCCGGTGCGCCCGACGAACAGCTGCGCGTCGCCCCGGTCGCTCGCGATGTCGCAAAGCGTCTCCGCGACGTGGCCGTACTTGATCGCGGTCTCGATCGTGACACCGGCGCCGGACAGCTCCTTCACCAGCGGGTCGATCACCGCCTGCTGGGCGCGCGCCAGCTCTTCGCCGCGGCGCTTGTGCCGCTCGTCGAGCTCCTCGGGCGTCAGGAAGCTGTACGGCGACCACTCGAGCACGTACGCGATGAGCAGCGCAGCGCCGCTGCTCTTCGCCGCGTTCAGCGCGTAGTCGACCGCACGCCGGGAAGCGTCGCTTCCGTCGTAGGCGACGACATAGGTCAGGGACATGGGGTTCTCCTCCGTTTTCTCGTGCCGCCCGTCCGCGACGGGCGTGCGCCCAGGGTAGCGGCGTTCGCGGTGGAATAGTTCTTCAATTGCTCGCCGTGCCGATATATTTTTGCAAATATTGCGTGCATATTTTCTTTTTTCAGGAAATGTTTGCGTGGACAGGGCCGATCACAAGATACTTTCCATTCTGCAGCGCGACGGCGGCATCTCGATGGGTGCGCTTGCCGAACGCATCGGCCTGTCCCTGTCGGCGTGCCACCGCCGCGTGAAGAAGCTGGAGAAGGACGGCGTCATCACCCACTACGCGGCCCGCCTCGATCGCCGCGCGCTGGGGCTGGAGATCCAGGTCTTCATCGAGGTGAAGCTGACGTCGCAGCGCAAGCACGACTTCACCGCGTTCGAGAACGCGATCGAGGCGATGCCCGAGGTGCTGGAGAGTCACCTGATCTCGGGCGAGTTCGACTATCTGATCCGCGTCGCGGCGCGGAACACCGCGGACTACGAGAGGCTGTACCGGAACCGGCTGTCGCTGATCCCGTCGGTGTCGCAGATGAAGACCCTGCTCAGCCTGTCCACCGTCAAGGAGTTCCAGGGCTACCACCTCGACTGAGACTCGGGCTCAGGCTCAGGTCCAGGCTACCGGGGCGGACGGCCGGCGCGCGGACCGCGCGCCGGCGCAGTGCGCCGCTCAGCCGCCGGGTGCCGTCATGGTCTCGAAGTCCGGCTCCGCGGCGTGCGCGAAGCCCGGGCAGTCCAGCGAGCGCAGCGACACGACGCCGTCGCGGATGCGCAGCGACGGGGCGCCGTGCAGCGACTCGTACAGGTCCGGGTGCGCGGCCAGGAAGGCCCGGTGCTCCGCGTCGGACGCGCCGGGCATCGCGCCACCGTAGAAGTGGCCGTTGCGCTCCGCGTGCGGGATCCCGAGCAGCGCGGCGAGCGCGAGGTCCTGCTGCACGCTCACGCCGCCCTGGCAGGTCAGGTCCTCCGCGCTCACGAGGTAGCGCGGCACGCCGCGCGCGTCGTTCCAGTGCCGGCAGCGCGCGGCGTTCACGGCGGCCTTCCACAACCCCTTGCACTGCTTGCTGGACACGCCGCTGTAGCCGCGCGCGCGGGCGCGCGGGAACGCGTCCAGCGCGTCGTCGGACTCGTCGATGATCACGGGCTTGATGCGCGCGAGCGCGTCGACGTCCGCGTCCAGCGCCCGCTCGCGCGCGAGCGGCTGCTCGACGAATCGGATCGCGTCGTGAAAGCGCCGCAAGCCCCGTTCGGCGCCGATGGCCTCCAGGAGCGCCGCCACCGCGCCGGCGTCGGCGTACTGCTCGTTGCCGTCCAGCGTCACGTGGTAGCGATAACGGGTCGCGCGGTCCAGCACCGCGGCGATGCGTCGCAGGCGCTCGAGGTCGGCATCCGGGTCGCCGCCGATCTTGAGCTTGAAGTAACGATGGCCGTAGCGCTCGATCGCGCCTTCCAGGGTCGTGGGCAGGCCGTCTTGCGGCATGTCCGCGCCGTCGTCGTCGCCGGCGCTGAGCGCGTCCAGGAGGCCCACCGTGTGCCGCGCGTGGATCGCCGGCAGCGGCTTCAGTGCCGACAGGAAGGCCGCGGTGTCGAACGGCGCGAGGTCCGGCGCGATCGCTGCGAGGTCCGCGCCCGGCAGGTTCGCCGCCATCGCCTGGAACACCGATACCCGCGCGGCGCGGCACAGCGCGTCCAGCACGGCGCGGTCGAGGAGCGCCGGCCCGAAGCCGGCGGCCAGCGGCGGCAGGCCGTCCGCGATGCCGGCCTCGCGGGCCTCCTGTCCGGGGCCCGCGGCGAGGCCGAACGCGCTGGCCGCCGGCGCGGCGCCGTACGCCGCCGCGGCGAGGCGCAGCGTGCGCCGGAGCTGATCCGCGTTGTCGCCGTCGGTGAGGGCCGGATTCTTGTCGAACCACTTCGGTGCGAGCATCTCCGCGGCGGTGCCCCACGCGTCGCCGGCCGGCGTCTCGAGGCGCACGCGCACGAAGG
>CBDUCN010000348.1:0-5142 GCA_965365655.1 uncultured Gammaproteobacteria bacterium | reverse complement strand
TGCAGCGTGACTGGCTGGAACTGCAGGCCCGCTACGTGGACCTCGCGAAGCTGGTGGTGGGCACCGCCCGCCTCTACGACGAGGAGGTCCTGGAGCGCAAGCTGGCGCTGTACCGCGAGCACGCGGTGGCGCCGTTCCTCGGCGGGCAGTTCCTCGAGTACGTCTATGCGACCCAGGGCATGGCGGGGGTGCGCCCTTACTGCGAGGAGGCGCGGCGCCTGGGCTTCGAGGCCATCGAGGTCTCGGACAACGTGGTGACGCTGGACCCGCGCCAGCGCCGCGACCTCATCGCGACGGCCGTAGACTGTGGGCTGCACGTGCACGGCGAGGTGGGGTCGAAGAGCGAGCAGTCCGGCGCCGCGGCGCTGATCGCCCAGGCCGAGGACTCGTTCGCGGCCGGCGCGGACGTCGTGCTGGTGGAGGGCGCCGAGCTGCTGCGCCCGGACGGCTCCCCGGACCACGCGCTGGTCGACGGCCTGCGCGGCGGTCTGGACACGCGGCGCGTGATCTTCGAGCTCTCGGGCACCTGGGTGCCGGGGACCCGCAACACCGACGTCTACTGGCTCAAGGTGTTCCTGGTCCGCACCTTCGGGCCGGACGTGAATCTCGCGAACGTGCTTCCGGAGCAGGTCTGGGAGACCGAGGCGCTGCGCTGCGGACTGAGCATTCCGGGCCCGCCGGCGCCGCCAGGCTGAAAAAAGCTCAACCAAACGGGCGTTCCGCCGGCGTATACTTAGCCTTCGATGGAATCCCGGCCCGGCGTGGAGATGCCCGCAGAAGGCATGTGTCCCACGCGGTCCACCGGCTTCCGTCTTCCATGCAGCACGCGCATCCCCCCTTGCCGGACGGGTGCGCCGTGCGTCCGGCAGTGCCCACACGAAGGAGCGAGCATGCAACTGAGCCGACGTCGCGCGCCGACCTCTGGAGACAACACGGTCCACTTTCCCCGCCTGGAATGCTGGAATCCGCTGACGAAGGTGGCAACCATCGCCGCCGAGGTGAACAAGCAAAGAATCCTGTGCCGCATCTCCCTCGACGTCCTGCGCAAGAAGTTCAAGGCCTCCGTGGAGGCCCCGATGGACGCCGTCGCCGACAACCGCACGGCCCTGCAGGCCGCGGCCCGCAAGCTGATCGAGGCCAAGGCCTTCGAGGACGACGGGTCGATCCGCATCCGCCTGCGCGACACCTGACGTTCCTCCGGCCGATCCCCGCCGCCGTAACCACCCGTGCGGGGCGCCCCAGGCGCCCCGCACGGGTGGTGACCTGCCGCACGCCGGCGACCTGCCCGCCCGGCGGCCGGCGCTGCACCGCACGAGCCGCATCGAGTGCCCCCCGTGAGCCCTGACCGCATCGGATTCATCGGACTCGGCCGCATGGGCCGGGGCATGGCCCGCAACCTGCTCGGCGCCGGCGTGGACCTCACGGTGCACGACGCCGACCCGCGGGCGGTCGCCGATCTCGCCGCCGCCGGCGCCGCCGCCGCGGCCTCGCCGGCCGAGGTCGCGGCGCGGGTGTCGCGCCTGTTCCTGTGCCTGCCCTTCGCCCCCGAGGTGCGCGCCGTGCTGTTCGGCGAGCACGGCGTGGCCGGCGGCGCCGCGCCCGGGCTGCACGTGGTGGACTGCACCACCCTGGTCCACTCGGACGCCCTCGACATCGCGGCGCGCGCCCGCGACGCGGGCCTCGCCTATAACGACTGCCCGATCTCCGGCATGCCGTTCCGCGCCGCCGACGGCACGCTCACGATCATGTTCGGGGGCGAGGCGGCGGAGTTCGACGCCGCGCGCCCGCTGCTCGAGCACATGGGCCGGGACGTGATCCACTGCGGCCCCCTGGGCGCGGGACAGCTCATGAAGGCGGTGAACAACGTCATCTATGACATCAACATCGCCGCCCTGTGCGAGCTGCTGCCGCTCGCGGCGCGCGCCGGGCTGGATCCGGACACGGTCGCCGCGGTGGTGACCAGCGGCTCCTCGCGCAGCTTCGCGAGCGAGTACTTCGTGCCGCGCATGCTCGCGGGACGCTTCGAGGGTGACTTCTCCCTCGCGCAGGCGTGGAAGGACATCGTCAACGTGCAGGAGATCGCGGTGCGCCACGGCGCGATGACGCCGGTCACGGCGGCGATGACCGCCGTCTACCAGACCGCGATCGCCCAGGGCCACGGCGAGGAGCCGAAGAGCGCGATGATCAAGGTCTACGAGCAGGTGCTGGGCACCGCGTTCCGGGGCGACGGCGGCGGCTGAGCCGCCGGCGCGCGAGTCACGGGCCGTGCGGCTCAGCGACGAAGAGCGGGCGATGGCGGCGGGCGCGCTGGGCGAGCCGCGGCGCATCGCGATCGAGCAGCAGATCGGCGTCGCGCGGATGTTCGACGCCGAGGACATGGTGCCGGTCTCGCAGGCTCACGTCATGGCGGACACCGAGTCCCTGGGCGAGAGCGGCGTCCAGTGGCTGGAGTCGCTGGCGGCTGCGCCCGAGGACCAGCGGCGGGTGCGCGTGCCCACGATCACCGATCCCCGCGGGCTCGATTTCTGCACCTGGCGCCGCGTGGGCCAGGCCGAGGCCTGGGTGGCGCTCGAGCAGCGCGCGATCGACGCGCTGAGCGCGCTGGGCATCCTGATGACCGACACCTGCATCAACTACCAGACGGTGGCGCCGCCGGTGCGCGGCGAGCACCTGGCCTTCGGCGACACCGGTGTCGTGATCTACTCGAACAGCGTGCTCGGCGCGCGCAGCAACTTCGAGGGCGGGCCCGCCGCGGTGGCCGCCGCCCTCACCGGACGCACGCCGCGCTACGGGCTGCACCTGGACCGCCATCGCCGCGGCACGCACCGCGTGGAGCTGCGCACCCGCCCCAGGCACCTCAGCGACTGGGGCGCGCTCGGCGGCATCGTCGGGCGCATCGCCGGGTCGTACTGGTCGGTGCCGGTGGTCACCGGCATCGTCGGCTCACCGACCTCCGACGAGCTCAAGCACTTCGGGGCCGCGCTCGCGAGCTACGGATCCGTGCCGATGTTCCACATGCCGGGCGTGACCCCGGATGCGCCCGACCTCGCAGCCTGCTTCGACGGGCCGCCGCCGGAGCCGCAGGTGGTGGACCGCGCGGCCATCGACGCGTTCTACGCGAGCTTCGGGCGCCACGCGGACGGGGTGGACGTGGTCGTGTTCGCCGCACCTCAGCTGTCACTGATCGAGCTGCAGCAGCTCGGCGATCTGCTGCGCGGGCGTCGCGTGCACCGGGACACCGCGCTGCTGGTCGCGACCTCCCCCGAGAACAAGGCCGCGGCGGATCGCATGGGAATCACCGCGGTGCTCGAGGACGCGGGCGCAGTGGTGATGAAGGGTGTGTGCTTCTACCAGATGCACGCCCGCGAGATGGGCGAGGCCATGGGCTGGCGGCGGCTGCTGACGAACTCGGCGAAGCTGGTCAACATCATCGCCGGCTACGGCTACGAGCCGGTGCTGGCGACGATGGAGGCGTGCGTCGATGCCGCCGTCACGGGGCGTTACTGACGTGCACGGGCGCCCGCGCGCCGCCGGTGCCTGCCACGCTCGGGTCGTGACATGAGCGCGGCGTCCGGCGAACGCATCTACACGGGGCACGTCGGCATCGGCGACAGCGTCACCGCCACCGCGCTCGTCGCCGGCGACGACTTCTCGGCCCGCTACGACCTGGACCGCGTGCGCGGCGTGTTCTCCAGGCCCGCTCACGCGCTGCACGGCGAGCGCTACGTCGGGCGCATCCTCGTGCTGAACACCGCCAAGGGCGGCGTGGCCAGCTCCTGGATGCTGCGCGAGATGGCCTCGCGGGGCATGGCGCCGGCGGCGCTGCTGCTGAACCGCACCAACCCGATCATCGCCCAGGGCGCCGCCTTCGCCGGCCTGCCGTTCATGGACCGCTTCGACGTCGACATCACCGCCGCGATCCGCACCGGCGAGCGGGTCACGGTCGAGCCGCAGGCCGGGCGCGTGATCGTGCACGCGGACTGAGCCGACCCACGAGCCCGGCCCGTGCTGGACGCGACGAAGGGGCGCCTGTTCGCCCTCATTTCCGCGCTCGGCTACGGGGCGTCGCTGCCGCTGTCGCGCCTCGCGTTCGACCACGGCACGAACGCGCTCACGGTCGCGTTCCTTCGCTACGTCGCGCTGACCGCGGTGCTCGCCGGCTGGGTGCTGCTCGCGCGGCGCGGCAGCCGAGCGCTCGACGGGCGCCAGCGCGCGTACGGCGTCGTACTCGGCGGGTGCTTCGCAGCGGTGAGCCTGGGCACCCTGCTCGGCGCCACCTACATGCCGGTGAGCCTCACGGTGCTGGTGTTCTACACCCATCCCAGCCTGATCCTCGGCTGCGCCGCCCTGCTCGACCGGCGGCGGCCCGGAGCGATCGAGATCGTCGTGCTCTGCATGGCGTTCGCCGGGCTGGCGCTGGCGCTGGACGTGCGCCTCGCGGGCGCCAGCCTCGCCGGACTCGCGCTCGCGGCGATGGCCGCGCTGGGCGCGCTCGCGAGCTTCGTGATCATCGAGCGCGCCCTCAGCGGCGCCGACTCGGTGCGTGCGACCGCCACCGCCGCGGCCGCGGCCGCGGCGGTCTCGATGCTCGCGCTCGCGTCCGCCGGCGGCTTCGCGCTGCCGGCGACGGCCACCGGCTGGCTGCTGCTGGCGTGCGTCGTGGCGCTGTTCGCGACCGCGGTGACCTGCATGTTCCTGGCGATCCGCCACGCCGGCGCCGTGCCCGCGTCCATGCTGCTGTGCCTGGAGCCCATCACCGCGATCCTCCTCGCGCTGCTGCTGCTCGGGGAGACCCTGGAGGCTGCTCAGTGGCTGGGGGCGGCGCTGGTGATCGCGGCGGTCACCCTCGCCGGCACGTGGCGGGCCACCGACGCGTCGGCCCGCGGGCCGGCTGCGCGGGCTGCCGCCGCCGGCCGGCCCGGCCCGCGGGGGCCGTGATCGGGGCGCGCCCCGGAGCTCTCGAACCGCTCGCGCGCCGTCGCAAGACGCCTGACAGGCTGTTGATTTTCGACAGGCTGCGCCCGGCACAGGGATGTGCCGGCATGAGTCGATCACGCAAGTAATTGATTCATGGAGCGAGCGGGAGGCCGCGTCTTCCGCGAAGCGAGTTGAAATTCGACAGGACGTCGAATTTCAACAGCC
>CBDUCN010000347.1:0-5161 GCA_965365655.1 uncultured Gammaproteobacteria bacterium | reverse complement strand
GCTCCGGACACGGCCGGCACCTCGCTCGCGGAGGCCGGCCTCGGCATCGATTTCGAGCTCACGAACCAGCACGGAGGCACCACCCGCCTGAGCGACCTGCGCGGCGACGCGGTGCTGCTGTTCTTCGGCTACACGCACTGTCCGGACATCTGTCCCGGCACCCTCTACGCGATGAGCCGCGCCCGCGCGCTGCTGGGCGGCGACGGCGACCGGCTGCAGGGCGTGTTCGTCACCGTGGACCCCGCCCGCGACACCCCGGAGCGGCTGCGCGACTACGTGGGCTTCTTCGACGCCAGCTTCCTCGGCCTCACCGGCAGCGAGCAGGAGCTGGCGGAGGTCGCGCGCGCGTTCGGCGCCGCGTTCGAGAAGGGCGAGGCCGACGGCGCGGGCGGGTACCTGATGGGCCACACCACCTTCGGCTACCTGCTCGACACCGACGGCCGCGTCGTGAAGCTGTTCCCGCCCGACGCGGCGCCGGAGGAGCTGGCCGCCGCGGTGCGCGAGGTGCTGGCCGCGGCCGGCTGAACGCCCGCGAATGCGTGCACCCGCCGCAGGCCCGCCGGCCGCCGCCGCGGCGCTCACGCGGGGTGCGCGCGGCGCTCCTCGCGCGGCAGCACGACGACCACCAGGTTGGCCACCAGCACGCTGGCCGCGAGCAGGTAGAACACCGACGCGAGGCCGTAGCGGTCCGCGACCGCGCCGCCGATCACCGGCATCAGGACCGAGAAGATGGACTGCGTGCCGAACATCAGGCTGGTCGCGCTGCCGGCCATGCCGGGCGGCGCGAGGTCCATCATCCAGCCGTGCACGACCGGGCGCACCGCGAACAGCGCGAAGCCGAGCAGCGACACCCCGGCGGCGTACACCAGCGGATCGCGGATCAGGGTGAGCACGGCGATCAGCACGGTGCTGACACCGAGGCCCGCGAGCACCACCGGACGCCGCCCGATGCGATCCGACACCGCGCCCGCCACCGGCGCGGCGACGACGCCGCCGAGCTGCAGCACCATCATCGCGGCGCCCATCGCGACCGGCCCGGCGCCGATACCATCGACCAGGTACAGCGGCAGGAACACGTAGAGCCCGTTCTGCGTCATCGTGCGAAAGCCCGCCATCACGCACAGGCCGAGGATGGCGCGATCGCGCACGATGAGCCGCAGGCCCTGCAGGTACTGCCCGAACGCGGCGCCGCGCGCCGGCGCGCCGGGCTGCGGGCGATCCACGGGCAGCAGCGCGGCCGCGATCAGCGCCGCCGCGATCAGCGCCGGCACCCCGCTCCAGCCGGCCGTGGCCTGCCAGCCGGCTGCCGCGATCAGCACGCCGGCCACGGCCGGCGCGACCGTGTCGCCCAGGTTCGCGCCCAGCGCGTGCACCGCGAGCGCGTAGCCGCGGTTCGCGGGGTAGGTCTGAGACAGCAGCGCGATGGCCGGCGGGTGCCACAGGTTGTTCGACGCGCCGAGCAGCGCGGTCAGCGCGCACAGCGCGAGGAAGCCGTGCGCCACGCCGAAGCCCATCAGCGCGAGCGCGCCGGCCACCAGCGACAGCAGCTGGAACACCACCCGCCGCCCGGTGACGTCGACCACCATCCCGCTGCCGAAGTTCGCGACGAACGCGGCGCCGTGGAACACCGCCACCAGCGTCCCCGCCTCGGCGTAGCTCAGGCCCAGGTCGCGGGTGATGAAGGGCAGCAGCACGTAGAAGATGCCGGCGACCCAGTGCGTGCCGCCGTGTCCGACGGCCGCGAGCAGCGCCGGGCCCTGCGCGCGCAGCGGGACCCCGCTCCAGCGCGAGAGGGTGCCGGCGATGTCCATCGGCGGTCTCCGAGACGCCCGGCGCGAAGCTAGCCCGTCGCGCCTTCACGGCACAAGCGGCGACCGTTCCCGGGCACCCGTTTGTCGCCGGCTCCGGCCATCTGGTTGAATAACCGGCCAGCCCGGCGCCGCCGGCCCCACCCGCCCACTCCGAGGAATGCACCGCCATGGCCATCCGCACCGGCCCGCTGTCCCGCTTCACCGTCATCGATCTCTGCCGCGTGCGATCCGGCCCGACCGCGGTGCGCCAGCTCGCGGACTGGGGCGCCGACGTGATCAAGGTCGAGGCGCCGTCGGCGGTGGACAAGGCGAAGGGCATGGGCGGCGCGCGCCACGGGCCCGACTTCCAGAACCTGCACCGCAACAAGCGCGGCATGACGCTGAACCTGAAGTCCCCGGACGGCATCGCGGTGCTGAAGCGGCTGGTGGAGCGCGCCGACGTGCTGGTCGAGAACTACCGCCCGGACGTCAAGCACCGCCTCGGCATCGACTACGCGTCGCTGAAGGCGGTGAACCCGCGGCTGGTGTACGCCAGCATCTCCGGCTTCGGGCAGGACGGCCCGTACGCCCAGCGCCCGGGCTTCGACCAGATCGCGCAGGGCATGGGCGGCCTGATGTCCATCACCGGGCTGCCGGGACAGGGACCGGTGCGCGCGGGCGTGCCCATCGCCGACCTCACCGCCGGCATGTACACCGCGATCGGCATCCTCGTCGCGCTGCTCGAGCGCGAGACCTCGGGCGAGGGCCAGTGGGTGCACACCTCGCTGCTGGAAGCGCAGATCGCGATGCTGGACTTCCAGGCGGCGCGCTGGACCATGGCCCACGAGGTGCCGCCGCAGGCGGGCAACAACCATCCCACGAGCATCCCGACCGGCGTGTTCCGCACCAGCGACGGGCACATCAACATCGCGACCACCGGCGATCGCATGTTCGTGGACCTGTGCCGCACCATCGGCGCCCCGCAGGTCGCCGAGGACGAGCGCTACGCGACCGCCGCCGGGCGGCTCGAGCACCGCGACGCGCTCAACGACGCGCTGCAGGACAAGCTCACCGGGCGCACCAGCAACGAGTGGGTGGAGGCGCTGAACGCGGCCGGCGTGCCGTGCGGGCCGATCTACCGCATCGACGAGATGTTCGACGACGCGCAGGTGAAGCACCTCGGCATGACGCGGCGGGTATCCAACCCGGCGATCGGCGAGTTCGACATCGTGCGCAACTGCGTCAACCTGAGCCGGGCGCCGGACGAGCCGTACCGCCCGACGCCGGAGCGCGGCGAGCACACGGACGAGATCCTCGCGGAGTTCGGCTACGACGCGGACGCGATCGCCGGGCTGCGCGACGCGGGCGCCGTCTGATCGGCGGCGCGTGATCCTCCGGCGCGCACCCGTCCCGCTGCGCCGCGCCCCGTCGTCGCGGCAGGGAGAGACGCGGGCGGGGACGCCGGCAACGCGCTCGCGAGCGGCGCGCGTTCGCGCCGCGCAGCGCACGACGGCCGTCTCGCGGCGCGCTGCCGGGGGCGGGCGCGCGGCCCGGCCCCGGCCGGTCCCGGGTCACACCACGCCGTAGGCCAGCATCGCGTCGGCGACCTTCACGAAGCCGGCGAGGTTCGCGCCGCGCACGTAGTTCACGTAGCCGTCGTCGGCGCTGCCGTACTTCACGCACTGCGCGTGGATGTTGCGCATGATGGTCTGCAGGCGCTCGTCCACCTCCTCGTGGCTCCACGCGATGCGCATCGAGTTCTGCGCCTGCTCGAGGCCCGACACCGCGACGCCGCCGGCGTTCGCCGCCTTGGCCGGGCCGAAGGACACCTTGTTCGCGAGGAAGTGGTGCACCGCCGGCAGGGTGCTCGGCATGTTGGCGCCCTCGGCGACCGCGATCACCCCGTTGCCGACCAGCGTCTTCGCGTCCTTGATGTCCAGCTCGTTCTGCGTCGCACACGGAAACGCGAGGTCGCACTTCACGCTCCACGGCGTGGAGCCCTCCAGGTAGTTCACGCCCTTGAAGTGATCCGCGTACTCCTTGAGCCGGCCGCGGCGCACCTCCTTGAGATCCTTGATCCACGCGAGCTTCTCGGCGTCGATGCCCGCCGGGTCGTGGACGGCGCCGCCCGAGTCCGAGCACGTGACCACCTTGGCGCCCATCTCGTTGAGCTTCTCGATGCAGTAGATGGCGACGTTGCCGGAGCCGGACACCACCGCCGTCTTGCCCTCGATGGTCTCGCCGCGCTCCCTGAGCATGTTGTCCATGAAGTACACCGCGCCGTAGCCGGTCGCCTCGGTGCGCACCAGCGAGCCGCCGAACGCGAGCCCCTTGCCGGTGAGGGTGCCCACGAAGCGGTTCTCCAGGCGCGTGTACTGCCCGAACATGTAGCTGATCTCGCGCGCTCCCACGCCGATGTCGCCGGCCGGGATGTCGGTGTCCTCGCCGATGTAGCGGTGCAGCTCGATCATCAGCGACTGGCAGAAGCGCATCACCTCGCCGTCGCTCTTGCCCTTGGGGTTGAAGTTCGAGCCGCCCTTCGCGCCGCCCATCGGCAGACCGGTCAGGCTGTTCTTGAACACCTGCTCGAAGCCGAGGAACTTCAGCACGCTCTGGGTCACGCTGGGGTGGAAGCGCAGCCCGCCCTTGTACGGCCCGATGGAGTTGTTGAACTGCACCCGCCATGCCCGGTTGGTGCGGATGTTGCCCTCGTCGTCCTGCCAGCACACCCGGAAGATCACGATCCGGTCCGGCTCGGTCAGGCGCTCGAGGATCTGCCCGTCGCGGTACTTCGGGTTCGCGAGCACGAAGGGCATCAGGCTCTCCGCGACCTCCTGCACCGCCTGGTGGAATTCCGGCTCGCCGGGGTTGCGCTTCCTGAGCCCGGACATGAAGTGCTCGAGCTCGGCCTGCGCGTCAGCAGCGTTGTCAGCAGCCATCTGGTGTGTGTCCTCGCGTTCGTGGTGGACGGCCGGCCCGGGCACGCACACCCCCTGGCGCCGCGCGCAGGACGATGCCTGCACGGGGTTCGGGGTGCGCCGTGCCGCCGCGCCGGCCCGGGTTGCTACTTCTTCTTGCGGTCGCCGAAGATCCGGGTCGCATCGCCGTCGTCGTCCTCGTCGTCCCCGGACCCGCCATCCGACCCGAAGAGCACGGTGCGATCGCTGTCGTCCGCGTCCGGGGGCATGGGCGGGTGGTCCTTGGCGTCGAAGATGAGGGTGCCCAGCTGATCGTCCGCGTCCGCAGCGGACGCGGACGGCGGAGTCGGCTGCATGTCCTTCGCGTCAAACATCAGCGTCCCGGCGTGCTCGTCGACGGACGCGGACGGCGGGGTCGGCTGCAGGTCCTTCGCGTCGAACATCAGCGTCCCG
>CBDUCN010000346.1:0-5335 GCA_965365655.1 uncultured Gammaproteobacteria bacterium | reverse complement strand
TGGTGGTGCTCGGCGCGGACCTGCTGCGGGTGGACGCGCCGCCGGGCGCCGGCGCTGACCCGGCCGCGCCGGCCGCCCCGATGGTGTTCGTCGCCGCGCACCTCGTGGCCGCGGCCGCGCTGCTCGCGCTGCTCGCCCGCCAGCTTCGCCGCGCCGGCGCCGACGCGCCGTGAGTGCCGCGCGCGGCGCGTGGGTGGAGTCGCACGGCGCCGTGCCGGCGCGCGAGCGGGTCGCGCGCACGGTGCGCGCGCTGGCCCGATCGCGCTGGACGCAGATCGGCGTCGATCGGGTCGCCGGCGCGCTGCTCGCGGGGCTGGCGCTCGCGACCCCGGCGGTGCTCGCGGCCCGGCTCGGTGTCGTCCCCTTGTCGCCGTGGGCAGTCGCGCTCGCGATCCTCGTCGTCGCGCTGATCGCCGGCGTCGCGCTCGCGGTGCGTGCGCGGCCGGACCCGCTGGAGGTCGCGATCCGCGCCGACCTCGCGCTGAACATGAAGCAGCGCATGAGCACTGCGTGGGAGGCGATGGCCGACGGCGACGACCCCGCGCTCGCGGATGCGCTCGCCGCGCAGGCGGTGCGCGCGCGGCTGCCGTCGCGCTCCGCGGGCGTGTTCCCGCTGCGCCTCGGCGCGTGCGCGCGGCTCATCCCGGTCGCGGCGGCGCTGCTCGCGCTGGTCGCGACGGTGGATCTCGGCCGCGTCGCGACGCGCGCGTGGGGCGAGCCCGATCCCGACGTGGTCGGCGAGGGCGCGCGCCTGCTCGAGTACGCGCAGCGCCTCGAGGGGCGCGCGCGCAGCCAGTCGCTCGCGAGCGCCCTCGAGGCCGCGCAGCGGCTGCAGGACCTCGGAGCGCAGATGCGCAGCGGCGCGCTGTCGCGCGAGCAGTCGCTGGCGCGGCTGCGCGAGCAGTCCGGGCGGCTGGACGAGGAGCGCCGCGCGGCGCTGGAGTCCGGTCCGCAGCGCGACGTGGGGCCGGTGCAGACCGAGACGGTGGACGGCCCGTCGCCGCGCGAGGGCGGCGGCCGCGGCGCCGGCGCGGGCGAACGCCTGCGCGCGGGCAGCCTCACGCCCGAGCAGGCGCAGTCGCTGGGTGCGGGCGGCGGCATGGCGCGCGTTCAAGGCGAGCTGCGCGACGCGGGCGGGGACGCGGGAGACGACCTGCAGCCCGGCGACGGGCGCGCGCGGGCCAGCGCGCTGGAGCGCGACGCGCGGCGCGACGGCGCGCGTGCCGAGGCGCGCGCGCTGGACGAGGCGCGCGAGCAGGTCGCGCGGGCGCGCGAGAGCCTGGGCGACCCGTCCGCGCCCGGCGCCGGCGGCCGCGAGAGCACCCCGCCGCCCACCGCCGGCGGCGGCGGCGCGGACTCGCGGGGCACCGAGTACGCGGCCGGGGCGCAGACCCCGGACGGCGAGGACGCGCCCGGCGACCTCGGCGGCGGCAGCGCGACCCGCGGCAGCACGCCGGCGGACCCGAGAGCGCCCGAGCCCGCGCCCGACTACCGGGCCACGGGCCCGCTGCTGCAGCCGGCGTCGCGGCCCTCCGGCTCCGGCGCGGTGTTCCTGTCCGAGGCGCGGGTGCTGCCGCGCGCCGCGCCCGTCGAGACCCCGCTGCAGGCGGTGGACCGGCGCTACGCGGCGCAGGTCGAGCACGTGCTGTCGCGGGAGCAGTACCCTGCCCGGGACAAGGCCTTCGTGCGGCGCTACTTCCTGAGCCTGGGCGACGGCGAGGGCGGCGGCGCCGCGGCGGCGCTCCCCGAGCGCGGGCTGCCCGCAGGCACGAGCCTGGAGGACGTGCGCCCGCAGGACCTGCGCCGCGACGACACAGACGAGGTACCGCGCCGATGATCGACGAGCAGCAGGTGGCCCGCGCCGGCGAGCGTCTGGACGTGCTGCGGCGCGAGATCCAGCGCCGCATCGTGGGCCACGCGGACCTCGTGCAGGGGATCCTCGCCGGCCTGCTGGCCTCCGGCCACGTGCTGCTGGAGGGCGTGCCGGGGCTCGGCAAGACGCTGCTCGTGAAGACGCTCAGCGACGCGCTGCACCTCGAGTTCGCGCGCATCCAGTTCACGCCGGACCTGATGCCGGCGGACATCATCGGCACCCAGGTCGTGATGCAGGACGACGCGGGCCGGCGCCACTTCGAGTTCCAGCAGGGCCCGGTGTTCACCCAGCTGCTGCTGGCCGACGAGATCAACCGCGCGACGCCGAAGACGCAGTCCGCGCTGCTGGAGGCGATGGAGGAGGGCAAGGTCACGGTGGGGCGCACCGGTCACGCGCTGGCCGAGCCGTTCATGGTGCTCGCGACCCAGAACCCGATCGAGATGGAGGGCACCTACCCGCTGCCGGAGGCGCAGCTGGATCGCTTCCTGCTGAAGCTGACCGCGGCCTACCCGGACGCCGCGGAGCTCGGCCAGATCGTGGACCTCGCGACCGGCGACGAGCTGCCGCCGGTGCAGGCGGTGATGGGCGCCGAGGAGCTGATCGGCCTGCGCGCGCTGACGCGCTCGGTGGTGCTCGCGCGCCACGTCAAGGAGTACGCGGTGCGCCTGGTGCTCGCGACCCACCCCGAGGACCCGCAGGCGCCGGCCATGACGCGGCGCTACGTGCGCCACGGTGCGAGCCCGCGCGGGCTGCTCGCGACGGTGCTCGCGGCGAAGGCGTTCGCGCTGTTCGCGGGGCGCATGAACGTGAGCTTCGAGGACCTGCGCGCGGCGCTGCCGCTGGCGCTGCGCCACCGGGTGCTGCTCAACTTCGAGGGCGAGGCGGAGGGCATCGAGGTGGAGGACCTGCTCGCCGAGGTGCTGCGCGCGTGCGAGCCGGTGCCCGGCGAAGCGCACGCTTGAGCACGCCCGCGCCGGCCGCGTCCCCCGTGCCGTCCCCCGAGCCGTCGGATGCGTCGCCCGGCGGTCTCGCCGGCGGGCCGCTGTTCGACACCGCGTTCCTCGCACGCCTGGAACGCCTGGAGCTGCTCGCGCGCAAGGTGTTCCGCGGTCACCTGCGCGGCGAGCGCACCGCGCCGCGGCGCGGTCGCGGCCTCGACTTCGCCGACTTCCGTCCGTACCGCCACGGCGACGATCTGCGCCACCTGGACTGGAACATCTACTCGCGCCTCGACCGCCTGTTCCTGAAGCTGTACGCGGCGGAGGAGGACATCACGCTGCACCTGCTGCTGGACGCGAGCGCGAGCATGGGCTTCGGACGCCCACGCAAGTTCGACCACGCGCGGCGCCTCGCCGCGGCGCTCGCGTACGTCGGGCTGGTGAACCTGGACCGCGTCGGCATCGCCGGCTTCGCCGACGGGCTGGGCGCGCAGCTGCCGCCGCTGAAGGCGCGCAGCAACCTGATGTCGGTGCTCGCGTTCCTCGACACCCTGCCGTGCCGCGGCACGACCGCGCTCGCGCCGTCGCTGCGCGCGTTCGCCGGGCGCGTGCGCCACCCGGGGCTGGTGGTGGTGGTGTCCGACCTCGCGGCGGTGGAGGACCTCGCGCCGGCGCTGGACGCGCTGCGCCGGCGCGGCCACGACGTGGTGCTGCTACAGGTGCTGGACGACGCGGAGATCGACCCGCCGCTCGCCGGCAGCCTGCGCCTGGAGGACGCGGAGACCGGCCAGAGCCTGCAGGTGAGCGTGGACGACGATCTGCGCGCGCACTACCTCGGCCGGCTGCAGGCGCACCTGGACGCGGTGGAGCACACCTGCCGCCGGCGCGGCGTCGCGTACGTGCGCGCGAGCACCGCGGTGCCGTTCGAGGACGTGGTGCTGCGCTACCTGCGCGAGGGGGCGCTGCTGCGGTGATGGAGCTGGCGACGCCGCTCGGCCTGCTGGGCCTGCTGGCGCTGCCGGTGATCGTGGTGCTGCACCTGCTGCGCCCGCGCCCGCGGCGGCTCACTGTGGCCAGCACCTGGCTGTGGCGCGAGGCGGTGCGCGAGCGCCGCCGCGGGCTGGGGCTGGAGCGGCTGCTGCGCGACCTGAGCCTGCTGCTGCTGCTGCTCGGCGCGCTGGCCGCCGGGCTCGCGCTGGCCGCGCCCGGGTGGCTCACGCCCGCCGGCGAGGCCGGCGACACCGTGCTGGTGCTGGACGTGAGCGCGAGCATGCAGGCGGACGACGGCGGCACGACCCGCTTCGAGCGCGCGCGCGCCGAGGCGCAGGCGCTGATCGACGCGCTGCCGCCGGACGGGCGCATGCTGCTGATGAGCAGCGGCCGGCGCCCGCGGCTGCTCAGCGCGTTCGAGAGCGATCGCGACACGCTGCGCCGCGCGCTCGCCGCGGTCGCGCCGACCGACGAGGCCGGGCGCCCGCGCGAGGCGCTGGAGCTCGCGCTCGCGCTGCTGCGGCGAAGCGCTGAGGGCCGTGTCCATTTCATCACCGACGGCGCGTTCGAACGCCGCGCGATCCCGGCGTCGCCGCGGGTGCGGCTGCACGCGGTCGGCGGCCGCGCCGGCAACGTCGCGATCACCCGCTTCGCGGTGCGCCGCGCGCTGGACGGCAGCGGCGGCGCCGAGGTGCTCGCGACGGTGCAGAGCTCGCCGGGATCGTCGCCGGACGGACCCGCCGAGGTCGCGCTGGAGCTTCGCGTCGACGGCGCGCAGCCCGTCGTGCGCACGCTCGCGCTGCCCGCCGGCGGCGCGCGCACGGTGGTGCTGCCGCTGCCCCGCGGCGGCGCGCGCGTGCGCGCGCGCATCGACGTGGACGACGCGCTGGCCGCCGACGACGAGGCCTACGCGGTGCTGGCCGTCCCCGAGCCGCGCCGGGTGCTGCTCGCGGGCCCCGGCAGCTGGTACCTGGAGCGCGCGCTCGCGGCGCTGCCCGAGGTGGTGGTGAGCCGCACCGACACGCTCGCGGAGGACGCGCTGGCGGCGGCCGCGCGCCGCCACGACGTCGTGGTGCTGGACCGCGTCGCGGCACCGGCGCTGCCGCCCGGCAGCTGGCTGCTGGTGGACACCGTCGCGCCGGGCCTGCCGTTCACCGCGTCGGGCAGCGTCGAGTCGCCGGTGATCGCGGGGCAGGGGATCAGCGCGCTGCTGCGCGACGTGGATCTCGCCGGCGTGCGCATCGCGGCCGCGCGGCGCGTCGTGCGCGACGGCGCGCCGCGCGGGCTGCAGCGACTGTTCTGGTCAGACGAGACCGACCTCGCGCTGGCATGGATCGACGGCCCGCGGCGCGTGGTGTGGCTGGGCTTCGATCCGGCGCGCTCGACGTTCCCGCTGCAGGCCGCGTTCCCGCTGTTCGTGGGCCGCAGCATCGACTGGCTGAGCCCGCCGCGCGGCGACGCCGCCGGCGCGTCCATCGCCGCCGGCGAGCCGTTCCAGATCCCCGGGCCGCCCGGCGGCGGCGAGCTGCTGCTG
>CBDUCN010000345.1:0-5345 GCA_965365655.1 uncultured Gammaproteobacteria bacterium | reverse complement strand
TGCCCGAGCTGAGCGCGGAGGCCTTCTCGAACGCGGCGTCCGGCGCGGTCCGGTCCTCGCGGGTGAGCAGCCAGGCAACCGGCATGCAGCAGTACATCTACTCCGGTGTGTCGAACAGCCTCGTGACCCTGAGCGCGGTCATCGACGGCGTCACCAGCGGGGAGGCGTTCATCGAGGGCAGCCTCGTCGTGGCCCGCGCGTTCAACGGGGCGGACGTGCCCATGAGCACGGACTTCAGCACGCTGACCCGCGAAATCCTGCTGGAGGACCCCGACCTCGATCTGCTCGGCGAGGCTCGCGAGGGGGTCTCGTCCGGCCAGGCGAACCTGAGCGTGCCGTTCACCGTCAACAACGGGGACTCGATCTTCGTCTGGGCCGACCTGATCGCGAGCGGCACCCGTGGCGGCATCGCGGATGCGTTCAACACGATGACGCTCGCGCTCAGTGACCCGGCGGGGTTCACGCCGGTCCTCACCGGCGGAGTCGCGGTCCCGGCGCCGCAGACCCTGATGCTCGCGCTGCTCGGAGTCCTCGGCGTCAGCGCTGCGGGCCGCTGCCGCACGCGTTGCTGAGGCGCGACGCCGCGGCGTCGAAGGGGTTGCGGGAGGAGCACACGGGCGAGCGTGTAGATCTCCAGGCAGCAACCTCCAGGGTGCGAACGGCGAGGAGCGCAGCTGCTGCTCGCGAGGTTTCGCGGCACGAACCTCCGGGGGGCGGACCTCCGGGGGGTAGACCTCCTGACGCGCGCCGGTCGCCGGCGCGCGTCAGGCGGCGACCAGGTGACGCCCGCCGTCCAGCGGCAGCACCCGGCCGGTCACGTAGCCGCTGGCGAGCAGGTAATCCACCGCGTCCTGGAACTCGGCAAGCCCCGCCTCGCGGCCGATCAGGCTCCTGCGCCGGGCCTTCTCGCGGTACGCCTCGTCGTCGCCGTCGTTGAAGATCACGAGCGCGGGGGCGATCGAGTTGACCTTCACCTTCGGTGCGAGGCGCGCGGCGAAGGACAGCGTGAGATTGTCCTGGGCGGCCTTGCTGGCCGCATAGGCGACGTGCTTGCGGCTGCCGCGGCTGCTGACGTGGTCGCCCACGTGGATGATGTCGGCGTGCGGGTGCGCGCTCGCCTCGAGCAGCGGCGCGAGCGCGAGGTTCATCAGGTACGGCGCGACGACGTGCACCTGCATCACGCGTCGCATGACCTCGCCGGGCTCGTGGCCGTCGGCCTCGGACAGCCACTCCGACGCGTTGTGGATCAGCGCGCGAAGGCGCGGGTGGCGCTTCCTCACCGCCGCGACGAGCGCGTCGATCTGGCGCTCGTCGTCCAGCTCCACGCGGTGCAGCTCCGCGCCGGCCTCGCGCAGCGTGTCGACGCCGGCGCGCTCGCTGCGGTAGGTGCCGATCACCGGCGTGCCGCGCGCGAGGAAGGTGCGTGCGAGGTGCAGCCCGAGGCGCCGTCCGACGCCCGTGATCAGGACCGGCTCGGCGTTCATGCCGCGAGGAACTCGGCCCGGACGGCCGCCTCGCGCTGGAACACGCCGCCGAGCGCCGAGGTGCGGGTGCGCGAGCCCGTGTCCATGACGCCGCGGGCCTTCACGCAGTAGTGCGTCGCGTCGATCGCGACGGCGACGTCGTCG
This sequence comes from uncultured Gammaproteobacteria bacterium, assembly GCA_965365655.1. Lineage (GTDB taxonomy): Bacteria > Pseudomonadota > Gammaproteobacteria > HK1 > HK1 > JBFHNV01. The sequence continues at coordinate 3,717 of CBDUCN010000345.1, read as the reverse complement.
GTGCCGAGCAGCACCTGCATCGCGACCAGGATCTGGCGCGTCAGGCGCTCCTGGACCTGCGGCCGCTGGCCGAAGAAGCGCACCAGCCGGTTGATCTTCGACAGCCCGATCACCTTGTCCTTCGGCACGTAGGCGACATGGGCGATCCCGTCGATTGTCACGAAGTGATGCTCGCAGGTGCTCGTGAGGTGGATGTCGGACACCTTCACCATCTCGCTCGCACCGAACTTGTTGTCGATCAGCGAGAGTTTCGGAAAGGTCGAGTAATCGAGCCCGGCGAAGATCTCGTCGACGTACATCTTCGCGATGCGGTGCGGCGTCTCCGCGAGGCTGTCGTCGCCGAGGTCGAGACCCAGCGTGTTGACGACGTCCGTCATCAGGCTCTTGATGCGCTGATACTTCTGCCGCGGGCTCAGGCCGTTGTCGAGCATCGGCGTCTCGAGGCCGCGCTCGACGAGCGCCTCGCGCACGAGCGCCGCCTCCGGGCTCAGGTCGACGCAGGTGTCGCTACTGACGAGTATGGGATTGGCGCTCACTGTGCTCTCTCCGAGTGTGCAGGGTGCCCGTTGGCACGGTATTCCAGGGTGACCGAGACCGAGTCGGCGAAGCGCAGCGCGTGCGGCTTCTCGACTCGCACGCGCGCGTGCTCGACCGCGGGGTGCGCGCTGCAGAGATCGAGCAGGTCGGCCGTGAGTTTCTCGAGCAGCAGGAACCGCCCGCCCTCGACGTGTGCGATCACGGCCTTGGTGACGGTCTTGTAGTCGAGCGCATCCTCGACGCGGTCGTCGCGCACGCCGTCGGCCATGCGGTACGCGATCTCGAGATTGATCACGACATCCTGCTGCTTGGCCCGCTCATCGGGGTTGAATCCGACGTAGGTGCGAAGCCGCAGGTCGTGCACGCGGATGGTCGCGACCGCGGCCGACGTGCACGCACGCACGCTGCGGCCCCGGGAGGCCGCGTCGCGGGCGCGGACGGTCATGTCGCCATCGCGGGAAGCAACGAGGGTGTTCATCGTGAGTCCTGTCGTGGTCGGGGCGGTACGGCGTTCGGTCGGACCGCTAAAGGAATTTAGACAAGGTCTAGATAGGTCGAGACAGTACTTAGACATCTGCAGCTTGTCAAGCCGGCTGCAAGGGCCGAAGAGGGCCTCTCAATCGGCTCCTGCGTCGTCGGCGGGCTGGCCACGGGCTGCCCGTGAGGCGGTCATGTCGAATATTTGTCAATGACGCGGAGCCGGGTGCGGCCCCACGCGGGGACGGACGCACGCCCCACCCGTTCCCCGGGCTGCGTGACGCGTGCGACAGCCCGGCCGGTGCCGGCGCGGCGCGTGCGTCGGTGCGAGCCGGGCGCAGCGTTGCGGACGTCGTGCTCAAGGCGGGTTCCGCGGGGGCCGATAGCGGCTGTGTCGTGTCCCCTCCCGACGGTCCGTCGCGGCGGCGCGCACGTACACGGTGTCAACGGGAGGCGTGCATGCGATCGGAGATCCTGCTCGGGGGCGTCGGGATGCTGCTGCTCGCGGCGAGCGCGTGGCTCGCGATCGCGGGCCCCGTTGCCGCGCCTCCCGGCCCCGTCGACCGCCACGGACAGACCGCTCGCGAGTTCGTGCACGCGACCTACCTCGCGATGATCGAGAACCGCTACGACGAGGTTCGCGATCGCTTCAACCCGCCTTACCTGCAGTACATCGAGCGCGACAGCGGCTCGCTCGAGGGATTCTTCGAGCCGAGGATCGGCGCCTGGCGCGCCGACCTGCTGGACGTCGCCGCGATGCGCAAGCAGGTGCGCGACGACATGCCCCGCGTGAAGGCGTACCAGGCCGACGGCGAAGGCCGGCCGGGGATGGTCAACGACGTCATGCTGATCGACGGGCGCTGGACCTACGTGCTCTGGAGCAACTTCCAGTCCTGAGGCGGCGCCAGGGCGGTGCCGCCCCCGGTGCGTGCGGCGCCGCCCGCAAGCTCGAGTTCGGGCACGGCGTCAGGCCCCGTCGATGGCCTCCGCGCCGACGGCACGCCCGGATCCCGATGCCGTGCGGCGGCCGCTCCCGGTAACGTCCGCGCGTGTGTGAAGATCGCCGCCACCGCACCGCACCCCCCGGCCGCATCGGCACCGTTCGTTGAGCGACATCCTGCACCCCGACTTCCGGCCCGAGCCGTTCTGGTGGGAGGCCGCACCGCCGACCGCAGACGGCAGCGCGGCGCTGCCGCCGCGCACCGACGTCGCCGTGATCGGCAGCGGCTACACGGGGCTGAGCTGCGCGCTGGAGCTCGCGCGGCGCGGCATCGGGGTCACGGTGATCGAGGCGCAGCGCTTCGGCGAGGGCGCGAGCACCCGCAACGGCGGCCACGTCAGCGCCGGCGTGAACCTGGGCAAGCCGCCCGCGGGCTCCGGCGAGTCCCCTCTGATCGCGCGCCTCGGCCGCGAGCGCTACGACGCGCTGCTGCGCGAGGGCGCGCACGCGCAGCGCCACCTCGAGGAGGTCCTCGCGCGCGAGGGCATCGAGTGCCATTACCTGAAGAGCGGACGCCTGGTCGCGGCGTGCACGCGCGCGCACTACCGCGAGCTCGAGCACAAGGCGGCGAGCCTGGACCCGGACGGCACGGGCCACGTGCGCCTGCTCCCGGAGGCTCGCCTGCGCGAGGAGATCGACTCGCCGTTCTACCGCGGCGGCATGGTGGTCGACGGCGCGGCGCAGATCCATCCGGCGCTCTACCACCGCGGCCTGCTCGACGCGTGCCGGCGCCGCGGCGTGACGCTGTGCGCGAACACCCGCGTGCACGCGGTCGAGCGCCGCGGCAGCGGCTTCACGCTCGCGACGGACGCCGGCGAGATCGCCGCCGACGCGGTGCTGCGCGCGACCAACGGCTACACCGGCGCGGAGAGCCCCTGGCTGCGCCGCCGCCTGGTGCCGCTCGGCAGCTACATCATCGTGACCGAGCCGATCGGCGCGGAACGCGCGCGGGCGTTGACGCCGAACCTGCGCACGATCAGCGACACCAAGCGGGTCCTCAGCTACTTCCGCATCGCACCCGGCGGCGACCGGGTGATGTTCGGCGGCCGTGAGGCGTTCTCGACGACCGGCGCGGTGGAAAGCGCACGCCTGCTCCACCGCAGCATGCTGCGCGTGTGGCCGCAGCTGGCCGGCGTGCGCGTCACCCACTCCTGGACCGGCAACGTGGCCTTCACGTTCGACTTCATGCCCCACGTCGGGCAGCACGAGGGCGTGCACTACGCGGCGGGCTGCAACGGCAGCGGCGTCGTGATGATGAGCTGGCTGGGCTACCGTGCCGCGCTGCTGATCGCGCGCGCGAACGCCCCCAGCGCGTTCGACGGCATCGACATGCCGACCCTGCCGGGCTACTCGGGACGGCCGTGGTTCGCGCCGCTGGTCGGGCGCTGGTACCGGCTGCGCGACGCGCTGGACCGCATGCTGGACTGACGGCGCGCGCGCCCGCGAGGCGCGGTCATGCCGCGCTCCGCGCCGGCGTCGCGTCAGCGCGTGTCCGCGCCGCCCGGCGGCGCGCGCTTGCGCCCGGTGACCATCGCGCGCACGAGGTTCTCGCGGTGCAGCGCGCTCGACACGATCACCCCCGCGATGTGCACCAGCACCAGTGCGAGCGTCAGGTTCGCGAGCACCTCGTGCACGTCCTCCCAGAAGTCCTCGCCGTCGCCGCCGCGCTCACGTTCGCGCCCGCGGCGGCGATCGTCGTCGTC
>CBDUCN010000344.1:0-5347 GCA_965365655.1 uncultured Gammaproteobacteria bacterium | reverse complement strand
CAGGACGGAGCAAGCCGCAGACCGCGTCTGCGGCGCAGCGACCCGGAATCCGACATGGATGTCGGATTCCGGGAATAACTAAGGCCCTCCCCCCAGGTTCCGCCGCACCCGCTCGAGCAGGTGGCGCAGCGTCGCGACCTCGTCCTCGCTGAGGCCCGTCGCGGCCAGCTCGTTGACCGACTTCGCGAACGGCAGCAGCCGCTCCTGAAGCTCGCGGCCCTTCGGCGTGAGCAGCACCCGGATCTTGCGCCGGTCCACGGCGTCGCGGTCACGGCGCACCAGGCCGCGGCGCTCCATCGCGTTCACCGCGGTCACCGTCGTGGGCTCCATCATGTGCACGCGGCGGCTCAGCTCGCGCTGCGTGAGCCCGTCCTCCTCCCACAGCGCGCGCAGGAAGTACCACTGCCCGATGCTGACGCCGCCCTCGCTGATGCGCGCCTCCAGCTCCCGGGAGAACGAGCGGTAGGTGTCGCGCACCAGGTAGCCGAGGCTGTGGCCCGGGGTGTAGTGGAACGGATCGCCGACGGTGTCGCGGCCGTCCGCGGGCCGCATGTCGCCGTCGTCGTCGGAACCGCTGTCCGAGCCCTGATGCAACGACCTTCCCCCGGTGGATGCCGCGCGGCCTGGCGCGGACGATGGCCCGACTATAGAGGCCGGCCCGGCGGATTCAAGCCGCGAGCCGCCCGCCGGCCTTCCCCGCCGGCGGCGACCCGCCAGCGGCGGCGGCCCCGGCGGCGCGGGCCGCGCGTACAATCGCGCGGTCCGGGGCGGCACCGCCGCGGCGCGACGAGGACAGCAGCGATGACCGACGGCAGCGTGGCCCGCCTCGCGTCCGTCCCCGAGGCGACGCCCGCGGGGCTGCTGGAGCGCGTGCGCCGCCACCTGCTCGCGCTGCGCTTCGCGCTGCTCAACGTCGTCGCGTTCGGGCTCACCGCCGCGACCTGGCTGCAGGGCTGGCTGGACGGCGCGCTCGAGGGTGACACCTTCTGGCTGTCGTCGGTGATCGTCGCGGTGTTCCTGTACGGGCTCGGGCTGTGCGCGCTCGACGTGCGCGCGGTGGGCCGCGCCCTCGACGACGCGCGGCGCGGCACGATCCGCGCCGGCACGCGGGCCGCCGAGTACCTGGACGCGATCGAGGGCCGCGCGGCGGATTCGCGCAGCGTGCAGGCCGGGCTGCTGCGCCTTCGCCTCGGCCACGACATCGCCGTCGTGCGCCACCTCGCGAACACCCTGGTGCTGCTGGGCCTCGTGGGCACCGTGATCGGCTTCATCGTCGCGCTCTCGGGGGTCAAGCCCGACCTCACCGCCAGCGTGGACAACGTCGCGCCGATGGTGTCCACGCTGATCAACGGCATGTCCATCGCGCTCTACACGACCCTGATCGGCGCCGTGCTGCACGTGTGGCTGATGACGTGTTACCGGATGCTGTCCAGCGCCAGCTTGCAGCTCTACGACGCGATCGTCGGCCTGGGCGAGCGCCATGTGGGACGCTGACGATCTCGACGACGACAGCGCGGGCACGGTGTTCCGCGACGTGCTGCTGCTGGCCCTGATCGGCTTCGTCGCGATGGTGATCATGATGCTGCCCCACCTCGCGAAGAAGGAGCAGAACACCGAGGAGCAGAAGTCGCCCGGCAACGTCGTCGTCGAGATGCACTGGCCGGACAACCTGGACGCCGACGTGGATCTCTGGGTGCAGGCGCCCAACGACATCCCGGTGGGCTTCTACAACCAGGGCAGCCGTTTCTTCAACCTGCTGCGCGACGACCTCGGAACGGAAGGCGACGTCACCGGCAAGAACTACGAGATCAGCTACAGCCGCGGCATTCCGGAAGGCGAGTACATCGTGAACGTGCACATGTACGGCCCGCTGCCGAGCGGCGTGCAGGTGCCGGTGGAGGTGGTGGTGAGCGTGAAGCGCAAGTACGACTCGCTGTCGCCCATCGTGCGCACCAGCCTCACGCTGGTGCGGCGCAACCAGGAGGAGACCGCGACGCGCTTCCGCCTCACCGCGGACGGCAAGCTGGTCGACGGCAGCGTGAACAACATCCGCCGCCGCCTGGTGACGGCGGGCTGACGGCGCCGGCCCGCGATGGACGCCGTCTACGTCTTCTTCTGCATGCTGCTCGCGCTCACCGCGGTGCTCGCGAGCATCGCGGTATGGTCGCCGCGATCGCTGAAGCTGCGCGCCGTCGCGGTCGTGCTGGTCGCGGCCTTCGTGCCGCTCGGCTACTTCACGCTCACCGAGATCCTGAGCCAGCCGAAGCCGATGACCCACGAGTGGTTCAAGAGGAGCGTGGACGAGGCCACCGTGCTCAGCGTGTCCTTCGACGAGGGCAACGCGATCTACCTGTGGCTGCAGCTCGACGGCCCCGAGCCGCGCTACTACCGCCTGCCGTGGCGCCCGGTGCTCGCGCAGAAGCTGCAGACCTACGTCGACGAGGCGATCCGCAAGGGTGCGCGGGTGATGATCAAGAACCCGTTCACCAAGCGCTCCTTCGACGACCTCGGCGACATCAACGTCGAGATCATCGTGCCGCCGTCGCTGCCGGGTAAGCTGCCGCCGGTGCCGCCGAACGTCGTCAACCCCCGCGAGCGCAGCGCGTAGCTCGGCCGGAAGAGCGAGCGGGAGACGGCGTCCTCCGCGAAGCGGGTTGCAACTCGACAGGACGTCGAATTGCAGCAGCCTGCTAGCGCTTCACGCCGTCGCCGGCCAGCGCGGTGGCGACACCGAGTCCCACGTACACGCTGCCGGCGAACCAGCGCTGCGCGCGCGCCGCCGCGCGGCTCGCGCGCAGCCGCGTCGCGAGCCCGGCGGCCAGAAGCACGTACAGCGAGTCGCTGACGATGCCGATGAGCACGAACACGAGACCCAGCGCCGTCATCTGCACCGGCACGCTGGCCGCGCCCGGATCCACGAACTGCGGCAGGAACGCGAGGAAGAACAGTGCCACCTTCGGGTTGAACACGTTCACCACCAGCCCCTCCAGGAACACGCGCCGCAGGCCCCGCGCGCGCAGATGCGGCGCCGGCGCGGCCCCGGGGTCGCGTTGCAGCAGGGTACGGATGCCCAGGTACAGCAGGTACGCGGCGCCCAGCCACTTGAGCACCGCGAACGCGGTGGCCGATGCCATCACGATCGCCGACACGCCCAGCGCGGCGGCGGCCACGTGCACCGTCGCGCCGGCGCCGATGCCGAGCACGGACACCAGGCCCGCCAGCGGCCCCTGGGCGACGCTGCGCGCGAGCAGGTAGAACACTGCCGGGCCCGGGATCACGATCAGCGCCGTCGCGGCGGCGACGAAGAGCGCCAGGCGCGGCCACTCCGGCATCAGTTCCACTGCAGCGTTTCCAGGTGGTAGCGGAGCTGCCCGGCGCTGCGGAACTTCTTCAGGATCAGCGAGCGCTTCATGCCGCAGCAGATGGCCTTCACCTCGGCCGGCTGGCGCGCGTAGTGGCGCTGCCCGCCCAGCGCCTCGTGGAACACCCGGATCGCCTCCACCACGTCGTGGAGCATGTTGTCGCGGGTCGGCGAGCCCCAGTTGAACATGTCCAGCAGCTTGAGCTCGAAGCCGAGCCCGTAGCGCTGCACGATGATGTTCTCCGAGTGCAGGTCGCCGTGGTACTCGCCGGCGGCGTGGATGGACTCCAGCCCCGACGCCAGCGCGTGCAGCAGGTGCAGCGCCGCGAACGGCGTGAGCCGCCCGCCGCGCTGGCGCTTGAGGAACCTGGACAGCAGCTCCCCCTCGACGAACTCCGAGATCAGGAAGCTGATCTCGCGCCCGCGGAACGTCGTGACGTCCTGGGTGTGGTACTGGATGACGATCGGGCAGTGGCGCAGCTTGTGCAGCTTGTTGGCGTGGAACAGCGCCGTGCGGTCTTCGGGATTGCGGTGCGGGAAGAAGAACTTCGCGGTGCGCTCGATGCCGGTCGCGAGCTCGCGCACCAGGTACACCTCGCCCTCCCAGCCCTTGCCGAGGCGAGCGACGACCTCGTACTTCCCGGCCAGCTCGCGGCCGGGCGGGAAGGCGAAGGCCGTGATGGCGTGACGTGCGGGCATGCGCTCGTTCCCCCCGGTCGTGCGCCCGCGGCGCGCGCCGGCCGCGCTGCGCCCCGGCCGATCGCCGTGGCCTGATTGTACGCACGGGGCGCCGGCGTGTGGCACCTGCGGCCGCCGGACGGCCGAGCGGCCACAGCGCGCCGCCGGCTCCACGCCGGACCCCGTGATCGCGCGGCGCCGGATCTGCCAGACTCCGGCACTGGCACCGCCCCGGACCCGCCGACACCCGACCATGAGCGACGGCCCCGACACTCCCCCGACCATCCACGCGCGCCGCGACGGCCACCTGCTGCGCGTCACCCTGCACAACCCCGCGAAACGCAACGCGATGTGCCACGCGATGTGGCAGGCGCTGGGCGACGCGCTCGAGGCCGCGCACGGCGACGCGGACCTGCGCGCGCTCGTGCTCACCGGCGCCGGCGACAAGGCCTTCTGCTCCGGCAACGACATCTCCGAGTTCAGGACCTGGCGCGACGATCCCGACGCCCACGCCCGCTACGACGCGACCTCGCGGCGCGCGATGACCCTGCTGCGCTCCCTGCCGGTGCCGGCGATCGCGCGCATCCGCGGGGTGTGCGTCGGCGGCGGGATGGAGATCGCGCTCGCGTGCGACCTGCGCGTCGCCGGCGAGGACGCGCGCTTCGCGATCACGCCGGCGCGACTGGGCCTCGGCTACTCGCTGGACGACGTGCAGCTGGTCGTGGACACCGTGGGCGCGGCAGTCGCACGGCGGCTGCTGTTCACCGCCCGCCTGCACGACGCCGGCGAGGCGCTGGCGCTGGGCCTCGTCGACGCGGTGCACCCGGTGGACGGACTGGACCGTGCGGTCGACACGCTCGCGCGTGACATCGCCGGCAACGCGCCGCTCACCGTGCGCGCGCTGAAGGCGGCGATCGGCGAGGCGGTGAAGGCGCCGGGCGAGCGCGACCGCGAGCGGGTGCAGCGCATGGTGGACGCGTGCCACGCGAGCGAGGACTACCAGGAGGGGCAGCGCGCGTTCGCCGCGAAGCGCCCGCCGCGGTTCCAGGGGCGCTGACGGAACGGAGCGCGCGGCCCGCAGCAGCCACCGGTGCGCCCGGCCCGCAGCGTGGGCCCGCGCCCCCCGCGCCGCGTTCAGTCGCCCGGGCGCAGCCCGAACTTCTCGATCCGGTAGCGCAGCGTGTCGCGGGTGAGCCCGAGCAGCCTGGCCGCGTCGGTGACGTTGCCGGCGGTGCGCTCGAGCGCCTGCTCGACGAGGTCGCGCTCGAGCGCGTGCAGGTCGATCCCGCCCTCGGGCAGCACGAAGCC
>CBDUCN010000343.1:0-5356 GCA_965365655.1 uncultured Gammaproteobacteria bacterium | reverse complement strand
GCCCGCGCGCTGGCCGGCTGTTCCGGGCCCCTCCCCGGCGCCTCCCGTCCGGAGCCGGAAGAAGAAATGAGATATGCAGTTTTGCCGCGAGTCACCGGGGCGGCTGCAGCACCTGCAGGACGAACACCGCGGCAACGGCGTTGAGTGCGATCAGGCACAGCAGCGGATTGAAGACGCTCGTGAACTGCGCCGCGAAGCCGAGCGCGAGCGCGACGCCGACCCCGCACGCGCCCATGGACGACTCGGAGATGGAGACGTAGATGGGGCGGTCGTCCGCCGGGGTCCGCTCGCCCAGGTAGAAGATGCGCGCCTGGATCACGCCCTGCTGCCCGAACGACAGCAGCGCGAAGGTCGCGACGTGGAAGTACGGGATCCTCGCCTGGAGAACCTCGTCGACCAGCAGCGTGAGCACGCCCGCGAACGCGACCAGCAGCGCGCCCGCGGCCATCGCGACCCGGCAGTTGCGCGGGACGGCGCGGCTCCACACGGGGCCGCCCAGGAGAAGCCCGGCGCTGAGGGCGAACACGATCACCACGAGGTCGCTCGCGGTGGGATCGTCGAGCAGCGCCACGTGGATGGCGTAGAACGGAATGGCGAGCTCCACCGAGAGCAGCCAGAGGCGCCCGAGCAGGAACTCGCCGAACCAGCGCTCTGCGCGCGCGAGCGCGATCCCGCGCGACAGCTCCCGTACCGGCGACGCCCGTTGCCGCGGCGGCTTCGGCGCCTCCGCGATCCCGGCATACAGGCCGCCCGCCGCGAGCCACAGCGCGACCGCGGCCCACAGCAGCAGGGTCTTGTTGTCCAGGGCGTCGGGAAAGAAGCGGTACAGGACCATGGTGAACACCATCGTGAGCACGCCCCCGGCCGCCGCGCGTCCGGCCATCATCGCGCCGCGCTGGCGGGGGGTGAGGACCCGGCTGATGATGTCCTGATGACAGATCGTGTACAGGCCCCAGCAGCAGCCGAACAGGCCCGCACCGGCGATGATGACCAGGCCGCCCAGCGTCGGGCCGACGAGCACGGCGACCCCGGCGGCGAAGGCGATGGCCAGGCCGGACCCCACCTCCGTCAGCGACAGGGCCACCTTGGTTCGCCTGAAGGTCGCTACCTGCGGGCCGATGAAAAGCTGTCCGAGCACCTGGCCGACCTGGGTCACGGGCACGATCAGCGCGATGAGCATCGGCGCCACGCCGAGCGTTCCGGCGATCCAGGGCAGCACCGAGCGGAAGTCGCCGATCTGCAGCCCCATCATGTGCAGCGAGCCGCCGCCCAGCAGCAGCCTGTAGTCCCGCCGCTCGCCGGCGCGCGCGCCCGATGTCGGCGTCATGTCCGCCACCGTCCGCTAATCCAGCACCGGCGAGACGAGGTAGAGCTGGATCACGGCGCTGTTCGCGAGGTCCACCAGGAAGCTGCCGACGAACGGAACGATGATGAAGACGCCCGGCGCCGGGCCGCCGCGCCGGACGACGGCGCGCATGTTGGCCACGCCCACCAGCGTCGCACCGAGGCCGAAGCCGGTGAATCCCGCGCACAGCACCGCGGCGCGGTAGTCGCGCCCGAGAACGGGGAAGGCTGTGAAGTACACGAAGGCCAGCACGAGCAGGACCTGGAGCACGAACACGACCATCAGCGGCACCGCGATGTGCAGCACGTCCGGCAGGCGGAGGCTCATGATGCTGATGACGAGGAAGAGCTGCAGGCTCACGTCGCGCAGCAGCATGCCGGCCGCCCCGCTCCCCTCGATGCGGCAGGCCTTCGCGAGGTTGGTGATCAGCGCGCCCAGCGCGAGGGCGACCACGAACGCCGGCGCGGTGAGCCCGACACCCGCGAGCACGCTGCTCAGGTAAGGCGCGGCCTGGGTGCAGCCGGCGACGGCGATGCCGGTGAGGAGCATCGGCGTGCTCAGCCCCTGCCACGTGCCGGACCGCGTCGCCGCACCGTCCCCGGTCTCGGATTCCGGCTCCGCGTCGCCGCGCAGGCCGTGGCGTCGAATCAGCAGCGCCGCGAGCGGCCCCCCCAGCAGTCCGCCGGCGACGAGGCCCAGCGTGGCCAGTGCGACGGCGGCCTGCTCCGCGTCCTCGAGGCCGAACCGCTGCGCGAAGATCGCGGACCACGCGACGCCCGTCCCGTGCCCGCCCATGAAGGAGACGCTCCCCGCCAGCAGGCCGGACGCGGGGTGGAAGCCGAACGCGGCCGCGACCGAGGAGCCCGCCATGTTCTGGAAGATCAGCAGCGCGGTCGCGAGCACGAGCAGCACGAGCATGTCCCGCGCGTTCTCGCGCAGCGCCTGCCACCGCATCGAGAGCCCGACCGTCGCGAAGAAGACCAGCAGCAGCAGATCGCGCAGCGCCGTGCCCGGCTCGACGCGGGCCACGCCCGCCTCGGCGAGGACGGCGAGCACGACGCTGAAGGCCAGCCCGCCGAGCACCGCCGACGGGATGTCGTACCGCCGGAGAACGGGCACGCCCGTTCGGAGGGCCTCGCCCGCGGCCAGCGCGAGCAGGGCGACGACCAGCAGATCCGGCCCCTCGGGCCGGAACACATGCGGCAGATCGTCGCTCATCGACGGAAGAGGTGGACGGCCCGGCGCACCGGCCGTTCCGCATTGCGGGCGGGACGGTGCGCCGGGCCGGTCGCGTGCGCTACAGCTTCATCCGCGCTGCGACCGCGTCGGGCTTCAGCAGCTTCAGCCCCCGCGAGCGCTCGTAGCCGTGGATCTCCTTCACGTCCAGCTTGCGCATGAACTCGATGGTTTCCTGCGTGATGACCTGCCCCGGCACCATGATCGGGAAGCCGGGGGGATACGGGATCACGAAGTTCGCCGAGACCATGTCGGGGCCGTTCTTCAGCCGCGCGTCGCACTCGTCGCCGAACAGCGGCACGTACTCGCAGTCCTCGGCGTGGTAGGCGCCGAAGAACGCGCTGCGCATGTCGCCCTCGGGCGTGCTCTTGCCGGCGCTGTGGCGGAACACGTCGTGGAAGTGGCTGAAGTTCGGAAGGTCCGGCACGTCCTCCATCAGGCTCTTGACCCGCGCGTCGAAGGCCTTGCGCCCCTCGTCCCCGCCGTGAGCGAGATCCTTCTCGATCTGGTTGCTGATCTCCATCAGCACACGGATCAGCTGTGCCACGTCGCTGCGCGAGTTGTTGATGTTCGACTGCAGCAGCACCGAGTTGCGCGACGTCTTGTTGAGCTGGATCTCGTACTTCTCCGCCAGCAGCCCCTTGAGCTGCGTGCCGTCGAAGCCCGCCGTTCCGCAGATCAGCGTCATGCGCGTCGGATCCAGAAAGAACTCGTCCTCCTCGATGCTCTTCAACGCGGTCTCCCAGGTCGCGCCGGGCGTGAGGAAGTCGACGAAGCCCGACTGCCGGAACTCCGCGGGAATCATCTCGTCGGCGCCCGCGACGTGGAAGTACTTCGAGATCAAGGGGTGGTTGTTGACCTCCCTGCGGATCGCGAGCGCGATCTCGATCGCGTTCGTGACCAGGCCGTAGCCTTCCATCTCCATCTGCCGGCGGGCCACGTCGAGGCCGGCGATGAGCTGCTGGTTCGGGCTGGTGGACGCGTGGGTGAACACCGCCTCGTGGAACTGCGACTCCACCGTGTGGAAGTCCACGTCCCTGACCAGCACCATCGAACCCTGGCGGATGGCCGACATGGACTTGTGGGTCGAGTTGCACTGGTACACGCGCACGCGCACCTGCCGCGGGTCCGGGACGAGGCGCGTATCCAGAAGCGTCTCCACCGACGGGTCGTCGCCCAGCTCGGCCTGCTGCTTCTCGTATTCGGCGAGGGCCTCGGGGCCGTGCTGCCACTCCTCGATCCGGGCGGCCGCCTCCATCGCGGTGCGCCGCCGCAGGAACGGCGACCAGCGCGCGAAGCCCGACCATGCCTCGTCCCAGAGGAAGATGAGGTCCGGCTTGATGGCGAGGCATTCCTCCATCACGCGGCGCGTGTTGTACATGTGCCCGTCGAAGGTGCAGTTGGTCAGGTCCACCATCTTCACCCGGTCGAGCCGCCCCTCGGCCTTCAGGTCCAGCAGCGTCTGCTTGATCGTGCGCAGCGGCACCGCGCCGTACATCGAGAGCTGGGTGAGCGGGAACGCCTCGACGTAGAGCGGCTGGGCGCCGTTCAGGACCAGGCCGTAGTGGTGCGACTTGTGACAGTTGCGGTCCAGGATCACGATGTCCCCGGGTCCGGTCAGCGCCTGGTGCACCATCTTGTTCGAGGTGCTGGTGCCGTTGGTGACGAAGAAGACGTGGTCCGCGCCGAACGCGCGTGCGGCCTTCTCCTGGGCGACCTTGATGTTGCCCGTGGGCTCGAGAAGGCTGTCCAGGCCGCCGGTGGTCGCGCTGCTCTCCGCGAGGAACAGGTTGATGCCGTAGAACTCGCCCATGTCGCGGATCCACGGCGACTTGAACACCGACTTGCCGCGCGCGATCGGCAGCGCGTGGAAGGTGGAGACGGGGCGCCGCGCGTAGCGCTTGAGGTTCTCGAAGAACGGTGCGTCGTAGCGGGCCTGGACGCCCTCCAGCACCGACAGGTGCAGCTCCAGGGGCTCCTCGACCTGGTACATCACGCGGCGGATGGCGGCCGCGCGCGAGTCCCCGGCCAGCGCCTCGACCTTGCGGTCGGAGAGCAGGTAGATGTCGAGGTCGGGGCGGTTGCGCTTGAGCACGCCGGCCAGCCTCAGCGGGAGATCGTGAGTCGAGGCGTCGATCGGGTCCTTTGCGTGGCTCGCGAGCACGCTGCGCAGGGTCGGCGCGTCGTGGCGTGATTCGACCCCGAAGCCCTCGTAGAGCGTGACGGCCGCGATGTCCGGATTCACGAGCGTCGCGCAGATCGCGTCCTCGGCGCTGCCGACCAGCACCACCTCGTAGACGAACGCGTCCTCTGGCCGGCGCACCGCGCGGAAGGCCTCCACGATCTGCGGCCAGCGGGCGCTCGGCTCCGGCGTCACCACCAGCATCTCGAAGTACGGACGACGGCGCTGACCCGTGCCCTGCCCCGGCAGGCGCAGCTCGATCGGGGTGTCCGTCCCGTCCTCGCGGGGGTCCCACTGCGCCGGGTCGTCCTTGTAGCTGCGCGACGCGATCGCGGACGACAGATGCCGGGCCAGCGCGCTGCAGCCGGCCGCGTCACCCTGCTCCAGCCTGCCGCGCAGCGCGCCCAGCAGCCGGGTGCCGGGGAACGCGTGGAACTCCTCGACCGCCGCGCCCTCCGCGAGGGCGGCCTCCACCGCGGCGCGATCGCCCCTGCCGTCGGCCCAGGCCTTCGCGGCGGCCGTGACCTCGCGCCAGCGATCGTTGCGCTCGGCGGGCGCGGAGAAGAAGCGGTCGATCGGTTTCGTCGTCATCG
>CBDUCN010000342.1:0-5380 GCA_965365655.1 uncultured Gammaproteobacteria bacterium | reverse complement strand
AGACCAGCGGCGCGCCGATCTTCGACGACGAGGGCCGCTTCCAGGGCTACTGCGGCATCGCGTCGGACGTGACCGCGCAGGTGGAGGCGCAGAGCGCGGCCGAACGGCTGCTGTTCGCGGTGGAGACCCTGGACGAGATCTTCGTGCTCTGGGACCCGGACGACCGGCTGGTGATGTGCAACGGCCGGTTCCGCGAGATCAACCGCGCGGTTGCCGGTGCGACATGCCCGGGCACGCCGTTCGAGGAGCACGTGCGCGCGGCGCTCGCGGCGGGTCTGTATCCGCAGGCGGCGGGCCGCGAGGACGAGTGGCTCGCGGACCGCCTGCGCCGGCACCGCGAGCCCGACGGCCCGATCCTGATGGAGCGCCAGGACGGGCGCTGGCTGCAGATCAACGAGTACCGCCTGCCGGACGGCTCGTGCGCGACGATCTCCGCCGACGTCACCGAGAGCCGCCGCGCCGACCGCGCGCTGGCCGACAGCCGCCGCGTGCTGCAGGCGGCGCTGGAGACGGTGCCGGACGGCGTGATGGTGCTCGACGAGGACCTCGAGCTGGTCGCGTACAACGCCCACCTGTGGCGCGTGACGGGCATCGACGAGGACACGGTGACCGGCGCCCCGAGGCCCGGCCACGCGATGCGCCGCGAGCTCGCGCGCCTCGGCGCCTACGGAGACGCGGCGGACGGCGATCTGGACGCGCTGGTCGCGAGCCGCGAGGCCGTCGCCCGCGCGCGCCAGCCGGTGCACTACGAGCGCCAGCTGCGCGACGGGCGCTGGATCGAGTGCCGCGGCGAGCCGGTGAAGGACGGCGGATACCTGGTCGTGTATCGCGACGTCGACGAGAGCCGGCGCATGCAGCTCGAGCTGGAACGCCTCGCGTCGTACGACGAGCTCACCGCGCTGCCGAATCGCAGGAGCTTCATGGCCACGCTGGGGCAGGCCCAGGACCGGCTGCGCGACGGCGGGGCCGGCTTCGCGCTGCTGCTGATCGACGTGGACTACTTCAAGCGCGTCAACGACCGTTACGGCCATGCGGTGGGCGACCGTGCGCTGTGCGTGCTCGGCCGCACCCTGAAGGCGGTGCTGCGCGACGAGGACACCCCCGGGCGCCTCGGCGGCGAGGAGTTCGCGGCGCTGCTGCCCGGAGCCACGCGCGACAACGCGGTCGCCGCGGCGGAGCGCGTGCGCGAGGCGGTGGCCGCGGCGGCGGTCGAGGTGCGCGGGGACTCGCTGCGCGTCACGGTCAGCATCGGCGTCGCGCAGGCGGCGCCGGAGATCGGCATCCAGGAGCTGATGCGCGTCGCCGACGAGCGGCTGTACGCCGCGAAGGGCGCCGGGCGCAACCGCGTGATGGCCAGCGCCGACGGCAGCGTCGGCGAGGCGGCCGGGTCCGCTCAGTCCTTCGCGTCGGCCAGCGCCGCACCGGAGTAGGGCGACACGTCGCGCGGATCCAGCAGCAGGTGGATCAGCGCCGGGCGCCGCGCCGCGAGCGCACCGTCCAGCGCGTCCGGGAACTGCTCGGTGCGATCGACCCGGAACGACGCCATGCCGTAGGCCGCCGCCATCGCGCCGAAGTCGGGGCTCTTCAGGCGGGTGCCGAAATCCCAGCCGGGAAAGCGCTTGTTCTGGTGGACCAGGATCGAGCCCCACGCGTTGTTGTCGCACACGATCACCGTCACCGGCAGCTCCTCCTGCACCAGCGCCGCGCACTCGTGACCGGTCATCAGGAAGCCGCCGTCGCCGACCCAGGTGAACACCTGGCGCTGCGGCGCGGCCGCAGCCGCGCCGAGGCCTCCGGGCACGCCGTAGCCCATCGCGCCCGACACCGGCCCGAGGCAGGTGTGCGGCCGGCGGTGGCGGTAGTAGCGCTGCAGCCAGCGCCCGAAGGTTCCGGCGTCGCTCACCACCACCGCGTCGTCGCGCACCGTGGCCTGGAAGTGCGCGATCACCGCGGCGAGGTTCACCGCGCCGTGCACCTCGGCGCCGCCGGGGTCGCTGCCCGCGACCTCCTCGGCGTGCAGGCCGTCGCGCCACGCGAGCCGCTCCGGCGCGGGATCGGCCGCGCAGTCGGCGAGCGCCTCCAGCACCGGGCCGGCGTGGGACAGCAGCGCCACGTCGGGCTGCCAGGCCGCGAACACGTCCGGGTCCGGGTGCACCAGGATCAGCTTCTGGGCGCCGGGGAACGGCGTGTAGTCGGCGGTGGTCACGCTGTCGAGACGGCTGCCCACGGCGAGCAGCAGGTCGCACTCGGTGAGCGCGCGCTGGATGTGCGGCGTGCGGTTCAGCGTGAGCTGGCCCACCCAGGCGCGATGATCGTTGTCCATGACGTCCTGCTGCCGGTACGCGGCCAGCACGCCGGCGCCGCACGCGTCGGCAAGGCGCGCGAGGCTCTCGTGCGCGTTCTCGAAGGCCACGCCCTCGCCGGCCAGCACGAGCGGGCGCTCGGCCGCGTCCAGCAGCGTCGCGGCGGCGTCCAGCGCGTGCGGGTCCGGCCCGCCGCGGGGCGGGTGGTACGCGGGGGGGATCGTGACGCCGGTGTGGTCGCCGTCGAGGATGTCCTTGGAGATCGCGACCACCACCGGGCCGGGGCGCCCGCTCACCGCGAGGTCCAGCGCGCGCGCGGCCACGCGCGCGACGTCGTGAACCGACTGCACGTCGAACACCGCCTTCGCGACCGGGCCGTACATGCCCTGGTAGTCGATCTCCTGGAACGCCTCGCGCTGCTTCAGCGGGCGCGGGATGTTCGCGATGAACAGCACCAGCGGCCGCGACGCCTGCATCGCGGTGTGGATGCCGATGGCGGCGTTGGTGGCGCCCGGCGCGCGGCTCACGAACACGGCCGCCGGGCGGCTGCGCATCGCGGCGTAGGCGTCGGCGGCGAACACCGCCGAGGACTCGAGGCGCGTCGCCACCGGGCGCACCGCGTCGCCGCGCTCGGACAGTGCCTTGAGCACGGTGGTGTAGGTGCCGCCGGGCACGAAGAACACCGTGTCCACGCCGCGCGCGACCAGCGTCTGGACCAGGACCTCGCCGCCGTTCATCCGCTGCTCCTCGTTCGTGCCGCCGACCGCGCGCGAGTCTATACGGCCCGGGGGAGAAGTCGATGGCGCGGGCGAACGGCCGCGTCGGCCGGCGCCGGGCCCTGGTGGCCGGCAGCCGCGTCGCCACGCGCACGGAGCCGGCGTCCCGCGGCAGCCCGGCCGCTCACGCGCGGCCGGTGGACGGACGGTGGTGCGGCTACGGCGCCTGGCGACCGCGCGCGCTCTCGAAGCCCGCGAGCGCCGCGCGCAGGTTCGCGCCCAGGTGGTCCGACAGGTAGCCCCCCTCCTGCACCAGCAGCACCGGCCCCGCGAACTGTCCCAGCCGCTCGCCGATGCGCCGGAAGCCGTCGGTGGTGATCGCGAGGAAGGCCAGCGGATCGTGCTCGGACGCGTCGAGGCCGAGCGCGACCACCATCACGTCCGGCGCGAACGCGGCGACGTCGTCCAGCGCGCCTTCGAGGTGCGCGAGGTAGGCGTCGTCGCCGGTGCCGCGCGGCAGCGCGACGTTGAGGTTCGCGCCGCGGCCGGCGCCCTGGCCGCGCTCGTCGGCGTAGCCCGCGAACCAGGGATAGAACTGCGCCGGGTCGCCGTGCAGCGACACCGTGAGCACGTCGGCGCGCTCGTAGAAGATGCCCTGGGTGCCGTTGCCGTGGTGCACGTCCACGTCCACCACCGCGACCTTCGCGGCGCCGGCGGCGCGGCAGCGCTCGACCGCGACGGCGGTGTTGTTCAGGAAGCAGAAACCGCCGGCGAGGTCCTGGTACGCGTGGTGGCCCGGCGGCCGGCAAAGCGCGTACGCGTGGCGGAGCCCTTCCATCACCGCGTCGGCTCCGGCGACCGCGACGCCCGCTGATGCCAGCGCGCCGCGCCACGTGCCCTCGCCGATGGGGCAGGCGCCGTCGGCCTGGTAGTAGCCGGCGAGGCCGACCACGCCTTCGGGGCGCGCGTGCATGCGCCGCTGCGGGTGCACGTTGGGGATGATCTCCGCGGGCGCGCCGGGCTGCGCGGACCACTGCGCCCACGCGTGCTCGAGGAAGTCCAGGTAGCCCGGGTCGTGGACCGCGCTCAGCGCCGCGCGATCCGCGGCGGGCGCCTCTACCATCTCGTGTCCCGCCGCGCGCGCGGCGTCGGCGAGCACCTCGGCGCGGCGAGGCACCTCCTGGGGCGTGGCGAAGCCGCCGCGGAACAGCCAGGTGGCGGGCGCGTGGTGGCGGTGCGCGAGGGTGTGGAAGACGCGCATGCGTGCCGTCACCGTGCGGCGCTCGCGGCGGGCACGGGCGCCGGTTCCGGCACCGCGAAGTCGCCCTCGCGCAGGAAGATGGTGGTGCGCTTCGCGAAGCGCGGCAGCGCCTCGTCGTAGGCCTCGCGCCGGTGCATCAGGCGCGCGTTGTCCCACATCACGACGTCGCCGTTGCGCCACGCGTGGGTGTAGATGAACTCGTCGCGCAGCACGTGCTCGAAGAGCTCGTCGAGGAACGCGCGGGTGTCGTCCTCGGCCACGCCCTCCACCGCGAAGGTCTTGTTCGGATCCAGATACAGCGAGCGCTCGCCGGTCAGCGGGTTCTCGAGCACCATGCGGTGGGTGGCCGGCGGCGTGCGCTCGTGCAGTGCCTTCACGCGCTCGGCGTCGGTCGCGAAGTCGCGCTCGAAGCTGCCGCCGGGCTTGAGCCCGTGCTTGCAGGTCGCGGTGCGCCCGTCGACGCGTGCGCGCAGCGCGTCCGGCAGCGCGGCATACGCGAGCGCGGTGTTGCACCAGGACGTGCGCCCGGCGCCTTCCGGCACCTCGACGGCGTAGAAGATGGAGCCGCTCGCCGGGCGCTGGCGGTAGATCTGGTCGTGGTGCCACAGCACCTCGTAGGTGCCGAGGCCCCCGAGCGCGCTGCCGTCGGCGCGCTTCAGGCCGGTGATGTAGATGATCTCGGGATGATCCGGCGCGTGCATGTCGTCGCGCACGATGTGCTCCAGCTCGCCGAAGCCGGCGCTGTACGCGACCAGCTCGCGCTCGGTGAGGCTCTGGCGGCGGAACAGCAGCAGCGGGTCGCGTTGCCACAGCCGGTACACGGCGTCGAAGGTCTCGCGGTCGAGGTGCGCGAGATCCACGTCCAGCACCTCGAGACCGAAGCGCTCGGTGAGGGGGCGGGTGTTCAGGTCCATCGTGGAGCCTCCCGTGGGCCGCAGGTGTGCGCGGTGCCGGTGATGGTAGCCGCTCCCGGCGCGGGTGCGGTCGCGGCACCCGACGCCGGCAGGCCGGGCGGAGTATGCTCGCCGTTCGCGAGGCGTTGCCGGCAATACGGCGTGGCGGCGCGTGCGCGGTCCGGGATCGCGGCAGGGCCGGGGAGC
>CBDUCN010000341.1:0-5404 GCA_965365655.1 uncultured Gammaproteobacteria bacterium | reverse complement strand
CTGCAGGAGACCAAGCTCACCGACGAGAACTTCCCCGCGGACGCGATCCGCGACGCGGGCTACCACGTCGCGTTCGCCGGGCAGAAGACCTACAACGGGGTCGCCCTCATCACGAAGCAGCCGGCCGCAGACGTGATCACCGACGTCGACGGCCTCGACGACCCGGCGCGGCGCATCCTCGGCGCGACGGTGGGCGACACGCGGGTGCTGAACCTGTACGTGGTCAACGGCCAGGCCGTCGGCAGCGACAAGTACGAGCACAAGCTGCACTGGCTGCGCCAGATCACGCGCCACGTGCGCGACGAGATCGCCGAGCACCCGCGCTTCGTCGTGATGGGCGACTTCAACATCGCGCCGGACGACCGCGACGTGCACGACCCGGCGGCGTGGCACGAGAAGATCCTGTGCTCGACGCCGGAGCGCGAGGCGCTGAACGAGATGCTCGCGCTCGGGCTGAAGGACGCGTTCCGGCTGTTCGACCAGGACCCGGGGCTGTTTTCGTGGTGGGACTACCGCGCGGCGGGCTTCCGCAGGAATCTCGGGCTGCGCATCGACCTGATCCTCGCGAGCGAGCTGCTCGCGGCGTCGTGCGCGAAGTGCTGGATCGACACCGCGCCGCGCAAGCTCGAGCGGCCGTCGGACCACGCGCCGGTGGTCGCAGAGTTCACGGAGTAGCCGGCCGCGCGCACGTCGCGCGCGGTGCGCCGCGCGCCCCACGCAGCGAGACAGCGAGGACAGATGGCCGCCACACCCAAGTACCGCGATCTGCGCGACTTCATCCGCCTGCTCGAGGAGCGCGGCGATCTGAAGCGCGTCCGCGCCGAGGTCGATCCGAAGCTCGAGATGACGGAGATCTGCGATCGCGTGCTGCGCAGCCAGGGCCCGGCGCTGCTGTTCGAGAACCCGAAGGGACACTCGATGCCGGTGCTGGGCAACCTGTTCGGCACGCCCGAGCGCGTCGCGCTGGGCATGGGCGAGGAGTCGGTCGACGCGCTGCGCGAGGTCGGCAGGCTGCTCGCGTTCCTGAAGGAGCCGGATCCGCCGAAGGGCCTCGGCGACGCGTGGCGCACGCTGCCGGTGTTCAAGAAGGTTCTGGACATGGCGCCGAAGACGGTGCGCTCCGCGCCGTGCCGCGAGGTCGTGATCGACGGCCGCGACGTGGACCTCGCGAAGCTTCCGGTGCAGACCTGCTGGCCCGGCGACGCCGGCCCGCTGATCACCTGGGGCCTGGTCACGACCCGCGGCCCGGGCAAGGAGCGGCAGAACCTCGGCATCTACCGCCAGCAGGTGATCGACCGCAACCGCGTGATCATGCGCTGGCTCGCGCACCGCGGCGGCGCGCTGGACTACCGCGACTGGTGCGCCGAGCGCCCCGGCGAGCCGTTCCCGGTCGCGGTCACGCTGGGCGCGGATCCGGCGACCACGCTCGCGGCGGTGACGCCGGTGCCGGACACGCTGTCGGAGTACGCGTTCGCGGGGCTGCTGCGCGGCGCGCGCACGGAGCTCGTGGAGTGCGCGAACGGCGCGCTGAAGGTGCCGGCCAGCGCCGAGATCGTGCTCGAGGGCCACATCCGGCCCGGCGAGGAGGCGCCGGAGGGGCCGTTCGGCGACCACACCGGCTACTACAACGAGGTCGAGCGCTTCCCGGTGTTCACGGTCACCCGCATCACGCACCGCGAGCACCCCATCTACCACAGCACCTACACCGGCCGGCCACCGGACGAGCCGGCGATCCTCGGCGTCGCGCTGAACGAGGTGTTCGTGCCGATCCTGCAGAAGCAGTACCCGGAGATCGCGGACTTCTACCTGCCGCCCGAGGGCTGCTCGTACCGGGTCGCGATCGTCACGATGCGCAAGGCGTACCCGGGCCACGCGAAGCGCGTGATGATGGGGGTGTGGTCGTTCCTGCGGCAATTCATGTACACGAAGTTCGTGATCGTGACCGACGACGACGTGAACGCGCGCGACTGGAAGGACGTGATCTGGGCGCTCAGCACGCGGGTGGACCCGGCGCGCGACACGCTGCTGGTCGAGAACACCCCGATCGACTACCTGGACTTCGCGTCGCCGGAGCCGGGCCTCGGCTCGAAGATGGGTATCGACGCGACGAACAAGCTTCCCGGCGAGACCCGCCGCGAGTGGGGGCGGCCGATCGCGATGCCGGACGAGGTCAAGGCGCGCGTCGACGCGCTGTGGGGCGAGCTGGGCCTGTAGCGCGGCGCAACGCGCGCCTTGGAAAGCCCGGTCCGTGCTTCTATACTCCCGCGCCTTTCCCTGCGGCCCCGGGGCCGAGGACACGAACGATGAAGGCTGACATCCATCCCGAGTACAAGGAGGTCACCGTGGTCTGCAGCTGCGGTAACTCCTTCAAGACACGCTCCACGGTGGGCGAGCCGGAGATCCACCTCGAGGTGTGCTCCTCGTGCCACCCGTTCTATACCGGGCAGCAGAAGATCGTGGACACCGCCGGCCGCGTGGAGAAGTTCCGCCGCCGCTACGGCGGCTGAAGGTCCCCGCTCACCGAGCACGAGACGGCGCCCGCGGGCGCCGTTTTTTTTGTCGTGCCCCGAGGGCCGGTCGGCAGCCCTCAGTTAGCCGCGATTGGTCACGTCCGGAATCACGTCCCTGCGCTAACCCGTTGACCGCTGGTCGGCTGGTTCTTTGTCCACAGAAACTGTGGATATCTCTGTGGACGGAGTGCCCGGAATCGACGGAAACGCTCGTCAGCACTGGCGTTTTCGCGAACGTGTCATTTTTTGACCGCACCCTATTTCTTCATTCTTTTCAGTAGCTTGCATTGTTTGTGACGGGCGGGTGACAGAAACCTGTCGCCCTGGCTCGGTTTTTCGGCGTCGTCCCGCGGCGTTGTGCATGAACCGCGTCGGGAGAACACGTCCGGCGGAACTTTTCAAGTCCCTCGTGGCACCGATCGAGCGGGTCCCGGAGGGCCTGCCGGGCCCGTGCCCCGGGCCTGGCAGGCGGCTCGCGGGACCGGCTCAGGAGCGTTCCCGATCACGCGCCCGGCGCGCCCGAGCCGCCCGCGTCCGGCTCGCCGTCGGGGTCCAGCCACGTGTCGAGGCGGGCGCGCAGGTCGTCCAGGCCGTCCCCCCGGGTCGCGGAGAACAGCTGCACGCTGGCTCGCTCGCCGAGCGGGGCGAGTTCCGTGCGCACGCCGCGCGCCGCCGCCGCCGCGGCGCCCCGCCCCAGCTTGTCGGCCTTCGTGAGCACCGCGTGCAGCGCGACGCCGGAGTCCACGCACCAGCGCACCATCTGCAGGTCCAGGTCGGTCAGCGGGCGGCGCACGTCCATCAGCAGCACCACCCCGGCCAGCGAGCGGCGCTCACGCAGGTAGCGCTCGACCAGCGCCGCCCAGCGCGCCTGGGCCTCGGCCGGGGCGCGCGCGAACCCGTAGCCCGGCAGGTCCGCGAGGCGCTGGCCGGTCGCGAACTGGAAGAAGTTGATCTCGCGGGTGCGCCCCGGCGACTTGCTGGTGCGGGCGAGCGCCCGGCGCCCGGCCACCGCGTTCAACGCGCTCGACTTGCCGGCGTTGGAGCGCCCGGCGAACGCGGCCTCGCGGCCGGTGTCCTCGGGCAGGCCGCGCGGCGACGCGGCGCCGGTGAGGAAGGTCAGGGAGGCGTAGGGCAGGCTCACGGTCGGGGCTACGGCTCAGGGCCGTTCGAAGTTGACCCGCGAGGGTGCGACGGTAACATACGCGTCCCGCGCGACCTGCCCGACGGCCGGCACGCGCGCCGGCCTCCACGAAGCCTGAATGCGACAGCCCCTCCTCGCCGTCTCCATCGCGCTCGCGGCCTCGGCCGCCTCCGCGGCCGACGTGGAGCGGGGCAAACGCAAGGCGCTCGCGGCCTGCGCGTCGTGCCACGGTCCCGCGGGGCGCACGAAGAACCCCGACTGGCCGCGGCTGGACGGACAGAACGCGCCCTACCTGGTGCGCCAGCTAGAGGCCTTCAGGAGCGGGGAGCGGAATAATTCGATAATGTCCCCGCAGGCGCGCCTGCTGAGCGACGAGGACATGCGCGACCTGGCGGCCTACTTCGCGTCCCAGGAGCGATGACGAGGACCGCAGACCGCGGCACGACGAATCCGCGCCCCGCGACGGGCGCAGCAACGACGACGGCACCATCATGACCAAGCGACTGCTCTTCTCCCTCCTCGCCTGCGCCGCCATCGGCTCGGCCTCCGCGCAGCCCGCCAACGGCGGCGACCCGGCCGCGGGCAAGGCGAAGTCGTCCACCTGCGCCGCGTGTCACGGCATGGACGGCAACAGCACGAACCCGGAGTGGCCCAAGATCGCGGGCCAGCACGCGCCCTACCTGGAGCGCCAGCTGCACGCGTTCAAGGAAGGCAAGGCGCGCAACAACGCGATGATGGCCGGCATGGTCGCGCCGCTGACGCCGGAGGACATGAAGAACCTCGCGGCGTACTACGCGACGCTGAACATGAGCGGTGGTTACGCCGCGGAGGGGCTGGTCGAGGCCGGCGAGCAGCTCTACCAGGGCGGCAACCCGGCGAGCGGCGTGCCGGCCTGCATGTCGTGCCACGGCCCGGCCGGCAACGGCGACCCGCTGGCGGGATTCCCGCGCCTCGCCGGGCAGCACGCCGCGTACACCAGGGCCCAGCTCGAGGCCTACCGCCTCGGCACCCGCGCGACCGACCCGCAGAACATGATGCGCGAGATCGCGCTCAAGATGACGCCGTCGGAGATGGAGGCGGTGTCGTCCTACATCAACGGCCTGCACGCGGCACAGTGAGCAACCCGATGACGATCTCCCGCCCCGCCCTCGCGCTTCTCGCCGCCACGCTGCTGCTGCCCGCGGCGCTGCCCGCGCAGGACACCATCGACCCGGAGGGCAAGTACGAGCTGGTGCAGCCACCGCAGCCCACCGACGTCGCGGCCGGCAAGGTCGAGATCGTCGACGTGTTCTGGTACGGCTGCCCGCACTGCTTCAGCTTCCTGCCGGTGATGGAGGACTACGAGACGCGCAAGGCCGACTACGTCGAGATCCGCCGCATGCCGGCGATCTTCCGCGACAGCTGGCTGATTCACGCCCGCGCGTTCTACACCGCGAAGCTGCTGAACGCGCTGGACCGCGTCCACCGCCCGCTGTTCGAGGCGATCCACGAGCAGGGCCGCCGGCTGGACACCCGGGACAGCCTGCGCGAGTTCTTCGTCGCGCACGGCGTCGACGGCGGCGCGTTCGACGCGACCTTCGACTCCTTCGCGGTGGAGACGATGGTCAGCAAGTCGAAGGTGATGCAGGGCCGCTACGGCGTGCGCGGCACGCCGACCGTGATCGTGGCCGGCAAGTACCGCGTGTCGGCGAGCCTGGCCGGCGGCTACGAGGAGATGGCGCAGGTCGCCGCGGCGCTCGCGGCGCGCGAGCAC
>CBDUCN010000340.1:0-5420 GCA_965365655.1 uncultured Gammaproteobacteria bacterium | reverse complement strand
GGCGCGGTCGGGCTGGCCGTGGCCCGCCGCCTCGCGATGGACGGGCGCGAGGTGCTGATCCTCGAGGCCGAGCCCGCCATCGGCACCGGCGTCAGCTCGCGCAACTCGTGCGTCATCCACGCCGGCATCTACTACCCGAAGGACAGCGTGCGCGCCCGCGTGTGCGTGCGCGGCAAGCACGCGCTGTACGACTTCTGCGCGTCGCACGGGGTGTCGCACCGGCGCACCGGCAAGCTGATCGTGGCCACCGACCGCGGCCAGCTGGCGGCGCTGGACGCGCTGCGCGAGCGGGCCGCCGCGAACGGGGTGGGCGACCTCGAGCGCCTGGACGTGGACGCCGCGCGGGCGCTCGAGCCCGAGGTGGAGTGCGTCGGCGCCCTGCTGTCGCCGTCCACCGGCATCATCGACGTGCACGAGTACATGCTCGCGCTGCAGGGCGACGCCGAGTCCCACGGCGCGCTGCTCGCGCTCGCGACGCCGATGGTCGGCGGCGCCGTCGAGGACGGGCGCATCGTGGTCGAGACCGGCGGCGCGGACGCGATGACGCTGGCCTGCGATCTGCTGGTCAACAGCGCCGCGCTGGGCGCGCAGGCGGTCGCGCGCTCGATCCGGGGCCTGGACCCGGCCACCGTCCCGCCGCTTCACTACGCGAAGGGCAACTACTTCTCGCTCACCGGACGCACCCCGTTCACGCACCTGATCTACCCGATGCCGGACGGCGCCTGGCTGGGGGTGCACGCGACGCTGGACCTCGCCGGGCGCTGCCGCTTCGGCCCGGATCTGCAGTGGGTGGAGCGCCTCGACTTCGACGTCGACGACCGCGAGCTGGAGCCGTTCTACGATTCGATCCGGCGCTGGTGGCCGGGCCTGCCGGACGGCACCCTGGCGCCCGACTACAGCGGCATCCGCCCCAAGCTCTACGGGCCCGGCGAGCCGGCCGCGGATTTCGTGATCCAGGGCCCCGCGGAGCACGGCGTGCCGGGGCTGATCAACCTGTACGGCATCGAGTCGCCGGGGCTGACCTCGTCGCTGGCCATCGCCGACGACGTGGCGGCGCTCGCGGCCGGGTGTCGCCCATCGCGCGCGACCGCCCCGGTGAGCGGGGCAGGCGACGGCTGACCGGGCCGCACGCGGGGCGCGCCGAGCCCCGGACCGGCCCCCCGTGCGCGGCATGGCCCCTGCAGGACCGCTGTTGGACACGACCGTGGCGCCCCGGGGTGACGGCCGGCGGCGTCAGCGCGCTCGTCTCCCGGCGAGCCTG
Source organism: uncultured Gammaproteobacteria bacterium (assembly GCA_965365655.1). Taxonomy (GTDB): domain Bacteria; phylum Pseudomonadota; class Gammaproteobacteria; order HK1; family HK1; genus JBFHNV01. The sequence continues at coordinate 4,159 of CBDUCN010000340.1, read as the reverse complement.
AGCCCGACGCGCGGACCCGCCGCGCGCCACCGCCGCTCAACCGGCGCTTACAGCGGTCTTACATCTCGCTTACACCTCGCGCCTCGGCGTTCAATGGCCGCAGACCCGCTCCTAGACTGACGGGGACGCCCGGGATTCCCAGGGACGGGCCGGGCTGCGGACCGCAACGCCATAAGGAGAGAAACATGATCCGCTTGCAGATTGCCGAACACCATCAGCTCGTCAGGGAGGGGATCGCGGGACTGCTGCGCGACGAGCCCCGGGTCGAGGTGTGCCACCACGCGGCGGACACCGAGTCGCTGCTCCGGGGCCTGCGCGAGCGCGAGCCGCAGGTCACGCTGCTCGACCTGCACCTGCCCCGCGCGGGCGGCCTGGAGGCGTTGCGCCGGGCGCTGCGCGTGCGCGCCGAGGCGCGCATCGTGTGCATGGGGGTCAACCGCCACGGCCCGCACCCGGCGCGGCTGCTCGAGATGGGGGCGGCGGGCGTGCTGACGATGGGCTGCTCGCGCGACGAGCTGCTGGAGGCGCTGCAGGCGGTGGTCGCCGGGCGCACGCACGTCGGCGCGGACCTCGCGCGCACGCTGCTCGAGGGCGGCTACACCGCTGCCCGTCAGCCGGTGGCGGAGCTCAGTGCGCGGGAGCTGGCGGTGATGGCCCTGCTCAGCGAGGGGCGGCGGCTCAAGGAGATCTCGGACCAGCTCTGCATCAGCACCAAGACGGTGAGCACCTACCGCAGCCGCGTGTGCCGCAAGCTCGGCGTGCGCACGGACGTGGAGCTCACCCACCTGAGCCTGCAGCACGGCCTGATCGAGTACAGATATTGCAGTTGAAACAGCATCTTGAAGCGGACTTCTGAAGCTGTTTCCGCGTCCTGCCCGGCGCCGCGCGGCGGCCCGGGCAGGCGCACCGCGTGCCTTCCTGCGCCCGCGACGGCGCGTTACATTCGACGCGTCCGCCCCTCCCGGAGCACGCCCGTCCCGTGGTTGCCGATGCCGATGGCTTCGACGCCGAGTCCTTCCTGCGCACGCTGACCAGCCGCCCGGGCGTGTACCGCATGCTCGACGCCGCCGGCAAGGTGCTGTACGTGGGCAAGGCGCGCAACCTGAAGAAGCGGGTCTCGAGCTACTTCCGCGCCGGCGCGATGCTGCAGCCGAAGACCCAGGCGCTGATGAACCACACGGCGCGGGTCGAGGTCACCGCGACCCACACCGAGACCGAGGCGCTGCTGCTCGAGAACAACCTGATCAAGGAGCACCGGCCGCGCTACAACATCCTGCTGCGCGACGACAAGAGCTTCCCGTACATCTACCTGAGCAGCCACCAGCGCTTCCCGCGGCTCGCGTTCCACCGCGGTGCGCGGGCAGGGAAGGGGCGCTACTTCGGGCCCTACGCCAGCGCGGGCGCGACCCGCGAGACCCTGGCACAGTTGCAGAAGCTGTTCCGGGTCAGGCAGTGCCGCGACTCCTTCTTCGACAATCGCACCCGGCCGTGCCTGCAGTACCAGATCAAGCGCTGCACGGCGCCGTGCGTGGGCTACGTGGACGAGGCGGATTACGGCGAGGACGTGCGCCACGCGCAGATGTTCCTGGAAGGCAAGAGCGAGGAGATGGTGGGCGAGCTGGTGTCACGCATGGAGCGATCGAGCGCGAGCCAGGAGTACGAGCTGGCGGCCCGCTACCGGGATCAGATCCAGGCGCTCAGGCGGGTGCAGGAGCGCCAGTACGTGTCCGGCGAGCACGGCGACGTGGACGTGATCGCGGCGCTCGCCCGCGACGGGGTCGCGGTGGTTGAGCTGATCGTGATCCGCAACGGCCAGAGTCTGGGCTCGCGCAGCATCTTCCCGAGCCACGGCGCCGGCGCGACGGCGGCGGAGCTGCTGCAGGCCTTCCTGCCCCAGCACTACCTCGCGCGGCGCGCCCAGCAGCCGATCCCGTCAGAGATCCTGCTGAGCGAGCCGGTGGACGACGCGGACATGCTGGAGGCCGCGTTCTCCGAGGCCGCGGGGCATCGCGTCGCGCTGCGCTTCAGCGTACGCAGCGACCGCGCGCGCTGGCTGGAGATGGCGCGCAGCAACGCCGAGCTCGCGCTGTCGCGGCGCATCGCCGACCACAGCGACATGGCGGCGCGCTTCGACGACCTGCACGAGGCCCTCGGCCTGCCCGAGCCGCCGGCGCGCATCGAGTGCTTCGACGTCAGCCACACCGGCGGCGAGGCCACCGTGGCGTCGTGCGTGGTGTTCGACCGCGAGGGGGCGGTGAAGTCGGACTACCGGCGCTTCAACATCAAGACGGTGGCCGACGGCGACGACTACGCCGCGATGCGCGAGGCGCTGTCGCGGCGCTACACGCGGGTGAAGCGCGAGGAGGGCAGGCTGCCGGACCTGCTGCTGATCGACGGCGGCAAGGGCCAGGTCGCCGAGGCGCAGGGCGTGCTGCAGGAGCTGCAGCTCGACGACGTCGTGACCGTCGTCGGGGTCGCCAAGGGCAGCGCCCGCCGTCCCGGGCTCGAGACCCTGCACGCGCCGGGGCGCCCGCCGCGCACCCTCTCGCCGGGCTCGCGCGCGCTCGCGCTGGTGCAGCAGGTGCGCGACGAGGCCCACCGCTTCGCGATCACCGGCCACCGCACCCGCCGCGGCAAGGCGCGCCAGGGCTCGGTGCTGGAGCACGTCCCCGGCGTCGGACCGAAGCGCCGCCAGCGCCTGCTGCGCGAGTTCGGCGGCCTGCAGGGCCTGTCCCGGGCCGGGGTGGAGGACCTCGCGCGGGTGGGCGGCATCAGCCGCACGCTCGCGCGCGCGATCTACGAGGCGTTTCGCGAGCGCGGATGATGAACGTCCCGAACACCCTGACCCTGCTGCGCATCGCGCTGATCCCGGTGCTCGTGGTGGTGTTCTTCCTGCCCTGGCGCTGGTCCAGCGAGGCGGCGGCCGCGGTGTTCGGCATCGCCGCGCTCACCGACCTGCTGGACGGCTGGCTGGCGCGTCGGCTCGGCCAGATCTCGGCGTTCGGCGCGTTCCTGGACCCGGTGGCCGACAAGCTGATGGTCGCCTGCGCCCTGGTGGTGCTGGTGCAGGCCGACCCGCGCGGCTCGCTCGCGGTGGCGTCGGCGATCATCATCGGGCGCGAGATCGCGGTCTCGGCGCTGCGCGAGTTCATGGCCCAGCTTGGCCAGCGGGCCAAGGTCGCGGTGGCCCTGGTCGGCAAGGTGAAGACGGTGCTGCAGATGCTGGCCATCCTGCTGCTGCTGTGGCGCGACCCGCTGCTGGGGCTGCCCGTGTACGAGCTGGGCTACTGGCTGCTGATGGCGTCGGCGGTGATGACCCTGTGGTCCATGGGGGTGTACCTGAAGGCCGCGTGGCCGGTGATCCGTCCGGGCGCGCCGGTCAAGGGGCCATGAACCCCCTGAGCGGCCCGTGACGCCCGTCACGGCGGGCTTCCACCGCGCTGCCGGCATTCTTGACAGGGTAGGGGAAGCCCATAGAATGCTCGGTCTCGCGGGCGGGAATAGCTCAGTTGGTAGAGCACAACCTTGCCAAGGTTGGGGTCGCGAGTTCGAGTCTCGTTTCCCGCTCCAATTTCTCTCTCTCACGGGACCGCACGCCAAGAGGCGGCCCGGTGACCGAACAGCAGACGGTTCCCAGGCTGGGTGGCAGAGTGGTTATGCAGCGGCCTGCAAAGCCGTGTACGCCGGTTCGATTCCGACCCCAGCCTCCAATCTTTCGCTCGCCTCCGATTCCGACGTGCCGCCGCGGCCCGTGGGCGCAACTTCCATGGTTCGATTCCGAGCCGGCCCTGGCTCGGGGCGCGCCGTGCCGCCGGCACGGCGCGGTTGCTATGCTCCCGCGGCAGCACAGGCGCGGCCCGGGTGGCGGAACTGGCAGACGCAGCGGACTTAAAATCCGCTTCCGAGAGGAGTCCGGGTTCGAGTCCCGGCCCGGGCACCACGAGCGGGAGCACCCGGACACCCGGCGACGGGCAGGGTCCGCCCCCCTGAAAGGCGACGCGCCTGCCGCCCTCGCGGACGGCTCCGCTCAATGCACGGGCCGCCCGCGCGTCCGGCGCGTTAGCAGGCTGTTGATTTTCGACAGCCTGCACCCGGCACAGGGATGTGCCGGCATGGATCAATCACGCAAGTGATTGATCCATGGAGCGAGCGGGAGACC
>CBDUCN010000339.1:0-5431 GCA_965365655.1 uncultured Gammaproteobacteria bacterium | reverse complement strand
ACGCTCACTCCAGCCCGACGATGTACTCCCACTGCTCGGGCGTCACCGGCATCACCGACAGCCGGTTGCCGCGGCGAAGCAGCGCGAAGTCGCCCAGCGCGTCGGCATGCTCCTTGAGCTCGGCCAGCGAGATGGTGCGCTTGAGCTTGCGCCCGTAGCCCACGTCGACGTGGTACCAGCGCGGGTTGTCCGGGTCGCTCTTGGGGTCGTAGTGCTTGTCCTCGGGGTCGAACGCGCTCGCGTCGGGATAGCCCTCCTTCACGACCTTCGCGATGCCGACGATGCCCGGCACCTCGCAGTTGGAGTGGTAGAAGAAGATCAGGTCGCCCTTCTTCATCTCGTCGCGCATCATGTTGCGCGCCTGGTAGTTGCGCACGCCGTCCCACGGCTCGCGCCGGCCGGGGCGACGGCGCAGATCGTCGATGGAGAACTCCTCGGGCTCGGACTTCATCAGCCAGTGTCGCATCGTGCTCCCTCGGGTTGCGTCGCGGGCGCGGCAGTCTACCGGCGCGGCAGCGTGCGGTATCCGGCCTCGGTCACCACCGCGTCCAGCGGCACGTCCCACGGGGCGCCGGGGAGCGCGTCCCGGCGCTGGAAGTCGAAGGCGACGCCCACCAGCCGCGGGCGCCGCAGCGCCCGGCGCCAGCGCCGTGCGGCGAAGGTGCGGTCGTAGTAGCCGCCGCCCATGCCGACGCGGCGCCCGCAGTCGTCGAACGCGACGAGCGGCACGAGCACCAGGTCCAGCGCGAGCGCCGGGCACGCGAGGCGCCGGGACACGCGGGGCTCCGGGATCCCGAAGCGGTTGTCGGTGAGCGGCGTGCCGGGGCGGAACGGGGCGAACCACAGCCGCGGTCCGGCGATCACGGGCAGGTGTACGCGGATACCGCGCCGCCACAGGCGGACAAACAGCGGGCTCAGGTCGACCTCGCCGTCGTTCGGCCAGACCGCCGCGAGGCGCCGCGCGCGCAGCAGCACGGCGCTGCGCACGAGGGCGTTGCACACCTCGCGGGATCGGCGCGCGCGCTCCGCTGCGCTCAAAGCGCGGCGCGCGGCGCGCACCTCGCGGCGCACCCGGCGGCGCGCCGCGTCGGCGTCGCCGGTGCTCACGGGTCGGGTGTCACGGCGACCCGCGATGTGCCTCGAGCAGGAGGCGCGGCGCCGGGCGGGAGTAATGAGGGACGCCTTCCGCGTGTGCCGGTGCAGGCCGTAACCCTTGAACCAGGTAGGTTCAACTGGAGACCTGGCGGCGCGTATCAGGCTTTCCGCTACGGAGGCGGACCTGCACAACAACGCGACGGGCTGAGTCCCCTTGGGTTTGTAATTAGGCTCAAGAGATGATTGACCCGCGGTCGAACACTGCAGAAAGCGTCGCGGGTCAGTCTACTTCCCGCACCGGCTCGCGTCGAGGGAATGCGCTTTGGATCCGGCTCTCCAGCGCCTGGAGGGTTGCGCTGGCCTCGTCGAACGCGCGCGCCTGCTGCTCGCGCTCGCGGTTGTACTCGTGAATCACGTTCAGCGCGGTCATCACCGCCATGCGCTCGGCGCCCATGACCTTGCCGCTGTCACGCACCTGGCGCATGCGTCCGTTCAGGATGCGCGCCGCCTCCTCGAGCCCTTCCTTCTCCTCGGGGGGGCAGGCGACGGTGTACTCCTTGTCCAGGATGAGGATCGTGACCGGGACCGCCTCGCTCACGTGTTGACCTCCATTGCCTTGAGACGCGCGATCATCGATTCCACGCGCGAGCGCGCGAGCTCGGATTTCTCGATGAGCGCCGCGCGCTCCGCCATCAGGTTCGACTGCTGGTCGCGCAGCGCGCGATTCTCCTCCGCGAGCTCGTCCAGCGTGCGGATGAGCTCGTCGATGCGCGCTTGCAGGGTGCTGAAGTCGAGTCCGCTCAAGGCTTCCGCATCCAGTGTGCTGTCGTGGCGCCGCTCGGGCACTGCCGGGCGGCGGAACCGGTCCGCGACGGGGGCTGCACTTGCGAAACCATGGCAGGACCCGCCTGCAACCCGTTCAAATGTCGCGGGCAATAGTAGGTTCACGCCTGCGGAGGGTCAATCGGCGCCCCGGCGCCCCGCCGGCTGCTGTGAGGCCGGCGGGGGCGGTGCTAATCTTCCGCCGGACGCGCGCACTTCCCCGCGCCCACGCCCACAGGCTCGCGAGTAACGCAGTGGACTATGCCGCCTGCCGAGACGCCCTGGAACGCGCCGAGGCCGACCTCAGCGCCGCCGAGTTCCACGGCACCATCTGCGCCCTGCTGTGCACCCGCGCCGACGTGCGGATGGACGACTGGCTGCAGGAAATCGTGATCAGCGAGCATGCGCCGCACGGCGGCGCGTGGGCGCGCGCGCTGCGCGAGGCGGGCGAGAGCTCGCGGCGCGCCTTCGACGAGGGCGAGTTCGCGTTGCAGCTGCTGCTGCCCGGCGACGAGGCCGGGCTGGCCGAGCGCAGCGCGGCGCTGGCGGACTGGTGCACCGGCTTCCTGTTCGGGCTCGGTACCTGCGGCGGGCGGGTCACCGAGTCGCTGTCGGACGACGCCCGGGAGGTAGTCTCGGACCTCGCGGAGTTCACCCGCATCGACCCCGACGACGAGGATTCCGACACCGCCGAGCGAGCCTTCTCGGAGGTCGCGGAGTACGTGCGCATGGGCGTGATGCTCATCTACGAGGAGCTGATGCGCGCCGACACGCAGGCCGTGGGGCGCACGCGGCTGCACTGAAGGCGCCTCGCGCCGCCAGGCGCGCGGGCCGATCCCCGGGACGCGACGCGCGTTCCCCGTTCCAGGAGTGCCAGGAGTCATTTCGTGACCAATCAGGAGTTCGCGCGCCGGCGCAAGGCGCTGATGGACCAGATGGAGCCGGACAGCATCGCGATCGTGCCCACCGCGCCGGTGCGCCAGCGCAACCGCGACGTGGAGTTCCCGTACCGCCCCGACAGCGACTTCGTGTACCTCACGGGCTTCCCCGAGCCGGAGGCGGTGGCGGTGCTCAAGCCCGGGCGCGATCAGGGCGACTACGTGCTGTTCTGCCGCGAGCGCAACCCGGAGATGGAGCAGTGGAACGGCGCGCGCGCGGGGCTCGAAGGCGCGTGCGAGATCCACGGCGCCGACGACGCGTTCCCGTACGGCGATCTGGACGACATCCTGCCCGGCCTGATGGAGGGCTGCGACACCGTCTACTACGCGATGGGCTATTACGCCGAGTTCGACCAGCGCATGATGCACTGGGTGCAGCGCCTGCGCAGCAAGGCGCGCTCCGGCACCTCGGGCCCCGGCGAGTTCGTGGCGCTCGACCACGTGCTGCACGACATGCGCCTGTACAAGTCCCGCGAGGAGGTGAAGACCATGTCGCGGGCGGTCGCGATCAGCGCGAAGGCCCACGAGCGCGCGATGCGCGCGTGCCGCCCGGGGCTCGCGGAGTTCGAGATCGAGGCCGAGCTCAGCTACGAGTTCATGCGCGGCGGCAGCCGCGCGCCCGCGTACCCGTCCATCGTCGCCGGCGGCGCCAACGCGTGCGTGCTGCACTACGTGGAGAACAGCGCGACGCTGAAGGACGGCGACCTGCTGCTCATCGACGCCGGCGCCGAGTACGACTACTACGCGTCCGACATCACGCGCACCTTCCCGGTCAACGGGCGCTTCTCGACGGCGCAGCGCGAGATCTACGACGTGGTGCTGGCGGCACAGGTTGCGGCCATCGACGCGGTGAAGCCCGGCAACCACTGGAACGCGCCCCACGACGCGGCGGTGCAGGTGATCACCGAGGGGCTCGTCGAGCTGGGCCTGCTGAAGGGCAAGGTGCCGAAGCTCATCGAGAAGGAGGACTACCGCAAGTTCTACATGCACCGCACCGGCCACTGGCTGGGCATGGACGTGCATGACGTGGGCGACTACAAGATCGGCGGCGAGTGGCGGGTGCTCGAGCCGGGCATGGTGCTGACGGTGGAGCCGGGCCTGTACATCGGCTCCGGGCGCGGCGTTCCGAAGGCGTACCGCAACATCGGCATCCGCATCGAGGACGACGTGCTGGTCACGCGCGACGGCCACGAGGTGCTGACCGCCGCGGTGCCGAAGGACGGCGACGCGGTCGAAGCGCTGGTCGGCAGCGCGGCCTGAGGCGCGGGACGTTGCGCGCGCCGCCCGCGGAGAGCCCGCACGGCCCCGTGCCGGTGCTGATCGCGGGCGGCGGCCCGGTGGGCAGCACCCTGGCGCTGGCGCTGGCCCGTGCCGGCGTCGCGGTGACCCTGCTCGACGCGGCGCCGCCGGACGCCGCGGTCGCGGCGGACGCGCGCCCGATCGCGCTGGCGGCGTCCAGCGCGCGCATCCTGCAGACGCTGGGCGTGTGGCCGGCCATCGCCGCGCGCGCGTGTCCGATCCGCACCGTGCACGTGTCGCAGCGCGGCTGCTTCGGCGCGGTGCGCCTGCGCGCCGACGAGCAGGGCGTGCCGGCGCTGGGCCACGTCGTGGACGCGGCCAGCATCGCCCGCGCCCTGGAGCCGGCGCTGGACGCGTGCGCGGGGCTGACCCGGGTGCGCCCGGCCGCGGTGCGCGACGCGAGCGCCGCCGGCGACGCGCTGCGGGTGGGCTTCGAGGCCGCGGACGGCTGGCGCACGGCCGACACGCGGCTGCTGGTGGCCGCGGACGGCGGGCGCTCGGCGCTTCGCGACCTGCTCGGCGTCACCGCCCGCACGCGCGAGTACGGCCAGTGCGCGGTGGTGTGCAACGTCGTGCCGGAGCGCGCGCACGACGCCGTCGCGTGGGAGCGCTTCACGCCGGACGGCCCGGTGGCGCTGCTGCCGCTCGCGGACGGGCGTTGCGGCGTGGTGTGGAGTCTTCCCGAGGAGCAGGCCGCGCGCGTCGCCGCGCTCGACGACGACGGCTTCCTCGCCGCGCTGCAGGACGCGTTCGGCACGCGCATGGGCAGGCTGCGCGAGGCCACCGCGCGCCACGCGTTCCCGCTGACGCTGGTGCGTGCGTCCACGCTGACCGCGCCGCGGGCGGTGCTGATCGGCAACGCGGCGAACCAGCTGCACCCGGTCGCGGGGCAGGGGCTGAACCTCGGGCTGCGCGACGCCGCGACGCTCGCGGAGCTGGTGGCCGACGCGGTGCGCGGCGGCGAGGACCCCGGGGCGCCGGAGTTGCTCGCGGACTACGCCCGGCGCCGCGCCGCCGATCATGCCGGCGTCGTGCGCTTCACCGACGCTCTGGCCCGGGTGTTCAGCGTGCGCCTGCCGCTGGCGGCGCCGCTGCGCGCAGCGGGGCTGCTCGCGCTGGATCTGCTGCCGCCGGCCGGGCGCGCGCTCGCGCGCCGCTCGATGGGGCTGGCCGGGCGCCAGCCGCGGCTGGTGCGCGGGCTGTTGCCGTGAAGCACGACGTCGCGGTCGTGGGCGGCGGCCTGGTGGGGCTGACGCTCGCGTGCGCGCTGGGCCGCG
>CBDUCN010000338.1:0-5442 GCA_965365655.1 uncultured Gammaproteobacteria bacterium | reverse complement strand
GGCGTGATGGTGCGCCTGACGGTCGCGCGCATGACCGAGCGCAGCGCCGAGCAGCAGGCGCGCGAGGGCGAGATCATGAGCCTCGCCGAGCAGACGCTGGGCGCGCTGCCGGTGGTGCAGGCCTTCGGCCGCGAGGAGCGCGAGGACCGCCGCTTCCGCGACCTCGCGGCGCGCACCATCGGCGCGTACCTGCGCACCACGTCGTCGCAGGTGCAGTTCAAGCTCGGGGTGAGCGCGGCCACCGCCGTCGGCAGCGCCGTGATCCTCGCCGTCGGCGGGCTGCACGTGCTGGACGGCTCGCTCAGCGTCGGCGGCCTGACGGTGTTCCTCGCCTACCTCGCCGCGCTGTACTCGCCGCTGGAGGATCTCGCGCTGCTGTCCGGCGGCTACGCCGAGGCGCGCGCGCGGGCGCGCCGCGTGGCCGAGGTGCGCGACACGCCGCCGGCCGTCGTCGAGCGCCCCGGCGCCCGGCGCCTGCCACCGCCCGTGCCGGGACGGGGCGCGAGCGTGCGCATCGAGGGCGTGAGCGTGGGCTACGTGCCCGGGCACCCGGTGCTGCGCGGCGTGGACCTGGAGGCCGGACCGGGCGAGACGGTGGCCATCGTCGGCGCGACCGGCGCCGGCAAGAGCACGCTGGTGTCGCTGGTGCCGCGCCTCGTGGACCCGTGGGAGGGACGCGTGACGATGGACGGCGAGGATCTGCGCGAGCTCTCCGTCGGCGACGTGCGGGCACGGGTGTCGGTGCTGCTGCAGGACCCGTTCCTGCTGCCGATGTCCGTCGCGGACAACATCGCGTACGGCCGGCCGCAGGCCTCGCGCGCCGAGATCGCCGCGGCCGCGCGCGCCGCGAGCGCCGACGGCTTCGTCGAGGCGCTGCCGCGAGGCTACGACACGCTGCTGGGCGAGCGCGGCGTGAACCTGTCGGGCGGGCAGCGCCAGCGCATCGCGATCGCGCGCGCGCTGCTCAAGGACGCACCGGTGCTGATCCTCGACGAGCCCACCTCCGCGCTGGACGCCGCCACCGAGGCCGACCTGCTGCGCGCGCTCGAGCGCCTCGCCCGGCAGCGCACCACCTTCGTGATCGCGCACCGCCTGTCCACCATCCGCGGCGCGGATCGCATCGCGGTGCTCGACGGCGGGCGCATCGTGCAGCTCGGGTCCCACGACGCGCTGGCCGCCGCGGACGGGCCCTACCGCGCCCTGCTGCGGGCGCGCTTCGGCGCCGTCGACGCGCGCGAGCGGGCATGAGCGGCGGCAGCGACATGACCACCCGCTTCGTCGTGCTCTCCACGCAGCGCAGCGGCTCCACCTGGGTGGTCGACATGCTGGACAGCCACCCGCGCATCGTCGCGTACTCCGAGCTGCTCAACGACGCCGGGCGCGGACGGCCGCAGTGGGGCGGCGCGAAGGACATGCTGTTCTGGACGAGCTGGCGCGAGCAGCGCGTCGGCGCCGCCGCCGGGGCCACGACGCAGGCCGGCGCGCGCGAGGCCGCGGACGGCGCGCCGCTGCTGCCGGCGTACCTCGACGAGGTGTTCCGGCCGCGCCCCGGAATCGACGCGGTGGGACTCAAGGTCATGTACGACCAGCTCGCCGCGAAGCCGGCGCTGTACCGCTACATGCGCGAGCACGGCGTGCGCGTGGTCCACCTGCAGCGCGCGAACCTGCTGCACGTGCTCGTGTCGCGCTACGTCGCGATGGCGAGCGACGTGTTCCACACGCGGGACGCGCCGTCCGCGCGCGCGCAGCCGGTGCGCCTCGACGCGCAGACGCTGCTCGCACAGCTTCGCGCGATGCGCCGCGACACCGAGTCGGTGCAGGCGGCGCTGACGCAGCGCGGGATCCAGACCCACGAGGTGAACTACGAGCAGCTGGTGGACGACCGCGGGCGCTTCGACGCGCTGACGCGCTTCCTCGGCGTGCACGCGCCCGGCGCGCCGCTCGCGTCGGGCCTTCGCAAGATCGTGCGCCGGCCGGTCTCGGAGATGATCGAGAACCACGCCGAGGTGCGCGCGGCGCTCGCCGGGACCGAGTTCGAGGCGATGGCGGCGGCGCCGTGAACGTCCTGCTCGTCTCCGCGGAGTTCCCCCCGCAGACCGCGAGCGGCGGCATCGGCACCCAGGCCCTCGCCAAGGCGCGCCGACTCGCCGAGGCGGGGCACGGGGTGCACGTGCTCTCGCACAGCGTCGACGGCGCGGTCCACGAGACGGACGACGGCGCGTTCCGGGTGACGCGGATCCCGGGCCCGGACCACCGCCTCGACGTGCACACGGAGGCCGGGCGCTGGCTCGCGTGGAGCGTCGAGCTGGCCGCGGCCATCCAGCGCGTGCGCGCGCGCCGCGCCGTCGACCTGATCGAGTTCCCCGACTGGGGCTGCGAGGCCTACGCCCACCTGCTGAACCGCGCGGAAGACGATCGCACGCCGGTCGTGATACACCTGCACGGCCCGCTGGTGATGCTCGCGAAGACCATCGGCTGGCCGGATCCGGAATCGGACTTCTTCCGCTTCGCGATGCCGATGGAACGCGCGTGCCTGCGCGCGGCCGACGCGCTGTACTCGTCGAGCCGGGTCTCCGCCGGGTGGTGCGCGCGCGAGTACGGGCTCGACGAGGACGCCATCCCGGTGCTGCACACGGGTGTCGACAGCGCGCACTTCCGCCCGCAGGCCGCGCCTCGCGACGCGCGACCCACGGTGCTCTTCGTCGGCCGCATCGAGGAGAACAAGGGCGTGCGCACGCTGCTCGACGCGGCGTGCCGGCTGGCGGGGGAGATCCCGGATCTGCGCCTTCGCCTCGTCGGACGCGGCAACCCGCGGCTGGTGGACGCGCTGACGGAGACGGCACGCCGGCGCGGCCACCCGGAACTGCTCGAGTTCGCCGGCTTCGTGCCCCGCGACGCGCTGCCCGAGGCGCTGGCGCGCGCGCACGTGTTCGCGGCGCCGTCGGCCTACGAGGGCGGTCCCGGCTTCGTGTACCTGGAGGCGATGGCCTGCGGCCTGCCGGTCATCGCGTGTCACGGCTCCGGCGCGAGCGAGGTCGTGACGCCGGGCCGCACGGGCGAGGTGGTGGCCGCCGGCGACGACGCCGCGCTGGCCTCGATCCTGCGCGGCTGGCTCGGCGACCCGCAGCGCGCGGCGGCGCTCGGCGACGCCGCGCGCGCGTTCGTGCTCGAGCACGCCGACGAGCGGCGCTGCGTCGACGCCATCGCCCGCTTCTTCGAACGCGTCATCGCGCGCGGGCGGCGATGATCGCGGTGGCGGCACCGAGCGTGGAGCTGCTCGACGACCTCGAGCCGCACTGCGTGCCCACGGCATGGTGGGAGCGGCTGCTCGCGCACGCGCCGGGCGCGACGCCGTTCATGACCGGCGAGTGGCTGCGCGCGTGGTGGCGATGCTTCGGCCGCGGACGCCTGCTGCCCATCGTCGTGCGCGACGGCGGCGAGCCGGTGCTGCTCGCGCCGCTGTTCGCCGACGGCGGCATGGTGTACTTCGTCGGCGCCGGCGGCTCGGACTACCTCGATTTCCCGGGCGCGCCCGCCGCACCGGATACGCTCGCCCGGGTGCTGGCGCTGGCCCGCGAGCACACCCCCGGCTTCGTCGGCTTCTGCTTCCACCACGTGCCCGAGGACTCCGCGACGCCGCACGCGCTGCGCGCCGCGGCCGCCCTGCTGGACATGGACTGCGTGTGCGAGGGCGAGCAGGTCGCCCCCGCGCTGGACCTGCGCGGCGATCCCGAGCGTGCGACGCGCGCCGCGAGCAAGCGCAGCCTCGTGCGCCACGAGCGCTGGTTCGCTCGCGAGGGCACGCTCGAGGTGCACCACCTCGACGCCGGCGCCGCCATCGCGCCGAGGCTGGACGCGTTCTTCGAGCAGCACGTCGCGCGATGGCGCGACACCGGCCACCCGAGCCTGTTCGTGGACCCTGCGCAGCGGCGCTTCTACCGCGAGCTCACCCGCGAGGCGGGCGCGAGCGGGTGGCTGCGCTTCACCAGCGTGGAGTGGCGCGGGCGCCCGATCGCGTGCCACTTCGGCTTCTGCTACCGGGGCAGCTACCTCTGGTACAAGCCCAGCTTCGCGATCGATCTCGCACGGCGCTCGCCCGGGGAGGTGCTGCTGCGCCACCTGCTGCTCGCCGCGCGCGAGGAACGCGCGCACTGCTTCGACTTCGGTCTCGGCGACGAGGCGTTCAAGCAGCGCTTCGCGAGCGGCGCGCGGCAGGTGCGCGACTGGGGCCTGTATCCGGCGTCCGCGCGCGAGGTCGCGCGATGACCGCGCCGCGCCGCGTGTCGGTGATCAGCCCGCACCCCGACGACGAGGCCATCGGCTGCGGCGGCACGCTGGCGCGCCACGCCGCCGACGGCGCCGAGGTGCGCGTGATCTTCCTGACCTCCGGCGAGCACGGCGGGCACGGCGCGCCGCCGGCGCAGACGGCGGCCCGGCGCGAGGCCGAGGCGCACGCGGCCGCCCAGGTGCTGGGCGTCGCGGCGATCGAGTTCTGGCGCGAGCGCGACGGCGCGCTGGCCGCGAGCCGGGCAGTGGTCGAGCGCCTGCGCGAGCACGTCGAGCGCTTCGCGCCCGGGCGGCTGTACGTGACCCACCCCGGGGAGGCGCACGCGGACCATCGCGCCGCCGCGCGCGCGGTGCGCCGCGCGCTCGCCGCGGCCCCGCGCGGCGCCGAGCTGCCCGAGGTGTGGCTGTACGAGATCTGGACGCCGCTCGCGCGGCTCGACGAGATCGTCGACATCTCCGAGCACGCCGAGCGCAAGCGCGAGGCCATCCGCGCGTACGCCAGCCAGTGCGAGGCGATGCGCTTCGACGAGGCCGCGCTGGCGCTGAACCGCTACCGCGGCGAGTACCACTCCTGGCCCGGCGGCGACTACGCCGAGGTCTTCGCGAGGATGCGCCGGTGATCCACCACGTGTACGCCAACCGCTCGAACATCGGCGACTGGCTGTCGGCCATCGGGATACAGCGCGCGCTGGAGCCGCACACGGTGCGCGAGCACCTGTGCGACGACCCGTTCGTCGCGGACACGCTCGCGGCGCTGCGCGACGCCGGCGAGCGCGACCTCGTCGTGATCGGCGGCGGCGGGCTGCTGATGGACTACTTCGCCCCGTTCTGGGAGGGCATGGCGGCGATCGCCGCGCGCGTGCCCGTGTGCACCTGGGGCATCGGGCTGTGCGACCTCAAGCGGGAACACACGCGGCCGCCGGACGACAGCCTGCGCGCCGTCCTCGCGGCCGCGCGGCTGTGCGCCGTGCGCGACGACCTGACGCGCGAGTACCTTCGCGGCCTCGGCGTCGACGCCGTCGTCGCGCCGTGCCCCAGCCTCGACGTGGTCGAGCCGCCGCCGGCGCGCGGGCACGGCATCCTGCACGTCGACAACTACACGACAGTGGGCGCGCGCGCGTACGAGGCCATGTCGGCGCTGGGCAGCGAGTTCGC
>CBDUCN010000337.1:0-5477 GCA_965365655.1 uncultured Gammaproteobacteria bacterium | reverse complement strand
GCCGAGCCCGGTGAGCATCACCTTGCCGCCGACCTTCCGGATGCCGCCGGCGCGGATCATTCCCGAGTTGTTCACCGCGCGGCTGAACACCTCCGAGGCCACCGCGGCGCTGAGCAGCACCCGCCCGCCTTCAGCGCGGATCTCGCCCGAGTTCGACACCGCGGCGTCCGCGCCCGACGCGTTCTCGAGCACCTTGCCGTCCACCTCGAACCGGATCAGCCCGTCGCCGTCGAAGTCCACCGTCGCGGTGCGCCCGGCGGCGAGGTTCACGTGACCCATGTCGGCGACGATCACACCCTCGTTCGACACCTGCCCGCCGACCAGCGTGACGCTGCCGCCGGTCGCGGCCTCGATCAGCCCGCGGTTGACGATCGCGCCGGGGGTCTCGCCGTCACGGGCCGCGAAGTTGTAGCGCCCGGCCATGAAGTCGTCGTTGCTGATGTCCAGGCTGGACACGAACAGCCCGCCGACGTTGACCCGCGCGCCGTTGCCGATGACCACGCCGCCGCCGTTCAGGATGAACACCTGTCCGTTGGCGCGCACCGAGCCGAAGATCTGGCTCGGCGTCTGGTTGAGCACGCGGTTCAGAACCGCGGCGGAGCTGGACGGCTGGTTGAACTGCACCAGCTCGTGGGCCTTCACGTTGAAGGTCTGCCAGTCGATGGCGAGCGAGTGGGACTGCTGCTGGATGACGGTCGTGCTGGCGTCGGGCCGCGCGATCTGGCCCTGGCCGCCGACCACGTTGCCGCCCTGCGGGCCGGCGACGGCGTCCGGCACGACCAGCGCCTGACCCGCGAGGACGCCGGCGGACACGACGAGGCTGCTGCGCACCAGTGCGGGGAGGGGCCTGGGAACGAACCCCGGGAGACCGGTCCGGGAATCTGCTCGCGAGTTGCTGCTCATGGCCCGTCGCCTCTTTCCAATACTGCGGTGCGCGCCGGCTCTGCGGCGGACACCGATAGACAGGCGGCACCCGAAGGGCGCCACCGCTACTTCAAGATGCCTTCAGTAGCCCGCCGGACGGCGTGATTGCAGTCACAGTCCGGCGAACCCGGGCGTGACGGCCCCCGCTGCCGGGCGCCGTCAAAACTGGTACGTGACGTCGAACCACCACTTGTGGCTGGCGGGATCGCCCGGCGCGCCCGGGACCCGCTCGCCGACCGGGCGGGCGTACTGCAGGCGACCGAGCACCGTGCCGGGCAGGTTGAAGCTGACCCCGGCGCCGATGCCGCCCACGTTCAGGTTCGCGATGTCGGTGGGCGTCGGGTCGTTGAGCTGCCCCCATGCCCAGTCGGCGAAGAAGGACACCTTCAGCACCTGCCCCCAGGGCACACCGTCGTGGAACTCCGCGTCCGCGAAGCCGGGCGCGTCGAAGGACCACTCCATCGACGCGTAGAAGGACTTGTCGACGAGGAACTCGGAGACGTTGTAAGCACGCACGTTGTTCGGTCCGCCGATGCTGTACTGCTGCGTCGAGGTCAGGAGGTCGTTGCTCCACTGCCCCTCGACGCGCGCCAGGACCGCGATCGTGTCGGCGATCTTCTGGAAGCGGGAGAAGGTGCCCTCGACCTTCCAGAACTCGTTGCTCGCGAACTTGGTCGAGCCGCCGCGCCGGCGCGGCGGTACGAACTGCTGCGCCGCGGTGTCCTCGCCGTTGCCTCCCAGCTGGTCGCCGAGGCCATACGCGAAGCCCACGGTTCCGGCGTTGATGGCGCGCGCCTCGCAGTCGATGCTGTCGAAGCGCAGCTCGCCGAACAGGTACGACAGCTCGTCCAGGCCCACCGGGGTCCTCGTGAGCTTCGTGACCTCCTGGGTGCGGCGCCAGCCGAGACGGCCCGCCACGTTCGCGGCCCGGCTGCGCACCATCGAGTGGTCCACGTAGAGGTCGACGTTCGTGGACTCGCCACTCAGCTCCGACGCTTCGAGCTCGGCGCCCACGGAGAACGGGTTGCGCGAGTAGCTGCCGCCGACCAGGGTCCCGGCCCACAGGGGACGCTCGTAACGGATCTCGCCGAAGTTCGAGCGTGAGGGATCGGTCTGGCGAATCACGGTTCCGGAGATGCGGTCGCCGGCGCCGGTCGGGTTGTTCAGCGCGATGTCGACGATGCCGCGGTTGCGGCCCGTGAAGCGCGTGCCGTGGTTGTCGACGCGCACGCTGGCATCGAAGCTGCGCTCGTCCTGCACGCGCAGCACCAGGTCCGTGGTGCCGACCTCGCGACCGGGGCGGAACACGCCGAACGCGCTCAGGCCCGGGTAGTCGCTCGCGGTGAGGATCGCGGACTCGATGCCGTCGGCGGTGACCGGGGCGTCGATCAGCTCCTCGAACGGCGAGGCCAGCACGTCGGTGCTGTACTTCTCGTTGCCCTCCACCAGCACGTTGCCGAGCGTGCCCTCGAGCACCGCGATGCGCACGCGCCCGTCCTGCACCTCCTGGGCCGGGATGTAGGCCTGGGCGAGCACGAAGCCCGCGCTGCGGTAGTACTCGGTGACGGCGTTCGCCACCTGTTGCATCTGCCCCACGGTCATGCCGGCGTCGCGCTCGGCCTTCAGCTCGCGCAGGCGGTCGACGAGCGCCTCGTACTCGGGACCCAGGTAGTCGTAGTTCGGATTCGCCACCGCCTCGCGCATGAAGGTGACGATCTCGGCGCGCTCCTCGTCCGTGAAGCCGTTCTCGTCGACCCGGTCGAGACCCTGGCGCTGGACGCGCAGCTCCTCGAGCAGCGCCGACAGCTCGGTGACGTCGATGCCGGCCTTGGGGCGGTCCTCGGCGCCGTCGAGCTCGAAGCGCGTGACGAACAGCCGCTGACCCTCGTCCTCGGCCAGCGGGCGCTCGAGCGGGGGCGGGATCGGGAACGCGGGCGGGGGCTCGGAGACGTCCTCGGCGGTGGGCGCCGGTGTGCGGGGCAGCGCCGCGCCGGGGCTCGCCGCCGGCGGCAGCACCTGCGCGAAGGGCGTGCGCAGCGTTCCCGCCAGCGTGCACAGCAGTGCGGCGAAAATAAGACACGCCCGCGCGCGATGCCGGCTGCGTCCCCGCCGTACTGTCAGTTTCTCCACCTGCTCCCCTCGCTGCGCAGCGGGCGATCTCGCGCTGCCCGCGGCCACCCGTGCGACCCGCTTCTCCCCCGGCTCAGCCGGATGATAAACGATTGGTTATGGACGCACTACTCCAATGTCCCCGCCGACGATAGCCCATGGTTGCAGAAGATTCAAACAGTTATTGGCCTTTTCCCAAGCAATCTCTGATGCGGGCGCCGGGCTCGCACACCGGGCCGCGGCGAGCGCCCTGAGACGGCGGACACAACCCCGGCGTGAAGGCTGGCCACCGCCCGCAACCGGTGGCTTACTATTGGTTCTTACGGCATGCGGCCCGGCTGCCCTGGCAGCCGGGCCGCATGCGTCACGCCTGTCTCGTCGACGAGACAGTCTGCACGGGGGCCGGAACGCTGCGCTGCACGTCGACATCGCGGACCGATGTGGGAAAGGTCCGACAGCACAACGAGGATGCATGCCTCGACCGGCCAGACGTCGGCCTGTGGGTCGTCGCCGACGGCATGGGCGGCCACTCGGCCGGCGACGTCGCGAGCGGCATGATCGTGAGCCGGCTCGCGACGCTCGAGCCCGCGGCGTCCCTGAGCCGCTTCCTGGACCAGGTGGAGACCACGCTGGAGACGGTGAACCGGGACCTGCGCCAGCTCGCGGCCAGCCGCGAGGCGGCGACCATCGGCAGCACCGTGGCCGCGCTCCTGTCGCGTGGAGGGCACGCGATCTGCGCGTGGGCGGGCGACAGCCGGATCTATCGCCTGCGCGACGGCGAGCTGGAGCAGATCACCCAGGACCACGCGCTGGTCGCGGACCTCGTCGATCGCGGAGTGCTGACCGCAGCGCAGGCGGCGAACCATCCGCAGTCCAATCTCGTGACGCGCGCCGTCGGTGCGGGCGACGCGCTGAAGCTCGACTGCGAGATCGTCACCCTGCGCCCCGGTGATCGCTTCATCCTGTGCAGCGACGGGCTGGACAAGGAGGTGGACGACAGCGAGGTGCGCGACGCGGCGTCGCGCGCGAGCGACGAGGACCTCGCCGACATCCTCGTCGAGTTGGCGCTGTCGCGTGGATCACGGGACAATGTCACCGTCATCGTGGTCGACGTGCACGGGGACGGCCACGGCACCGGCGACGTTCCCGAGCAGCCTTCGGACTCGGAAGACACCGTCCCGGGCTTCACCACCGGGCGCGGCCCCCGGAGCGCCGGCGACGAGGCCACGGCGCGCGGCGACGCGACCGTACGCGGGAACGCCGCGCCGCGAACTCCGGTCACCCTGACGAACGACGCGACCGTTCGCGGAGCCGCGGCGATACGCGGCGACGCGACGCGCCCGGAATTCGCCGTGTCAGCATCCGGCGCCGCGCCTCCGGAAGACGTCACCGTGCCGCGCCGCTCCGGTGCACCGCGCGAGCCCGCGGTCGCCGACCGGGCGACCCCTGCGGCGAGCGGCGAGGACCCCGGCGCAGGCGGGATCGAGCAGCGCGGCGGCGGGCACGGGACTGGCGCCGGGCCGACGGCCGCGAGCGGATCCACGAAGGAACAATGAGAGCGCGACACCCGTGACCGAGCTGAAGCAACTGGTCGCCGGCCTGATCCGGGGCGAGCGCTCCTTCGAGGAGGTCAGTGCCGCGCTCGATCGCTACGTCGCGAGCAATCCCGACGGCGCGACGAAGGCCGCACGCCTGCTGCAGGCGGCCCGGGAAGCCGGCCTCCCCCACCATGTCTACGCGGCGCTCAGCGGCCAGCTCGGCGGCGGCGGAGCAGACCCCGACGCGACCGTGTTCGCGGGCGACGACGCAAGCGCGGAGGCGACGGTGTACGCCGGACCGGAAGGCGACGCCACCGTGTACGCGGGCGGGGATCCCGACGCCACCGTGTACGCGGGCCCGGACGGCGACGCGACCGTGTTCGCGGGCGGCGACGGCGGCGACGCCACGGTGTTCGCCGGCGATGGCGGCGAGAGCACCCAGCGCACCGCCCCGCCCTCGGGCGCGCCGGCCCGGATCGACGACGACGCGACGCGAATGGATGCCGCCGCCGGCGAGCGCACGGCCGTGCTGGGCGTCCCCGACGCGGCCGACGACGAGGGCCCTGCCAGCGATCTCTTCGACCCGCTGAGCGGCGAGATCACCGGTGGCGGCGGCGTCAGCGGCGACGCCACCGTGATGGACGCGATGCCGGACGACGACCGCACCATGATGGACGACGCAGGCGGCGACACCACCGGCGCGGACGCACACTTCGACGTGTTCGGCGACGACGGCCCCGGCGAGGTCAGGGACGCCGCCGGCGCGCAGACCGGCGCGAGCTGGCCAACGGCGGTGCCCGCCGGGCGGGCCGGCCCGGCGGGCCCGGTGCCGGGCCTGGACCGCGACTTCCAGGAGGGCGACCTGCTGCGCGGGCGCTTCGAGCTGATCTCCAAGCTCGGCGAGGG
>CBDUCN010000336.1:0-5512 GCA_965365655.1 uncultured Gammaproteobacteria bacterium | reverse complement strand
CCGACATCGCGAAGAACGAGGGCACGATCCGCCCGGTGGAGATCCTGACCCGCCCCGGCACCATCGTATGGCCCGAGCCGGGCGCGCCGGTGACGATGTCCACGTCACACGCCGGGCAGGAGATCATCGAGGCGATCGTCGTCGCGCTCGCAGGCGCGTGCCCCGAGCGCGCGATGGCCGGGTGGGGGCGGCGCCTTCGCATCGCGATCAAGGGCGAGGACCCGCGCAGCGGGCGGCCCTTCATCTGGCACATGTTCCACGCCCGCCCCGGCGGCGGCGCGTCGTCGGGCGGCGACGGCTGGCACAACGCCGGCGAGTGGCACTCCGCCGGCGGCCTCAAGTTCGGGTCGGTGGAGGTCGCCGAGGTGCGCTTCCCGCTGCACTTCGCGCACCACGAGTTCCGCGCCGACTCCGGCGGCGACGGGCGCTTCGCGGGCGGCGCCGGCTGCGACCTCGAGTTCACGGTGGAGACCGAATCGCCGTGCGTCGCGAACACCGCCGGCGACGGCCTGCGCCACGGCGCGCGCGGCATGCTGGGCGGC
The DNA here is from genome assembly GCA_965365655.1 of uncultured Gammaproteobacteria bacterium. Classification (GTDB taxonomy): domain Bacteria; phylum Pseudomonadota; class Gammaproteobacteria; order HK1; family HK1; genus JBFHNV01. The sequence continues at coordinate 4,970 of CBDUCN010000336.1, read as the reverse complement.
GAGGACGGCGCGCCGCACCGCTACCTGCTGCGCGAGCCGGGCAGGCGCGCGCGGCCGCTCGCGAGCAAGCGCGAGGGGATCCCGGTGCCCGCCGGCTCCACCTTCGAGGTGCACTCCGGCGGCGGCGGCGGCTGGGGCCCGCCGGCCGAGCGCGCGCCCGACGCGCGGCGCAAGGATCGCCGCGACGGCTTCGTGCGCCGGGGGGCGACGCGCCGATGAGCCGCTACCGCATCGGCGTCGACGTCGGGGGCACCTTCACCGACGTCGTCGCGGCCGACGACGCCGGCGCCGTGACCTTCGTGAAGGCGCCGAGCACGCCGCACGATCAGTCGCTGGGCGTGATGGACGGCCTCGAGCGCCTGGCCGCACGGCTCGACCTGCCGCTGGCCACGCTGCTCGCGCGCACCGGGCGCGTCGTGCACGGCATGACGGTCGCGACCAACGCGCTGCTCGAGCGCAGCGGCGCGAAGGTGGGCCTGCTCACCACCGAGGGCCACCGCGACGTGCTGGAGATGCGCGAGGGGCTGAAGCCCGAGCGCTACGATCTCCGCCTGCCGCGCCCCGAGCCGCTGGTGCCGCGGCACCTGCGCCTCGGCGTGCGCGAGCGCGTGCGCGCCGACGGGCGCGTGCACACGCCGCTGGACGAGGTCTCGCTGGCGCGCGCGATCCGCCGCCTCGCGCGTGCGAAGGTGCAATCGGTCGCGGTGTGCTACCTGCACGCGTACCGCGACCCGCGCCACGAGCAGGCGACCCGGCGCGCGCTGCGCGACGCGATGCCGGATGTCCACGTGTGCCTGTCGAGCGACGTGCTGCCGCGCATCAAGGAGTACGAGCGCGTCTCCACCACCGTCGTGAACGCATTCGTGGGCCCGCTGATCGAGGGCTACCTCGCGGGGCTGGAGCGCCGCCTCGCGGACGCCGGCTTCGCCGGGCCGCTGCTGGTGATGCTGTCGCACGGCGGCGTCGCGCCGGTCGAGGAGGCGTCGCGCATCGCGGCCGCGACCGTGCTGTCGGGGCCGGCCGGAGGACTCGCCGGCGCGCGCCGCGTCGCGGCGATGCTGGGCATCCCGGACCTCGTGCCCTTCGACATGGGCGGCACGTCCAGCGACATCTCGCTGGTGGTCGACGGCGAGCCCGCGCTCGCCGCGCAGCGCGCGGTCGCCGGGGAGACCATCGCGCTGCCCAGCCTGGACATCATCACGCTGGGCGCCGGCGGCGGCTCCATCGCGCGCGCCGACGCGGGCGGGCTGCTCGAGGTCGGGCCGCGCAGCGCCGGCGCGCAGCCGGGACCGGCTTGCTACGGCAACGGCGGCGGCGACGCGACGGTGACCGACGCGAGCGTGGTGCTCGGCTACCTCGACCCGGACAACTTCCTCGGCGGCGCGGCGCGCCTGGACCGCGCCGCGGCGGCGCGCGTGATCGGGCGCCTGGGCGACGCGCTGGGCGTGGACCCGCTGCGCGCGGCGGAAGGCGTGCACCGGGTCGTGAACACCGCGATGGCGGAGGGGATCCGGCTCGCGACGGTGCGCCGCGGCGTCGATCCCCGGCGCTTCGCGCTGCTCGGCTTCGGCGGCGCCGCGGGCCTGCACGTGACCGAGCTCGCGCGCCTGCTCGGCGTGCGGCGCGTGCTGGTGCCGCGGGTCGCGTCGGTGCTCTCGGCGTGGGGCATGCTCGCGAGCGAGCTGCGCCTGGAGGCGGTGCGCTCCCACGTCGGCGAGGCCGACGCGCTGGACCCGGCGGCGCTGGGCGCGCTCTACGACTCGATGCAGCGCGACGGCGAGACCCGCATGCGCGGCTGGTTCGACGGCCACATCGACACGCGGCGCTCGGCCGAGATGCGCTACGGCGAGCAGATCTTCGAGATCGACGTTCCGCTGGACGGCGTCGACCTGACCGCGCCCGACGCGCTCGCGGATCTCAAGCGCGCGTTCGAGCGCCGCCACGAGGAGCTCTACACCTACGCGCTGCCGGAGCAGCAGCCGGTGCTGGTCAACGCGCGCGTGACCACGGTGGGCGTGCTGCCGCACCCGCCCGAGGAGCCGCCCGCCGCGCGCGGCGATGCGACGCCGCCGCGCGGCGCGCGCGAGGTGTACCTCGGAGAATGGCGGCGTGCGCCGGTGTTCGCGTTCGCGACGCTCGCGGCCGGGCAGGCGATCGACGGGCCGGCGGTGGTGGAGTCCGACACCACGACCGTGCTGCTGCGCCCCGGTGACCGCGCGATCGTGACTGACCAGCGCTGGCTGGACGTCTCCGTCGACGGCGACGGCGACGGCGACGGCGACGGCGACGGCGGTCAGCCTCACCATGGGCATAGCACCTGAGAGCAGCGCCCGTGCGCCGGCGCGACGGACGTCCACGGCCCCTCGGCGACGACGGAGGCGACGCGGGAATCGCGGGCCGTCAGGTCCGCGCCGCGCGCCGCGACGGGGCGCCCGGCCGCCCTGCGCACGGTCCCGCGATGGCCGGACCTGTGCACCACGGCGGCGGCGTGACTCGCGACGCCGTAACGCGCGCGGGAACGAAAAGCGCGAGCGCGCGGAGCGCCGCAGCGGCCGTTGATCCGGATCAGGTTTCGGGCAGCCGACAGCGTGCACGCACGCTTGCTCCGCCCCGCGCTCGACTACGATCGGGCTCCGACGCCGCGACCGGCAAGCGAATGCGGTGACGGCGACCCGAACGCGAGACGCCGACGAATGTGCGGCAATCAGACCAGGACGGGAGCACGGTCATGAACAACAGCTTCTGCAGCGCGCTGCTCGCCGCGGCGCTGGCATCGGCGGCGGGGCAGGCCCACGCCCAGCGCAGCACCCCGGTGACGGTGCAGAACACGCCGTCGGTGGAGGTCGTGAACGAGGTCGCGGTCGCGCCGCCGCCGCTCAGGCCGGTGTACCTGCGGCATTTCCAGCAGTTCGATGAATTGGCGAACCTCACGCACCGCTTCCCGATCGCCGCGGGAGACACGCTTCAGATCGAGCACGTGTCCATCGCGTGCGGCCCGACGCGCACGCCGATGGGCGCGATGATCATCGGCCGCACGGACGTGCCAGGCCGCAGCTACGCGTCGCTGTGGCTCACCTTCGAGGACACCGGCCTGGTCAGGTTCCGCGACAACACCTACGCGACCCACGCCGTCACCTACTACGTGCACGGCGGCGACGAGCTGGAGTTCCGGATCCTCGCCGATGCCCCGGGCAACAACGTGTGCACGCTCGGCGCAGTGGGGCACCTCGTGGAGACCGCGCCCTGACGCGGCGCCGGCGCAACGACACCGGCGCGCACAAGCGACGCGCGAACGCGATGCACACCTGACCAGGAGACGACCATGAACGCTCGGCGAATCATCCGCAGCACCGCGCAGGTCCTCGGGCTGTCGACGGCCCTGTTCGCGGGGGCGGCGCACGCGGTGACCATCGACTTCGACACGCTCGCGCCGGGGGACGTCGTCACGACACTGTCCGGCGTGACGTTCACGTCGAACACCGGCCTGGACCTGATCGCGAGCAATCGCTTCGATGCGGACAGCGGCGACAACTATCTCGGCGTCGACGACTCGGCGCTGGGCGGGAACGAGTCCTTCCTGCCGGCGCTCGGAGACGTCGTGACGCTGCAGTTCGCCGATCCGATCGTCAGCCTCACGGCAAGCTTCGTGTCCACGCCCGCGTCGCCGCCAGACGCGTACACGATCGACACCGCCGTCGGCAGCGCCGTCAGCGCGCCGGTGCCGGACGCGGTGCTCCTGGACGGCGGCGAGGTCTTCGTCGTGACCTTCGCGAGCGCGACCCCGTTCAGCAGCGCCGATCTCTTCAGCCCGATCGTCGACGTGCACTCCTTCAACATCGACACGATCGTGTTCGAAGCGGCGGCGGCCCAGGCGCCCGGGCCGCAGACACTGGCCCTGCTCGCGCTCGCGGCGCCGCTGATGCTCGCCGGCCGGCGGCGCGCGGGCCGGAAGCAGCCGGCTCCGCGTTCGTGCGCCCGGCTCGGCGAACGGCCGGAGCCGGTCGCGCGCACCGGCGCCTGAGCGACGGCGCTCGCGACGGGCCGCGTGCCGCACGCGGCGGCTGTGAAGACGCACGGCACGTGCGTTGCGGGCGAGCTTACCGCGGGCCCGGAGGCCGTTTCGCAGGCCGTCTCACAGGTCGCGTCCGTTACCGCGTCGCGCGGCGCTTCCCGTTTCCTGCATCAAAAGGAGTGAAGTCATGAGAACGAGCCCGTTGCTAGCCGCCGCGGCGATCGCGCTGCTGGCGATCGCGACGCCCGCCCACGCGCAGCGGAGCACGCCGGTGACCGTCGTCAACACCGACGCCGCGCCGGTGCCGGTCGAGACCGACGCCGAGCGCAACGTGCGCACGCCGTTCGCCGTCGGCGTGACCGTCGCGTTCGGAACCTTCAGAGGGATTTCGACCAGCGACCGCGTGGCCGGCGACGACTTCACGGTGCCGGCCGGGCAGATCCTCGTGGTCGAGCACATCTCGCTGCGCGCGACGACGGCCACGGCGGACCAGGTCGCCTTCGTGGAGGTGCGCTTCACGTCCGACGGCACGAGCGCAGAACACAACCTGCCGGTGAACACCGACCTCGCGTCGTTGCCGGTCGGCTCGACCCGGAAGATCACGAACTACGGGTGGCCCATCAAGTTCTACGCGGACGGCGGCAGCGACGTGGTGCTGAACCTCAACAGCACCGACGGGAGCCCCGGCGGATCCGCGGAGTATCGCGTGTCGGGATACCTGGTGCCGGCCTCCAGCGCGACGCTGGGCCAGTAGCCGCCCGGGGACGCCAGGCGGCCGCGGAGATCGCGGGGGCGAGGCGCGCGGCAACGCGCGCCTCGCCGGACGACGAGCCGGGGCAGCTCGCGCCTCAGTCCGGCACGACGATCGGCTCCGGCGCCGGCCGGCCGAGCACCAGGTCGGCGCCCTTCTCGGCGATCATCATCGTCGCGGCATTCAGGTTCGCCGAGATCATCGCCG
>CBDUCN010000335.1:0-5530 GCA_965365655.1 uncultured Gammaproteobacteria bacterium | reverse complement strand
GGCAGCGCGAACAGGCCGAAGCGGAACAGCTCCAGCAGGTCGCTGGTGGGCCCTGCCAGCGAGAACATGCGCGGCATCCAGCCCACGAGGAATTCCAGCACCAGGTAGACCAGCGCGCCCAGGTAGGCGACGCGCACCCGCGGTGCCACGTTCACGCGCCCGCCCACGAGGCCGATCAGGAGCAGCAGCCAGAGCCCCAGCAGCAGCCAGCTCAGTGCGCTCACGAAGGCCAGCGGGACCACGGCGAAGCCGACCACGGAGCGCCAGTCGAGGCGGTGATCCGGGCGCAGCAGCGGCTGCCACAGCAGGAACAGTCCGAGGTGGGCCAGCATCAGCGAGCGCGAGACGCCGCCGCCGAAGTCCCACCAGATCACGACGTGCAGCAGCAGCAGCATCAGTGCCAGCGTGCGATGCTCCTGGCGCTGCAGGAACGAGGTGGGAGGCTTCATCGGCGAGCGCCCCGAGTGCGGGGGAGGGCCGCGGCGACGCGGCACCGGCGTCGGCTATATTAGCAGGGCGACCTGACCATGCCCGCGCCACGCACCTCCCTGCCGTCCACCGTAGCCGCCATCGCCCGCGTGGTGGTGCTGGAGGCGCTGCGCGGGCGAGTCGCGTGGCTGGTCGCGGCGGCGCTCGCCGTGGGCCTCGGGCTCGCCGCGTTCTCGTCGCGCATCGCGATCACGGAGACCCGCGAGATCGCGGCCGCGGTGCTGGGCGCCTGGCTGCGCCTCGCGGCGGTGTTCGTGGTCGCGCTGTTCGTCGCCACCAGCGTGCTGCGGGAGCAGGCCGACAAGGGCATGGAGCTGGTGCTCGCGCTGCCGTTGCCGCGCGGCGCGTGGCTGGCGGGCCGTCTCGCGGGCTACGCGGTCGTCGCGCTCGCGACCGCCGCTGCGTGCGGGGCGCTCGTGACGCTTCATGCGCCGCTGGCCGCAGCGCTGGCGTGGGGCGTGACGCTCGCGTGCGAGCTGCTGCTGGTGTCGGCGCTCGCGGTGCTGTGCCTGCTCACCGTGAGCCAGGCGCCGGCGGGCCTCGGCGCGGTGTTCGCGTTCTACGCGCTGGCGCGCTCGATGGACGCGATCCGGCTGATGGCCGCAAATCCGCTGGCCGCAGGGGAGGGCGCCGCCGGGGCGTGGGTCGGGCGGGTGCTGGAGGCCATCGCGTTCCTGCTCCCGGACCTGCACCGCTTCGCCCGCACCGAGTGGCTGGTCGCCGGGCACGCCGCGCCGGGCGACGTGGGGTGGGCGCTGGCGCAGTGCGCGATCTACCTGCCGCTGCTCGTCGCGGCGGCGCTGTTCGACCTCGAGCGCAAGGTGCCGTGAGGCCCGGGCGCGCAGCGTCGGTGCGGCCGCTGTCGCGGGTGTCGCGCGCGACCATCGTGCTGCTCGTCGCGACGCTGGCCGTGCAGCTTGGGTGGCACGCCGCGCGGCCGGGGCTGGAGGCCCGCTACCGCCCGCTGGGGCCGCCGCCGTCCGCGGCGTCGCTGCGGCTGCTGTCACTGGGCGAGTCGGCGCTGATGTCGAGGCTGCTCAGCCTGTGGCTGCAGGCCCACGACACCCAGCCCGGCATGAGCGTGCCGCTGGCGCGACTCGACTACGCCCGGGTGGAGGACTGGCTGGCGCGTGCGCTGGAGCTGGACCCGGACAGTCGCTACCCGCTGCTCGCGGCGACCCGCATCTACGCCGCGGTGGCCGATCCCGCCCGGCAGCGGCGCATGCTGGAGTTCGTCCACCGCCGCTTCCTCGAGGCGCCCGACGCGCGCTGGCGGTGGATGGCGGAGGCGGCCATCATCGCGAAGCACCGGCTGCGGGACCTGCCGCTGGCGCTGCGCTACGCGCGGGCGATCACCGAGCATGCCCGGGCGGCGCCGGCCTGGGCCCGGGACATGACCGTGGTGGTGCTCGAGGACATGGGGGAGCTGGAGGCCGCCCGGCTGCTGGTGGGCGGGTTGCTGCACGGCGGCGCGCTGAAGGACCCCCACGAGATCCGCTTCCTGGAGCGCAAGCTTGAAGAGCTGGAGGCCCGTCGCGCGGCCGGCGGCTGACGGGCCGTCATGCACTAAAGGTGTCGCGTGGTCGACACCCTGTCGAAAATTCGTCACATTTCAGTGGGCTCCGCGCTCTACTTCACGGTGAAGCGAAGCTCGCCGCGCCACTCCTCCGGCGGCGGCGTCGCGCGGAACTCGCCGATGCGTTCGAGGTAGTAGCCGTACAGGGGGTCGTCCGGGCGGCTCGCCGCGAGCGCCCGGAACGCGTGCTCCGCGTCGTCCCAGCGCCGGGCGTAGTACGCGGCGAGCGCCTGCTTGTGGCGCTGCAGCCGCGCGACGGCCGTGCTCTCCGGATCCAGGTCCGGCCGCAGCGCCTCGAAGACCCTCGTAAGCTCTTGTTTTCCTTTCACCTGGACGAGCCCCAGCTCCCGGTAGGTCGCGGCCGTGAAGGCCGACCGGGTGGACTCGCCGACGATGATCGGAACCTGGAACACGCGGGTCAGGGCTTCCAGCCGTGACGCCAGGTTCACCGCATCGCCGATCGCGGTGTAGGCCATGCGGTAGCGCGAGCCCATGTTGCCCACGTTCGCGACGCCGGTGTTGATGCCGACGCCCAGCCTGAGCGCCGGCCAGCCGCGGTGCTCGAACTCCTGTGCGAGCCTCGCCACCGCGTCCTGCATGTCGTACGCGGCGGCGACCGCGTGGGCCGCGTGGTGCGGATCCGCCAGCGGCGCCCCCCAGAAGGCCATCATCGCGTCGCCCATGTACTTGTCGATGGTGCCGTGGTGGCGATGCACGACCTCGGTCAGCGGGGTGAGCAGCGCGTTCAGCAGCGCGGTCAGCTCGCGCGGCTCCATGCGCTCGGCGTGGCTGGTGAAATCCTGGACGTCGCAGAACAGCACGCTGAGCTCGCGTGCCTCGCCCTCGAGGTCCAGCGCGTGCGGGTCGCGACCCAGGCGCGCCGCGAGATCGGGCGGGACGTACTGCCCGAACAGCGAGATGACGGCCTGTTTCTTCTGCACTTCCCGGAAATAGCTCGCGAGCACGTGGATCACGAACAGGGCCAGGATCACGAGCAGCAGGAACTCCATCGGGACCAGCGGGCGGCGCGTGGTCTCGTAGCCCAGCCAGTACACCGGCAGCATGCAGGCGAAGGTCAGCAGGGAGCCGCCGATCGGCGACAGCAGCGGCAGCAGCACCGCCAGCACGACGCCGATCACGAGCAGCAGCAGGAATTCGGGCGTGGTCGCGATCGTGGCCAGCGTGGACCGGCCCCGGCCGAGGTCCAGCATCACCTCGATGTTGCCGGACGCGACCGCGAGGAACAGCCCGAGCACGAGCAGCGTGAGGGCCATCTGTCCACGACTGGAGTGCAGCCGCGACCAGAGTCGGGCGCGCAGCGCGGCGGCGGATGCTGGGGTCGGGCGCGGCATGGGGTTCCGGGCGGCGGCTCCGTCCGCGGCCCTCGGGCTGCAGTCTACGGGGCGCCTGGAACGCGGGGCAACCGCCGCCGGGCACGAAGTGGCACGAAGTTTGCTGCGCAATCGGGCAACCACACCCACGACACGTTCGGAGTACGGGCCATGAAAGCTCAACGCGGATTCACCCTGGTCGAGATCGCCATCGTGCTGGTCATCATCGGACTGCTTCTCGGCGGGATCCTGAAGGGCCAGGAGCTGATCAACAGCGCCCGGGTGCGCAACCTCGCCGACACCGCCACCGGCATCCAGGCCGCCTACTACGGCTTCATCGATCGCTACCGCCGGGTGCCCGGGGACTGGAACGCGACCGGCGCGACGCAGGCCATCGGCGTCACGATCAACGACGGCGGCAACGACAACGGTCAGATCGACAACGGCACCGGTACCGTCGACTGGACCGAGCCCAACGCGATGTGGGTGCAGATGGCGGCGGCCGGCTTCATCCAGGGCAGCTACGGCGGCGGCACGGCCGCCCCGACCAACGACAACGGCCTGGCCCCGCTCAACGCGTTCAACAACGTGATGGCGCTGGGCCGCACCGACGACTTCGCGAGCGCGCCGTCGGCGCGGCTGCACCTCGTCATCGGCCGCGGCATCCCGGTGGACGTGATGCGCGAGCTGGACCTCAAGGTGGACGACGGGCTGCCCAACTCGGGCGACCTGCGCGCGACCGTGACCTCGTCGGCGTTGTTCGGAACCATCGCGGAGCAGGACACCACCTGCGTGGACACCGGTCAGACCCCGAACATCTGGGACATCCGGCAGGACGCGCAGAGCTGCAACGCGGCCTACATCTTCTGAGCCCGGCCCCGGAGGCGGCGCCCCCCGCGCGGGGCGCCGCCGCGAAGCGCGCGCCGGACCCCGCGCCCGCGGTGCGGCTGCAGGGGGTCGTCAAGCGATTCGGCGCGCGCACCGCCCTCGACGGCGTCGACCTCGAGATCGCCCCGGGCGCGTGCTTCGCCCTCGTCGGCGCGAACGGCGCCGGCAAGACCACCTGCATCCGGTCGCTGCTGGACTTCGGCGCGATCGACGCCGGGACCATCCACCTCTTCGGTGAGGACCACCGCCGCGCCGCGGCGCGCGCGCGGCTCGCGTTCCTGCCCGAGCGCTTCGCGCCCCCGTTCCACCTCACGGGCTTCGAGTACCTGGACTACCACGCGCGCCTGCACGGCGAGCGCCACGGGCGCGAGCAGGCCCTCGAGGCCGCCGCCGCGGTGGACCTGGCGCCGGAGGCCCTCGCGCGGCCCGCGAGGCGCTACTCAAAGGGCATGTCCCAGAAGCTGGGCCTCGCGGCGTGCCTCGCGAGCGGCAGGGATCTGCTGATCCTGGACGAGCCGATGAGCGGGCTGGACCCGAAGGCGCGGCTGCTGGTCAAGCGCCGCCTGGCGGCGCTGCATCGCGCGCGGCGCACGCTGTTCTTCAGCACCCACCTGCTCGCCGACGTGCAGGCGCTGTGCGACGCGATGGTGGTGCTGCATGCCGGGCGCGTGCGCTTCACCGGGACGCCGGCCGAATGCCTCGCGGCCTTCGGCGGAGCGGACCTGGAAGAGGCCTATCTCAACTGCATCGAGGGCTGACGCCGCGGCGTTTGCCGCGCCGCCGACCCCCGGCATAAGCTTCGCCGATGATGGAATCGACCATCTTCCGCTTCGTGCTGCGCTACAGCCGCCGCGAGCAGATCCAGCTGCTGCTGCTGACGCTGTCGGCCTTCCCGTTCCTCTACGTCTCGCTCGACCTGCCGAAGACCATCATCAACCAGGCCATCGCCGGCAAGGACTTCCCGAAGGAGTTTCTCGGCCAGAGCCTGGAGCAGATCCCGTACCTGATGCTGCTGTGCATGGCGTTTCTGGTGCTGGTGTTCGTCAACGGCGGCTTCAAGTACGTGATCAACGTCTACCGCGGGGTGGTGGGCGAGCGCATGCTGCGACGTCTCCGATACCAGCTCTTCGAGCGCGTGCTGCGCTTCCCGCCGCCGCAGTTCCGCAAGCTGTCCCAGGGCGAGATCGTGTCGATGATCACCGCCGAGACCGAGGACATCGGCGGATTCATCGGCGACTCGGTGGCG
>CBDUCN010000334.1:0-5536 GCA_965365655.1 uncultured Gammaproteobacteria bacterium | reverse complement strand
CGCGCCAGCTCCGACGGGATGCGCTCCCAGATCACCTCGATGCCGGTCTGGGTCAGCCGCGCCGGCGTGACGGTCTCGATGAACCAGCCGAGGAGGCCGCTGAGCGTGACGCCGTAGAACAGCAGCAACAGCGCCTGCTCGTAGAGACCCGTCGGCCACGCGACGCCGGCGTGCAGCACGTAGAGGGCGTACGCGGCGAAGCCGCCCGACAGGTGCAGCGTGGTCCACCAGCGCGCGCGCACCAGCGGCACCATGGACAGCTTCTTGCGCACGTTGAACAGCGCGAGCAGCAGCATCACCGCGAACAGCGAATAGCCCGTGATCTCGGCGGGCTCTCCGAGCGTGCGCCCGGCGCGCAGCGCGAAGAACCCGACCACCGCGACGCCGATTGCCCACAGCAGCCAGATCACGATCTGCGCGGTGCTGCGCCGCGCCCGGGCGAGAATCCGCGCGCCGAGGCGGCGCGGCGCCTGCGCGAGCGGGAGTTCGTTCAGCTCGGCGCTTGCCACTGCTCGAGTCCCTCGCGGAAGTCGACGCGCGACAGCGCGTCGTGGGGGCACGCACGCACGCAGGCCGGGCCGCCCGGCTGCGTGGCGCACAGATCGCACTTGGTCGCCTTGAGGATCGGACTCTTGGTGAGCGGATCCACCATCGGCCGGCCCGTCTTGCTGCGGATCTCCACCAGGCGGATGTTGTCATAGGGGCACGACGCGGCGCAGGTGCCGCAGCCGATGCACGTGGTGTCGTTGATCACCACCGCGCCCGTGACGCTGCGGTGGATGGCGCCGGTGGGGCAGCCGATCATGCACACCGGGTCGACGCAGTGCATGCACGCGTTGGCGACCATGTAGTTGCCGTCCACCTTGCCGTGACGCACGAAGCGCGGGTTGCCGCCGTGGGTGGACGCGCAGGCGCGCACGCAGTCGTCGCAGCGCACGCACTTGTTGAGATCGATGAGCATCGCCCGCGTGCCGTTGATGAAGCGCTCGTCCACTGCCCACTCGAGCAGCGAGTCCGAGGCCAGCGGGCGCTGTGCCGCGTCGCGCAGCCGGCCGGACGGGGGCTCCATGCGCGGGAAGATGTGCTCGACCAGCACCTGGAACGGCACCCGCAGCACGTGCAGGTACCCGAGCGCGCTGACCGAGGTCTCCAGCGGCACCTCGTGGCCCAGCTTCCAGCTCGTGTACAGCTCGTCGATGCCGAAGATGTCGCCTTCGCGCAGGTACGTGAGGGTGCGCTGGCCGTTGCCCACCTTCATGCTGACCCGCGCGAAGCCGGACGCGATCACCATCGCGCCGTCGGCGTACTCGCCTTCCGAGGCGATGCGGGTCTCGCCGCCGCCGGCACCGCGCTGCTGCTTGTAGGAGCGGAACCACTCGAAGCTGCCGTAGGTCTCGAACAGCGTGCGGTCCGCGACCTCCGCCAGGGTCCTGTCGTCCAGGCCGCCGAAGATCGGGTTCTCGACGAGCTGCTCCTTGAGCAGGTTGGCGCGGTAGCTCTCGTCGATCATCCGCCGCCAGCCCTCGTCGTACTTGCGGATGTCGCGCAGTCCCTGCCAGCGCAGCTCGAGCAGCACGGCGTTGGTCTGCGCGAAGATGGTCGCGGTGCGCGGCACGCGGGCCAGCGCCGCGATCTCGCCGAAGATCGCGCCCGGCTCCAGCACCAGGGTCTCGAAGCGCCCGTCGAGCTCGGGCACCTCGCTGACCGCGCCCTGCGGGATCTGACCGGCCGCGAAGATGCCGCGTGCCTCGCGGGTGTCGAACAGCGACACCCGGTCGCGCACGGTCATGGTCTCGGTCGCGGGACGCTCCCCGCCCGGCTCGCCGTAGCTGCGCGCCTCGGGCACCCGGCTGGCCTTCCACAGCTGCGACAGCGCGCCGAGGAAGCTGCGCTTGCGCACCGACGCGCGGCCCAGCACCTGCGAGGGCAGCGACGGGCGGATCACCACCTTCGCGCGACCCTCGAGCAGCATGAACGCGGAGTTCCCGTAGTCGCCCTCGCGGATGATGATGTCGCCGGGCCGGAAGCGCTGCAGGCGGCTGTCGTTGCGGAGGATCTCCTTGAACGGCAGCGACGGGGGAAAGCGCGCCGCGTCCACGGACGCGAGCTCGGGACGCGCGAGCAGCATCTGCAGCTGGTCGTCGCCCATCTCCTCGTCGAAGGGCGTGCTCCACCGCTGCGGGCGGGCCATCAAGGTGGCGTCTTGCATGCTCGACTCCGTGGCGGCGCGACCGCCCGCGCCTCGGGGAGTGCTTGCAGGGCCGGCGCGCGGTCGCGCGCCGGCCCTGCGCTCACTACTTGTAGCTGCCGGGATCCGGCAGCGCCGAGCCGACCTCGCCGGAGAGGTCCTTCTTCGCGATCGCCTCTACCAGCGCGCGCGCGTTGGCCTCGGTGGGATCGGACACCAGCTTCTTGGCCTCCGGCAGGCTCACCATCGACAGCGCCTTCTTCGCGTCGTCGGCACGCTTCTTCTGCGCTGCAGCGTACTTCTCGTGGTCGGACTTTCCGGCGGCGTTGGTCGCGGACACCAGCTTCGCGGCCTGGCCGGTGACGAACAGCCGCGCGAGCTGCGCCTTGTCCATCTCCGCGTTCTTGCTGGTGTCCGGCGGGTAGAAGCGGTGGCGCACCGTGCCCTGCGAGTAGCGCACGAGCTCGAAGTCGGGGTTGATCGGGTGGCCGGCGTCGAGCATCGCGGCCAGCTCCTTGGCGTCGACGTCCGGGTCGGCGAGGCCGTGGCACTGCATGCAGTTCTGCGCGATGTCGTAGTGCATGAACGACCAGATCATCCCGGCCTTCCGGGCCTGCTCGTGGCGTTTCTCCAGCGGGACCTTGTCGTCGTTGTGGATCTCGATCCACTCCGACGCGGCGCCGTGGCAGCTCTCGCATGCCGGACCCGAGCTCGGGCGCGGGTCCGAGCCCTTGCGCCGTGACACCAGGGAGTAGTGGCAGTTGACGCAGGTCTCGTTCTTCTTCATCGACTTGCCGCCGCCGGCGGCCTTCGAGATCTCCTTCGCCTTGTCCTTCTTGTGGACCTCCTTGAAGGATTTGTAGTGGGCGGTCCCCTTCCAGACGTCGTGCTCCGCCTCGTGGCACTCGGCGCATTTCTTGTCGCCGACGTTCTCCGGCTGCGCGAGCGCGGCCGCCGAGAACAGGGTCATCAGCAGCACGCCGGTGCCGGCCGCAACCACACGATTGGAGATTTCGCGCATCGGTTTCTCCCTCCGGTATGGAGATTTGGATTCAGTCTCGGAAAGCATGCCACGTTCCGGGCGGAACTACATTAAGCAAACGGCGCGCACGGATTCCACTCCCGGGCGCCCCTCGTACGGGTGAGCTCCGGGCGGAACGGGCGAGCACTTCGTCGCTGTGTGCGTTGTCGCACAGTTCGGCCCGGTCGGACACGGCGACCTGCATCGGGGAATGCATTAGACTCGCTCTACGCGGCGCGGTCGCGGCGAGGGCGCCGTTGCGGCGCGGCAACTGACGACGCGGCGGAGCGCCGGTGCCCATGATGCTTTCCCTGTCCACTCGGGCGGTCCTCGGCGCCGCCCTGCTCGCGGCCCTGCTCCCACTCGCACCCGGCACGGCGCGTGCCGAGCCCCACGACCTCGCGCTGGTGTTCGACAACTCCGGGAGCATGAAGGGTAACGACCCCGGGTTCCTGGCGCGCGACGCGGCGCAGCAATTCGTCGCCGGCCTGGGTGACGACTTCCGTGTCGCGATCATCATCTTCGACCAGTCGGTGAGGCTCGCGGTGCCGCTCACGCCGCTCGATGGTGCAGCGCGGGATGACGTGGTGGCCAGCCTCGACCGGGTGAACTACCGCGGCCAGTACACGCAGACTGCCGCCGCGCTGGAGCGCGCGCTCTACGAGCTGAAGACCAACGCGCGCGACGACGCGCGGCGATCCGTGGTGGTGCTCACCGACGGGATCGTGGACACCAACGACAAGGCCCGTGACCTCGAGAGCATCCGCTGGATGCGCGGCGACCTCGCGGCGGAGGCAGCGGACCAGGGCATCCGCGTCTACGGCATCGCGTTCACCGACAACGCGGACGTGATGACCATCCAGTCCCTGGCCAAGCGCACCGACGCCGAGTACTTCCGGGCGGCCGGCCCGGAGGACGTGGCCGGCGCGTTCTCGCGGGTCGGCGACCTGCTGCGCGCACCGTTGCCGCAGCCTGCTCCGGTCGCGGCCGCGCCGGTTGCGGCCGCACCGGCGGATGCGCCGGCGGCAGCACCTGCGGAGACGCCGGAGCCGGAGCCCGCCGCCCCCGTGGACGGCGCGCCCGGCGCGGATGCCGTCACGCCCGCGGTCCCTGCGGCGGCGGCGCCCGACGAGAGCGCCGCGGCGGTCCCCGTGCCCGGCGACGCCGCTGTCGAGCCCTCGGGGCAGATTCCGCTCCCCGAGGTGCCGCTCCCAGAGGCGCCGCTTCCAGACGCGCCGCTTCCCGACACGTCCGTCGCCGCGTCCGGCGTGGCGGCCACGGAGGACCCTGCCGCGGCGGCGCCGGAGGCCGCCGTCGGCGCGGCAGGGGACGCCACCGCGACCGACTCCGCGGCGACCGACTCCGCGGCGCAGGTCGCCGACGCGGGAGCGCAGGCACCGGCGCAAGTGCCCGCCCCGCAGCCCGCCGGGGGCGGCACGACGAGCTGGGTCGTGGTGGCGGTCGGTGCGGCCGCGCTGGTGAGCGTGATCGCGCTGGTGGTGGTGTTGATGCGCCGCGGCAGGAGCGCCGCCGCGCCCGAGCCGGCGGCGCGGCCGGCGCCGGCGTCCGCGGCGCGGGTCGCGGTGCCGCCCGGGGCGGCGCTGGAGGATCCGGCGCGTGCGACCGGCGGCACGCGGATTCCGATCGAGCAGCGCCTGGTCGTGATCGGGCGCATCCCGAATCCGGCCGCGGACGGCTCGACCCAGAGCGTCGTGGTGGAGCGCAACACCATCGGCCGGCAGCACGCGTCGATCGAGTATCGAGACAACGGCTTCTGGATCCGCGACCGCAAGAGCCTGAACGGCACCTTCGTGAACGATCGCAGGCTCGAGGACGAAGAGGTGGCGCTCAGGAACGGCGACCGCATCCGCGTCTACGACGTCGAGTTCCGTTTCGAGCTGGCCGAGCAGGACGGGGACGCCGAGCGCACGGTGATGGCGGGCGGCGCCGCGGCCGACGAGGACCGGACCGTGATGGCGGGCGCCGCCGCGGCCGGCGGTGCTGCCGTGGGCACCGCCGCGACGCTCGAGCAGGGGCTGATCGCCGCGTACGGCGGGAAGCCGGAGGACGAGCCGGCAGCGGCGGACGACGGCGCCGGCAACGCGAGACCGTCCGCCGCCGTGGACGAGCACGCCGGGACGCTGATGTTCGACGCGACGGACATGGAGCCGACCCCGCCGTCCGCGTCCGTGGACGAGCACGCCGGGACGCTGATGTTCGACGCGACGGACATGCAGCCGACCCCGCCGTCCGCGTCCGTCGACGAAGACGTCGGGACGCTGATGTTCGACGCGAAGGACCTGCAGCCGACCCCGCCGTCCGCGTCC
>CBDUCN010000333.1:0-5578 GCA_965365655.1 uncultured Gammaproteobacteria bacterium | reverse complement strand
CTGCGACACGGTGGTGATGCAGGAGCACGTGCACGCGGACGGCGAGCGCGTGCGCGTCGCCGCGGGCCACCGCGCGGGACAGAACGTTCGCCTCGCGGGCGAGGACCTGCGCGCCGGGCAGGTGATGCTGGCGCGCGGCACGCGGCTGCTGCCGGCGGCGCTGGGAATGCTGGCGTCGGTGGGCATCGCGCAGGTGCCGGTGGTGCGCCGGCTGCGCGTGGCCTTCTTCTCCACCGGCGACGAGCTTCGCTCGCTGGGCGAGCCGCTGGCGCCGGGGGAGGTCTACGACAGCAACCGCTACACCCTGCGCGGAATGCTCGAGCGGCTCGGCGTGGAGCTGATCGACCGCGGCGTGGTGCGCGACGACCCGGCGCGCCTGGGCGAGGCGCTGGACGCCGCGTGCCGCGACGCCGACGTCGTGATCACCTCCGGCGGCGTGTCCACCGGCGAGGCGGACCACGTCAAGGATCTGCTCGAGGCGCGCGGCCAGGTGGGCTTCTGGCGCGTCGCCGTGCGCCCGGGCCGGCCGCTGGCGTTCGGGCGCCTGGGGCGGGCCGTGTTCTTCGGCCTGCCCGGCAACCCGGTCGCGGTGATGGTCACCTTCTACCAGTTCGTGCAGCCGGCGCTGGCGGCGATGACCGGCGCGCGCACGCCGCCGCCGGTGCCGCTGCTCGAGGCGCGCTGCGCGGAGCGGCTGCGCAAGAAGCCGGGCCGCGTCGAGTACTACCGCGCGGTGCTCGCCCGCGACGCCGCCGGGGCGCTGGAGGTGCGCCCCACCGGCAAGACCGGCTCCGGGCTGCTGCACACCATGCACGACGCCAACTGCCTCATCGTGCTGCCCGAGGACAGCGAGTCGGTGGACGCGGGCACGCTGGTCCCGGTGCAGCCCTTCTTCGGGCTGGTGTGAACACCGTCCCCTGCAATCCGCCGCCGGTGCGCCCCGGCTGAGCCGCGGCCACGACCGCCAGGGAGCTCCGATCGTGCGATCACACCCGCAACGCGACCGTCTCGCCCGCGAGCTGCACGCGCGCCCGTTCATCGCCCTCGACGCGCCGGTGCGGCTGCTGCACCTCGCGTTGCTGCGCGACGAGCACGAGCCCGACGGGGCCGAGCACGCGCGGCTCGCCGAGCTGTGCCGCGAGCACGGCGTCGACGCACCCGCGGCGGACGTCATCCACTTCACGACGACGCTGGGCGATACGGGCCTGAAGTGGGAGCGCCACGCCGAGTTCACGACCTGGACGGTGTGGCGCCACGGCAGCGCGGGCGAGCCGTTCGCAGGTCGTGCCGGCGACGAGCTGCGCGCACCGTGGCTGGACTCGCTGCCGGGGCAGCTCCTGGTCGCCGTGCGCGCCGCGGTGCTGGGCGCCGCCGACCCGACGCCGTCGCCCGCCACGCTGGCGGCCTGCTTCGACCCGCTGAGCGTGTGCGCCGCGGGCCTCGGCGACGGCGACACCCAGGTGTGGACCGACTTCCACCCCGACGCCGACGGCATGACCCGGCTGCTGCTGCACGACCGCTCCGGCAACGCGCGACAGCTCGGCCGGCGGCTGCAGCGCCTGCTCGAGATCGAGACCTACCGCACGATGGCGCTGCTGGGGCTGCCGGTCGCGCAGGCCGCGGCGCCGCGCATCGCGGCCGTGGAGTCGCGGCTCGCGAAGGTCACGGAGCGGCTCGAGATCCTCGAGGACCTGGACGCCGAGCAGGCGACCCTCGCGAACCTGATGAAGCTGTCCGCGGAGTCGGAGGAGATCGCGTCCGACACCGCGTACCGCTTCAGCGCGAGCCGCGCCTACTTCGACATCGTGCACGAGCGACTGCAGCGCCTCGCCGAGAGCCGGCTGGGGGATCTGCCCACCATCGGCGGCTTCATGGATCGCCGCCTGTCGCCCGCGATGCGCACCTGCGAGGCCACCCGCGCGCGCCAGGACACGCTGTCGGGGCGCATCGCGCGCACCGCGGAGCTGCTGCGCACCCGCGTGGAGCTCGCGATCGAGTCGCAGAATCGCGACCTGCTGCTGTCCATGGAGCGCCGCGCCCGGCTGCAGCTCAGGCTGCAGCAGACGGTGGAAGGGCTCTCCGTCGCCGCCATCACGTACTACGTCGTGGGGCTGGTCAGCTACCTCGGCAAGGGCGCGGCGGCGGCGGGCATCGCCGTGAACGAAACGGTGCTCACCGGGCTGGCGGTGCCCGTAGTGGCGCTGCTCATCTGGAGCGGCGTGCGCCGCTTCCGGCGGCGCATCGAATCCGAAGACGATCGAGGTCAGGACCCATGAGCGATACCTCTCGCGAGTTCATCCCCCTGGACATCGCGGTGCTCACCGTGTCGGACACCCGCGGCGAGGCCGAGGACAAGTCCGGCGCGCTGCTGATCGCGCGCCTCACCGGGGCCGGCCACCGGCTCGCGGACCGGCGCATCGTGAAGGACGACGTGTACGCGATCCGCGCCGAGGTCTCGCGGTGGATCGCCGACGACGCGGTGAACGTCGTGCTGACCACCGGCGGCACCGGCGTCACCGGGCGCGACGGGACGCCGGAGGCCGTCGAGCCGCTGCTGGACAAGATCATTCCCGGTTTCGGCGAGGTCTTCCGCATGCTGTCGTACCAGGGCATCAAGACATCGACGATCCAGTCCCGCGCGCTCGCGGGCGTGGCCAACGGCAGCTACCTGTTCTGCCTGCCCGGCTCGTCCGGCGCGTGCCGCGACGCGTGGGACCAGATCATCAGCGCGCAGCTCGACTACCGCACCCGCCCCTGCAACCTCGTGGAGCTGATGCCGCGCCTGCGCGAGCGCTGACGGGCGCCGGCACCGCCGGTGTGCGTATTACGATTCCGTTACCGCCCGCGTTCCTGCGCGCGTGTAGCATCGCGCGCTGCGAACGTTGCCGCACGTAGCGGTCTGCGCGCGCTTCCCGATCCCCGAACCTTCCCCATCAGCAACCAGGGAGAACGCATGTTGTCCATTCGCAACACGATGACCCGGTGGGTCGCGGCGGCCGCGCTGACCGTCGTCGCGCCGCTCGCGCACGCAGCCGAGTACGCCATCGACCCGACCCACTCCTTCGTCGAGTTCCGCGTGCAGCACCTCGGCTACAGCTGGCTCTACGGGCGGTTCAACACGCTGAGCGGCGAGTTCAGCCACGACCCGGCGAAGCCCGAGGCGAGCCGTATCTCCGTGACCATCGACACGGCCAGCGTCGACAGCAACCACGCCGAGCGCGACAAGCACCTGCGCAACGAGGACTTCCTGAACGTGCAGAAGTACCCCACCGCGACCTTCGAGGCGACCGGGTACAGCGGCACCGCCGAGGAAGGGACGATGGAGGGCGAGCTCACGCTGATGGGTGTGACGAAGCCGATCGCGATCAAGGTGACCAAGCTCGGCGAAGGCAAGGACCCGTGGGGCGGCTATCGTGCCGGCTTCATCGGCACCTACGCGCTGGACCGCCGCGACTTCGGCAACGAGTACAACCTCGGGCCCAAGGGCTGGACGGTGGAGCTGGAGCTGGGCATCGAGGGTATTCGCAAGAAGTAGCCCGCGCGCCCGAGTCCTGCATCGCGCACGGGGCCTTCGGGCCCCGTGTTCGTTCGCGCCTGCGGTGCCACGATCACCACAGCATCCGGCGCAGCGTGCCGTCGCGATCCACGAACTGATGCTTGAGCGCCGCGCCGGCGTGCACCAGCGCCAGCGCGGCGGCCCCGTACGCGGCGTAGTAATGCACCTCGATGGCCGCGTCGCGCAGCCGCTCGTCCTCCGCGACCAGCGCCGGCACCTCGAAGAGTCCGAACATCGAGATGCCGTCGCCCGCGGAGGTCGAGATCAGGTAGCCGGTGAGCGGGATCAGCACCATCAGCGCGAGGAACAGCCAGTGCACCGTGCGCGCCGCGGCGCGCTCCCACGGTGCGAGCGCGCCGGCGAAGCCGACCCGGGGGTTGCCCAGGTACCAGCCCGCCTTCAGCGCGCCCAGCACGAGCGCGATCATGCCGAGCGCCTTGTGGGTCTCGAGGGCGTCGTGGTACCAGCGGTCGTAGTACGACAGCCCCACCATCCACCAGCCCAGCGCGACGAGCGCGATGATGAGCAGCGCCACGGCCCAGTGCAGGACACGGGTGAGCACGCCGTAGGCGGCGGGGGTGTTGCGAAGGGGCATCGGATCCCGTGCGAGCAGACCTCGCCGGATGTTACCCGGGTCGGAAACCGGGCCGCGGCGGGCGTGCGTCGCGTCTGAACCGCCGTGCATGACCCCGGCATGACCCTGGGACATCAACCATTCGGAGCAGCTGTTCAGGGGCGCAGGAAGCGGCCGTCGCGCAGGAACGCCAGCGCCTGGCGGATCGCCTCCTCGCGGAACATCACGAAGGTGTGGCTCGCGTCGATCACGATGAAGTCGCGCATGCCGGCCACCCGGGTGCGCGCCACCGCGACGGTGCCGTCGTCGTCGCCGGGGATCAGCCACGAGTAGAGCGGGTTGAGGCTGCACCGGCCCGCGATCACCCCGAGCTCGAAGTCCACCGCGCCGAGCGTGTTCGGCACGCTGTCCACCCCCGTGCCCAGCTCCTGGCCGGCGGGGCCGGTCACGAGGCGGTACAGCGGCGCGTCGCGCAGCACGTCCGCGATCTCGCTGCCGCGGTTCGGCGGCGCGAGCATCACCACGCGGCGGATGGCCAGCTCCGGGTGCCGCGCGCGCAGCGCGCGCACGACGATGCCGCCGAGGGAGTGCGTGACGAAGTCGATGCCGCCGTGCGCCGCCGCCCGCGCGCAGCAGGCGGCGACCCGAGCGTGCACGCGCTCGGCCAGCTCGGCGACCGGGAAGCGTCCGGACGGGTAGTCCAGGTTCACGACGCGCCGTCCCTCCCCCGCCAGCGCGTCGGACAGCGCCTGCATGGACGCGCTGGTGCGGTTCAGGCCGTGCAGCAGCACGACCGTGCGCGCTCCGGCGGCGGCGCAGTCCAGCACCGCGAGCGCCAGCACCGCGGCGCACGGCAGCGCGCGGCGCAGGCTGGCGCGCCGGGGCGCGCGGGTCGTGGAAGGTGTGCCGGTCACGTCTGCCGCGGTGCAGGTCGGGGCGCCGCTCGCGCCCGACGTCGGGCGCGATTTTGCCCGCCCGCGGCGGCGCGCGCACCGCGGGCGCGCTCGGACGCTCGCCCACGGGCGCCATCGACCCTGCAGCCGGCCGGCGGGCGACAGCTTTTCTGACCCGCGTGCCGGCGACTGGCTACCATCGCGACGTACACCGCCACCGTGGAAGCCCTGATGCCCCTGAACATCGCCCTGCTCGGCACCGGCCGCATCGCCGAGAACGAGCTGCTGCCGGCGCTGGCCGCGCAGCGCGACGCCTGCCTGTGGAGCGTGCTCAGCCGCGATCCGGACCGCGCCCGCGACACCGCGGCACGCTTCGGCGCGCGGGCCCCGCAGCCGGCCTTCACCGACCTCGACGCGCTGCTGGCCGATCCGGCGCTGGACGCGGTGCTCGTCGCGACCCCGGACAAGCTGCACGCGGAGCAGGCCATCGCCGCCGCGCAGGCCGGCAAGCACGTGCTCACCGAGAAGCCGATGGCCACCGAGGCCGCCGACGCG
>CBDUCN010000332.1:0-5627 GCA_965365655.1 uncultured Gammaproteobacteria bacterium | reverse complement strand
GCGGGCGCACAGGGCATCGCGGACAAGGCGTCCCCCGGCGGCGCGCAGGACGAGTCGGCACCACGCGTCGCGGCCGCGCCCGCCTCGACCGTCACTCCGCCCGAGGCGACGACCAGCGCCATGATGGTGACCACGCAGGAGGGCGGCATGTCGGCGAATGCGTCATCGTCCGACGCGGCGCCGACTGCGGCGCCACCGCGAGCCTCCGGCGCGCCCGCGCTTGCCGCGCCCGTCGGCCTGGCCGTCCTCGACAGCCGGCTGGTGCAGCTGCGCAATGAAATCGAGCGCCTGAGCCGACGCGTCGTCGCGCTGGAGCAGCGGCAGTCGGCGGCGCCGTCGGCCGGCCCCACGACCGCGGCATCATCGGACGGCGCCGACGAGCCGCCCCCGCTTCCGGTCGACACGCCGGAGGATCGCTACGCCGCCCTCGTCAGCGTGGGCGTCGAGGCCGAGCGCGCCGACGAGATCCTGGAGCGCCAGTCCCGGCAGGAGCTCGCCCGGCTCGAGCTCCGCGACCGCGCCACCCGCGAGGGCTGGGTCGACAGCGAGCAGTACCGCGAGACGGCCGCGGCGATGCGTCGCGAGGCGGTGAGCCTGCGCAGCGAGATCGGCGACAGCTCCTACGACCTCTACCTCTACAGCACCGGCGCGTCGAACCGCGTGCAGATCGACTCGGTGATGCAGGGATCCGCCGCCTACGAGTACGGCCTGCAGCCCGGCGACGTGATCGAGTCGTATGCCGACCGGCGGATCTTCAACGGCCGCGAGCTGCGCGAGGCCACCACCGGTGGCATCCGCGGCGAAACGGTGCCGGTGCGGATCCGACGCGGCGATCAGATCATGGAGGCGTGGCTGCCGCGCGGACCGATCGGGATCACGCTCGAGCCGGCGCGAGCCGCGCCGGTGCCCTGATGGTTCCGGCGCGGGCCGCGCCGGCGCTCTGATGGTTCCGTCGGCAGTGCCC
This sequence comes from uncultured Gammaproteobacteria bacterium, assembly GCA_965365655.1. Lineage (GTDB taxonomy): Bacteria > Pseudomonadota > Gammaproteobacteria > HK1 > HK1 > JBFHNV01. Next base: position 4,663 of record CBDUCN010000332.1, on the reverse strand, counting down.
AACCCCGGCGATGACCGGCGATTTCGACACCCGGACGATTCGCGCCCGGCGATTTCACGCCGGCGTCGCACACAAAAGAAAAGCCCGGCAGAACCGGGCTTTTCAGGACTTGCGACTGGCAAGTTGGTTAATGCGAAACGCGTTATGGCGACCTTCTGCGCCGCGGCAGGCAAAGACCGAACAGGCCAGCGCCGAACAGGACGAGGATACCAGGCTCAGGGACGTCCGCACTGCTCCAGCTGGCGTTGTCCATCTGGAACACCTCAGCCACGTTAGCCGAGGCAGGCGCGACGGCGGAGAAGTCGACACTGGAGAACGAGACAACGTCGATGATGCCGAGAAAGCCGGTGCCACCCCCTGAAACAAGGTGGTCAGAGAAGAGCACTGTCGATCCATTCGACAGTTGCAGCTCCGCGCCGCTCGTCGTCGACGTGAAATCCGCCCCGAAGGCGTTGACCGAACTGCCGAACGCGACGTCTATGAACGAAGCAATTGGCCCACCGGCAAACGTCTGTCCATTCGAAACCCGACCCTGAAAAGCGTTGTTGCCGGGGCTCGAGGTGAAGATCTGATTGAGGTTGCCGGGATCGTTCGCATCGAGTGTGAAATCCAGCAGTCCCAGCGTGGTCGTGCCAGTCCCGATGATTTGCGTTGGCACGCCGTTGAAGGTCTCGGTGATTATGGCTCCTGCGACTGCGGTCTCCCAGGCAGTCCGATCGGTGAACACGACCGGCACAGCCATCGCTGTCTGCATGGCCGCCAGAAGAACAATCGACCCTAGCGTCGAACCTATCAGCCGCTTCTTGCGAATCATCAGCTCCCCCCTCGCGTGAATTCGAACCCGTCCTGATCCCGTCTGGCAATCCACATGCAGGCAAATTCTGCGCCATAAACCCATTGTCCAGCGTTTTCAGTATCTTATGATCGAGGCTCTTCACGCCGTGTAAAGAATTCCGACACTCATGGCGGGCTCGAGGGCTCACGACCCTTCATGTCGTGGGGCGAGGCTCAGGCGGACCGGAGCTGGGGTCGGACCAACCCGTCTGTCTGATCTCGTTCGAAGCCCCTATTGCGAACGCAGCAACTTGCTTCGTTGAAACGCAAGTTCCATGGCATCGCCGCGATACGATGGTCTGAATCAACGGCCGTCGAAACGTAGGCTGTGCGCACCCGTCGCTTCAATCTCCCCGCAAACCCGCGCTTCACGGTTGAGAGGACCGGTCCTCAGACACATCGGCTGGCACGATCCCGGCGACGCCCGGCGGTGTTTCGCCGATATCTTCAGCGATGTCGGCCCCCCGCGATTCCCCAAGCTCAGCTCACAAGCGCCAAGGCGGCTCCATTACGGTGATCCCGGAATCGCTCCATATGAGCGATCACTGTCACCGTCCGCCCGACTCGTGCATACTGATCCGTTACCCCGCCGCCGCGAACCGCGGAAACCTGGCGGGCCCGCCCCGCGGTCACCCGACCCCGACGCGCCATTGCCTCACCCGTGCCGGCTCTGCCGGTGCGGGCCCAACCAGTCGAGCAATACCGATGAGCAAGGAACAGAGAAGCAACCGCGAAGACAAGAAGAAAGCCCTGCTCACGCCGAAGGAGAAGAAGGCGGCCAAGAAGGCGAAGAAGAGTGCCCGGGACGTCCTGGGCGTGGACCGGACGCGCTGATCGGTGCGAGTTCCAACGGGTCTGCAGGCGCTGGTGGACGAGGGCATGGTCGACCACGTCCTGGGCCAGCTCCAGAGCGGCAAGGAAGCCTTCGTCTACGTCGTGGAATGCGGGGACGAGGTACGTTGCGCGAAGGTCTACAAGGATTCCGACCGGCGCAGCTTCCGCACCGCCACCGACTACCGCGAGGGGCGCCGTTCCCGCGGCAGCCGCGATGCCCGGGCCGCCGGCCGGCGCAGCCGGCACGGCCGCGAGGTGCAGGAATCCCAGTGGAAGAACGCCGAGGTGGAAGCGCTCTACAAGCTCGCCGACGCCGGTGTTCGCGTGCCGGTACCGCATGGCGTGCACGACGGGGTGCTGCTCATGGAGCTGGTGTGCGACGAGTCCGGCGAGCCGGCGCCGCGCATCGGCGAGGTCGACATCACGCGCGCGCAGGCGCTGCTGTGGCACGACTTCATGATCCGGCAGATCGTGCGCATGCTCTGCGCAGGCATCATCCACGGCGACCTGTCCGAGTACAACGTGCTGCTCGACGCTGACGGGCCGGTCATCATCGACCTTCCACAGGCAGTGAACGCATCGGGTAACAACAACGCGTTCCGCCTGCTGGCGCGGGACGTGGACAACATGCGCAGCACCTTCTCCCGCGCCGCCCCGGAGCTCGCGGAGACGCAGTTCGCCGTCGAGATCTGGGATCTGTACGAGGGCGGCGAGCTGCAGCCCGACACGGTGCTCACCGGACGCCACTCGCGGGTCGAGGAAGCCGCCGACGTGGACGCGGTGCTCGACCAGATAGACGAGGCGCGCCGGGAAGCCGAGGCACGGGAGCTGGGGCGGATGACGGTCTCCTGAGCGGCGACCCTCAGCGCATCGCGCGCCGGGTCGCGACCAGCTATCCGATCAGTGCCTGCGGCGCCCCCCAATTCGGCAACCCCTCGATGCGCCCGCGCCACGCGCGGATGGCCGGGCGAGCGGCCAGGTCGTAGTCCGCCTCCTCGGCCAGCCGCGCGTAGGCGTACACCGCGACGTCGGCGATGGTCGGGTCGGCGCCCGCGAGGAACGGCTCACGCGCCAGCACGGCCTCCAGCGTGTCCAGCGCCTGTTCGCCGTGGGTGCCGAGGAACGCGATCACGGCCGGGTCGCCGCTCGCGACCTTGATCAGGAAGCGCCGGCGACCGACGAACGTGAACATCTGGTCCTGCTCCCAGAACAGCCACTCGCTGATGCGCAGGCGCTTCGCCGCGTCCGGCCCCGCGCCGAAGCGCTTCGTGTGCGCCGCGAGGTGCAGCAGGATCGTGTTCGACTGCCGGATCACGACGTCGCCGTGCACCAGCATCGGCACCCTGCCGAACGGATTGCGCGCACGCCACGCGTCGCCGCGGGTCTCGCCGCCCGGCAGGTCGACCTCGCGGAAGGTGTACGCCGTGCCCGTCAGCGCGAGCATCAGGGCTGCCTTGTAGACGTTGCCGGAACGGACGTGACCGTACAGGGTGATGGCGTCGTCACTCATGGGGCGGGCACCGGGTCATCGTAAAGTCCGGAGCATAGCGCCGCGGCGGACGGTCGCGTCACTTGTTGGCGCGCGCGCCCCCGCTCGTGCGCCACGCGCCCCGCAAGTGGGTGAGGCGAGAGCTGCCGACAGCTCCATCGGGGCTGCCACCGGGGCGAGCCGGGATCGGCCCGACCTATCCACGCCCCGCCCCGGTGACTCCTACGCGCGGCACGCGGCCCTAGCCCGCGGAGGCCTGCGGCGCCCTCAGCCGGCGGGCTTGCGCGGCGGATGCGCCTGGCGGGTGATCCGTGAGACGACCTTGTCCGAGACCCGCAGGTCCCACACCGCCGCGCCGCCGCCGCTGCTCGCGAACGCGGCCACCGCGCCCGGGATGTCGGCGGCGTCGGTGATGGTGCGCCCGTCCAGACCGAAGCCCTTCGCGATCGCGGCGAAGTCCGCGAACCCGAACACCGACCCGGCCTCCGGCAGGCCCTCCGAGCGCAGCTTGTGCACCTCGGAGCCGTACGCACCGTCGTTCATCACGACGATGAGGACCTTGAGGCCGTGGCGCGCGATCGTCTCGAGCTCCTGGATGTTCATGATCAGGCTGCCGTCGCCGTCGAACAGCACGACCTGGCGGTCCGGCCGCGCGGCCGCGACGCCCATCGCGAACGAGGTGCCGTTGCCGATCGCGCCGAACTCGCGGATCGTCAGGAAGCGCTCGTTCGGCCGCGACGGCATCTGCGCGAAGAACGCCGAGCAATGCCCCGACGAGTTCACCAGCTCCCAGTCCGGCGGTATCGCGTCTTCCAGCGCCGCGACCGCATCCCGCGGGTCGAGCAGCCCCGGCTCGACGTCGAAGCGCGCGCTGTCCGGCGGCTCGCTGCGGATGCGTTCGGCGAGCGCGTTGTCGCGCCACGCCGTCTCGCGCGCCGGCAGCGCCGCGGTCAGCGCCTCGACGCCGAGACGCGCGTCCGCGCGCAGGTGATGGCGCGCGACCGTCTGGCCCTGACTCACCGAGCGCGGCGCGAGGTCCACGTGCAGCACCTCGGCGTTCGGCCACAGCTGACCGCCGCCGCCGGCGTGAAACGCGAGCGAGCAGCCGACCGCGATGACGAGGTCTGCCTGCTTCACGCACTCGAGGCCGACCTCGGTGGAGAAGCTGCCCGTGATGCCGATGCAGAACGGGTCGTCGTGGAACAGTCCGCGTGCGGGAAGCGTGGTCGTGAGCAGCCCGCCGGTCTTCGCGGCGAGCGCGCGGCATGCGGGACCCGCGCCCGCCTCTACCGCGCCGAGGCCAGCGAACACGAGCACGCGCCCGGCGCCGGCCACGACGCGCGCCGCGCGCTCGACGTCCGGCGCCGCCGGCGGCAATGGGGCCGGCGCGCTCATCAGCGTGCGCGACGGCGCCGGCAGCCGCACGTCGCCCTCCCACGGACGGTTCTGCAGGTCGAACGGAATGCCGAGCACCACCGGGCGGCGCTCCGCGCGCGCCTGCACGAA
>CBDUCN010000331.1:0-5628 GCA_965365655.1 uncultured Gammaproteobacteria bacterium | reverse complement strand
GCCCTGTCGGAGCGCGACCCGCCGCGCCCCGGCCACGGCGAGGTGCTGGTGCGCGGCGCCGGCGACCGCGGCCCGGGCACCGTCGGGGTGCCGGAGCCGCGCGGCGCGGGCGCGGCAGGAACACGACATGGAGACGACAGAGCATGACGCGATCGATCCTCGTCACCGGCGGCGCCGGCTACATCGGCAGCCACACGGTGGTGCAGCTCGTCGAGCAGGGCCACGACGTGGTGATCCTCGACAGCTTCGTGAACAGCGACCCCGAGGCCGTCGCGCGCGTGCAGCGGCTGACCGGGAAGAGCGTTCCGGTCGAGCGCATCGACATGACGGATGCCGCCGCGGTGCTGGACTGCTTCCGGCGCCGCGACGTGCACGCCGTCGTGCACTTCGCCGGCCTGAAGGCGGTCGGCGAGTCGGTGAGCCAGCCGCTTCGCTACTTCGAGAACAACGTCACCGGCACGCTCAACATCCTCGCCGCGATGACGGATACGGGCTGCACGCGAATGGTGTTCTCATCGTCGGCCACGGTGTATGGCGACCCGGAGCGCGTGCCAATCCCGGAGACGGCGGCGCTGCGCGTGACCAACCCGTACGGGCGTACGAAGCTGATCATCGAGGACATGCTGCGCGATCTCAGCGCGTCCGACCCGCGGTGGAAGATCGCGCTGCTGCGCTACTTCAACCCCGTCGGCGCGCACGAGAGCGGCCTCATCGGCGAGGATCCGCAGGGCCTGCCGAACAACCTGATGCCGTTCGTCGCCCAGGTCGCGGTGGGCCGGCTGCGCCGGCTGCAGGTCTTCGGCGGCGACTACCCGACCCCGGACGGCACCGGCGTGCGCGACTACATCCACGTCGTGGACCTCGCGGCCGGCCACCTCGCGGCGCTCGAGTACCTCGACGAGGTCGACGGCTGCGAGGCGTTCAACCTCGGCACCGGCCGCGGCACCAGCGTGCTCGAGATGGTGGCCGCGTTCGAGGCCGCCAGCGGGCGGCCGGTGCCCTACGAGATCGTCGGCCGCCGCGCGGGCGACATCGCGACCTGCTATGCCGATCCGGGTCTCGCGCAGCGCCGCCTCGGATGGCGCGCGGAGCTGGACCTGCGGCGCATGTGCGAGGACGCGTGGCGCTGGCAGTCGCGCAACCCGCAGGGGTTCCGCACGCCGTCCTGAGCGCCGCGGCGTTCAGGACGGCAGGCGCGCGTGCGGCCGGCCCGGAGCCGCGTCGGCCGGCAGCAGCCCGACGCCTGTCACGGTCAGCGCGCCGGGCACGCGGCCGCGAATTCCTGCTGCACGACGTCGCCCACGCCCCGCGCGCGCCCGGCCGGCGGGGGACTGGCGGTACGGGGCGCGGGCCGTCCATCATGCGCCGGTCGGCCGGCCCGGGCCGGCCGCTGCCGGGACGCCACGCCGTGGAGGTGAGTCAGGAGACGTCGCTGCTCGCGAAGGCGCTGTGGTCGGTCGGCATCGTGCTGGGCCTGACCTTCGTCGCCGAGCGGGTCGGCACGCGCGCGGCCGGGATCCTGTCCGGCGCGCCGCTGAACGCGGTGCTGGTGTACTTCTTCGTCGGGCGCGACCTCGGCGTCGACTACGTGGTCGCCAGCGTGCCGCACGCGATCGCCGCGTTCACGGCGACCCTCGCGTTCGTGCTCGCGTGGTACCGCGCGTCCACCGCGCTGCCGCGCTTCACGGCGCCCGCGAGCGCGGCGCTGTCGTCGGTGGTGTTCGTCGCGCTCGCCGCGGTGCTGGTCGAGATCCCGTTCACCTTCGCGAGCGCGACGGCGCTCACCGCGTGCGCGATCGCGTTCGCGATCTGGCTGTTCCGCCGCATCGAGTTCGTGCCGGTCAGGCGGCCCGTGCGCTACACGCCGGCGCTGCTGCTCGCGCGCGGCGGTCTCGCCGCGGCGCTGGTGGTCTCCGTGATCGGCCTCGCCGGGCTGCTGGGGCCGCGCTGGGCGGGTGTGCTCGCCGGCTTCCCGGCGACGCTGCTGCCGACGCTCGCGATCGTGCAGGCGACCTACGGCACCGGCAGCACGCACGCGATGATCCGCGGCTTCCCGGTCGGCGTCGTGTCGATCATCCTCTACATCGCGAGCGTGCCGGTGACCTTCCCGCGCTTCGGCGTCGCCGGCGGCACCGCGGCGTCGCTGGCGGTGTCCTTCGCGTACCTCGCGGCGGCGATGTTCTGGCGGCGCCCGGGCGCCGCCCGCCGCACGGGCGCCGGCTGACGCACGCGGGCGCCAGCGCGCGGCGCTCAGCCCGCGGACACGTCCTGCGCCGCCTCGCCGCTGCGCTGCTGCGCGACCAGGTCGCGGATCTGCTCCCTGTAGCGCTCGAAGTCCGGCGTGCTCTCGGCCGCGTAGTTCCAGTTGCGGTACAGATCCGTCACGCGCGTGAAGAAGCCGCGCGCCGCCTCCTTGTCGTCGAACGCGTACTCCGCGGTGACCACCTCGCGCAGCAGCGCGAAGCTCTCGCGCTGGCGCGCGGTGGACGCGGACGCGTCCACCGCGTCGAACGCGTCCTGCTGCAGGTATGCCATGTCCACGAGCTGCGCCTTCAGCCACACGACGAAGTCCTCCAGCGAGATCCCCTCCTCGCCGGTCACCTGCATCATCTGGTGCACCTGCTCGCCGTCGTGCAGCAGGCGCCCGGCGGCCTCCACCGCCGGCACCCACGCGCGGCCCAGGTGCTCGTCATACCAGGGCCGGAGCTGGTCCAGGTAGCGCGACCACGACTGCAGCGGGTCGATCGCGGGGTACGCGCGCTTGTACGCGCGCTCGGAGGACAGGCCGAGGAAGGTCTTCACCGTCGCCAGCGTGGACTGGGTCACCGGCTCCTCGAAGTTCCCTCCGGCCGGCGACACCGTGCCGATCAGCGTCAGCGACCCCACCGAGCCGTCGCGGCACGCGATCAGGCCCGCGCGCTCGTAGGTGGTCTTGATCGTGGAGTCCAGGTACGCGGGGAACGCCTCCTCGCCGGGGATCTCCTCCATGCGCCCTGAGGTCTCGCGCATCGCCTGCGCCCAGCGCGAGGTGGAGTCCGCGATGCACAGCACCTGCAGGCCCATCTGGCGGTAGTACTCGCCGAGCGTGATGCCGGTGTAGATCGACGCCTCGCGCGCGGCAACCGGCATCGACGACGTGTTGCACACGATCACGGTGCGCTCCATCAGCGGGCGCCCGCTGCGCGGATCCTTGGTCTGCGGATACTCGCGGATGGTCTCCACGACCTCGCCGGCGCGCTCGCCGCACGCGATGATGATCACGACGTCGACGTCGGCGTGGCGCGCGATCAGGCTCTGCAGCACCGTCTTGCCGGCGCCGAACGGTCCCGGGATGCACGCGGTGCCGCCGCGCGCGACCGGGAAGAAGGTGTCGATGATGCGCTGCGTGGTCACCAGCGGCTCCGACGGGTACACGCGCTCGACGAGGCGATGCTCCAGCATGCGGCTGGTCAGCGGCCGCTTCACCGGCCAGCGCTGGCGCATCGTCACCGCGCGCTCGCGCCCGTCGGCGTCGCGAAGGCGCGCGACGGTGTCGTCCACCGCGTGGCTGCCGCGTCTTAGCAGCACCACCTCGGCCGGCCCGTCGAGGTCGAAGGGCACCATGATCTTGTGCTGCAGGTGCCCCTCGGGGACGGTGCCCAGCACGTCGCCCGCGCGCACGGTTTCGCCGGGCCCGGCGACCGGCGTGAAGTCCCAGCGCCGCGCGGTGTCCACCGGCTCGAGGTCGACGCCGCGCGGCAGGAAGAAGCCGTGCGCCTCGGCGAGCGCGGGCAGGGGGTTCTGCAGCCCGTCGTACACCGAGCCGAGCAGGCCCGGCGCGAGGGTCACCGACAGCAGCTCGCCCGAGAGCTCCACCGCGTCGCCGACGCGCACGCCGCGGGTGTCCTCGAACACCTGCATCTCGGCGCGCCCGCCGCGCACGCGCAGCACCTCGCCGGCGAGCCGCTGCTCGCCGCACAGGATGTGGCCCACCTCGTTGCGGCGCACCGGGGCGTCGCCGAGGTCCAGCGTGACCAGGCTCTCCTCGACGCGCGCGATGCGGACGCGGCGCGCGTCGGCGCGCGCGTCAGGCCGGGACGGGTTGCTGCTCACCCATCGCCTCCGCGATCAGGGCGCGGAACCGCTCGACCGCCGGGGCCGGCTCGTGGGCCAGCCAGCGCGCGACGAGGTCCCAGCGGAACACGAAGCGGACCACCGCGTCGAAGCTGAACGGCTCGTCGTCGGCGACGCGCTCCAGGCGGCGCCACACGACGTCGAACAGCAGCCGCTCGAGCGCACGCGCCTCGCGCGCCTCGAGCAGCGCGCGCGCGTCGGCGAGCCACGGGTGGTGCGTCCCCAGCCCGAACTCGGGCTCGTCCCAGTGCCGGCGAACCCACTCCGCGCGCGGCGGCACGCCCCACGGCTCGCCGGGCGCCGGCGCCGGCTCGCCCGCAGCGCGCCGGCGCAGCGCCGCGACCAGGGTGCGCATCTCCATGCGGAAGGCCACCAGGTCGCGCAGGCACGGCTCGTCGAGGCGCGCCATCACCTGCGGGTATGCGCGCACGACCTCGGCGTCCGTGCGCCCGTGGGGCTGGCGGCGCCACTCCACCAGCCGCTCCGCGAGCAGCAGCTGCTCGAAGTGCGACGGCGTCAGGTCGCGCAGCCGCCGGTCGAGGCGCTCGCGGTTGATCGGCAGGCGCTCGGCGCGCTCGAAGTGCACCAGCCGCGGCAGGCTCGCGACCAGCGCGTAGTAGCGCCGCGGCACGCGCGGGAGGCCGGGCAGGCCGGCGAGGGCGCTCACCCCGCGTCCTCCGCGCCGGACAGCAGCGCCTGGAAGCGCGGCAGCAGGTGGCGGTTCAGAAGCTCGGCCACCGCCTCGTCGGACAGATCCAGCTCCGCGTCGTCGCCGCGCAGGCGCACCCGCACGCCGCCGCTCAGCTCGTCGGCGGGCATCAGGTCGACGCCCTCGCGCAGCATCTTGCCGGTGATGCCGAGGATGAAGTCGCGCATCCGCGCATCCGCCTGCTCGCGCAGCGCGGGATCGTCGGGCTGCTCGCCGAGGAACAGCGCGCGCGCGACCAGCACGTCCGCCTCGCGGCCTTCCAGGAACTCGTGGGCGGCTTGGCCCGCGAGCACGAGCACCAGTGAACGCACCAGCTCCTCGTCCAGCATCGCGTGCGACACGAGGCGCTTCACGTGGCGCTCGAAGTGGTGCGCGATGCCCTGGCGAAGCTCCAGCACCGTGTCGCGCTCGGCGAGGCGCAGCGCCGCGATCGCGGCCTCGCGCTCGCGCGCGGCGTCGCTCGTCGCGCGGCTGCGCAGGGTCTCGGCCTCGGCGCGCGCCGCCTCGACGATGCGCGCCGCCTCCTCGCGCGCCTGCGTGACCAGCCGTTCGGCCTCCTCGCGCCCGGACTGCACGCCCTCGTCGCGCAGCCGCGCGATCAGCGCCTGCACGCCCTCGGAGGTGCGGGTGTTGCCGTCGTCCGCCACGTGCGCGCCCCCGGACCTCTAAGCGCCCGGCACGCCGCCGGCGAGCACCAGCGCGAACACGAACACGAACACCGCGAAGCCTTCCACCACCGCCGCCGGCGCGAGCGCGATGCCGAAGATCTCGGTCTTGCTCTTCGACACGCTGATCGCCGACGCGCA
>CBDUCN010000330.1:0-5684 GCA_965365655.1 uncultured Gammaproteobacteria bacterium | reverse complement strand
CCAGCCGTACTCCGCCGCGCGCTTTCGCGACGACGCGCTCGCCGCGATGGCGCGCATCCGCGCGGCCGGGCGGGTGCCGCTGCTGGTGGGTGGCACCGGGCTGTACTTCCGAGCGCTGCGCGACGGTCTGTCGCCGCTGCCGCCGGCCGATGCGGAGCTGCGCGCGCGGCTGGACCGCGAGGCCCGCGAGCACGGCTGGGCGGCGCTGCACCGCCGCCTGCAGCGGCTGGACCCGCAGGCCGCCGCGCGCATCCGGCCCAGCGACCCGCAGCGCATCCAGCGCGCGCTGGAGGTGATCGAGATCACCGGCTCCGCGCTGAGCGCGCTGCAGGGCCGCGGCCGCGCCGGCGGCGGACCGCACCGGATCCTGACCCTGGCGCTGGAACCCGGGTCCCGGGACTGGCTGCACGAGCGCATCGCACGGCGTTTCGACGCGATGCTGGGCGCGGGGCTCGTGGACGAGGTGCGCCGCCTGTGGGCGCCGGGGCGCCTGTCGCGGGACATGCCGTCGATGCGCGCGGTGGGCTACCGCCAGGTCATCGATCATCTGGAAGGACGCGTCGACCGCGAGCAGATGCGGGCGCAGGCGCTGGCCGCGACGCGCCAGCTCGCGCGCCGCCAGCTCACGTGGCTGCGGCGCGAGCCGGTGGACCGGCGCATCGCGGCGGAGGCTTCGGACCGGCTCGCGCAGGCGCTGGACGCGATCGGCGACCCGGCTCCACCCGCAGCGCCGTGACGCGCGCGATCCCGGGCCCGAGGTCCGCGGGCTCATGGTTTATACTGCGCGGCCCGCGTGGCGGCGCGTTCGCGCGCGCACGGTGCGGGTCGCGGCAGCCGCCCGGGGCGCACGACCCGGAGCGCCGTCGAAACCGGAGACCACAAGGAGAACAACGATGAGCAAGGGGCAGTCGCTGCAGGATCCGTTTCTCAACACCCTGAGAAAGGAGCGTGTCCCCGTGTCCATCTTCCTGGTCAACGGCATCAAGCTGCAGGGTCAGATCGAGTCCTTCGATCAGTTCGTGGTGCTGCTCCGCAACAGCGTGAGCCAGATGGTCTACAAGCACGCGATCTCCACCGTGGTTCCGTCGCGCCCCGTGAAGCTGCCGCGCCCGGACGAGGAGAAGGAGGCCGAGAAGGCCCCGACATGAGCGCGCAACACAGGCACCCGGGCATTGTTTGAGCGGCCGCGCTCGGGCGAACGCGCGGTCCTGGTCCACGTCCAGCCATCGGGTCCCCCGCAGCCCGATGAGATCGACGAGTTTCGCGAGCTCGCGGCGTCCGCCGGCGCGCGCGCGGCGTGCGTGATCTGTGCGCCGCTGCGAGACGGCGCCGACGCGCGCTACCTCGTGGGCCGCGGCAAGGTGGACGAGATCGGCGCCGCGTGCCGTGACGGCTCCGCCGAGCTGGTGATCGTGAACCATCCGCTGACCCCGGCCCAGGAGCGCAACCTCGAGCGCCGCCTGGAGTGCCGGGTGCTGGACCGCATCGGTCTCATCCTCGACATCTTCGCGCAGCGCGCCAGCACCTTCGAGGGCAAGCTGCAGGTGGAGCTCGCACAGCTGCGGCACCTGTCCACCCGCCTCGTGCGCGGCTGGACCCACCTCGAGCGCCAGAAGGGCGGTATCGGGCTGCGCGGGCCCGGCGAGAGCCAGCTCGAGACCGACCGCCGCCTGGTCAACGAGCGCATCCGCCGCATCGGCGAGCGCCTCGACCGCGTGTCGCGGCGGCGCGACCTGAGCCGGCGCGCCCGCTCGCGCAACCAGGTTCCCGTGGTGTCCCTCGTGGGCTACACGAACGCCGGCAAGTCCTCGCTGTTCAACGCGCTCACCGGCGCCGGCGTGCCGGCCGCCGACCGCCTGTTCGCGACGCTGGACCCGACGCTTCGCAAGCTCGCGCTCGAGCGTGGCGGCCACGCGGTGCTGGCCGACACGGTGGGCTTCATCCGCGACCTGCCCCACGACCTGGTGGCGGCGTTCCGCTCGACGCTGGAGGAGACCCGCCAGGCGGCGTTGCTGCTGCACGTCGTGGATGCGGCCGCCTCGGACCGTCTGGACAAGCAGTCGGAGGTGGACCGGGTGCTGGACGAGATCGGCGCCGGCGAGGTGCCGCGGCTGGTCGTGTTCAACAAGTGCGATCGCGTCGACGCGCCGCCGGCCAGCCGGCTGGAGCGCGACGCCGACGGCCGTCCCGCGCGGGTGTGGGTGTCGGCCCGCACCGGTGCGGGGCTGGACGACCTGGCGCGCGCGCTGGACGAGTGCGTGGGCGCGCTGCGCGTGCGCCGCCGGCTGCGCCTGCCGCCGGCTGCGGGTCGGCTGCGTGCACGCGTGTTCGCGCTGGGCGCGGTGACCGGCGAGTCCGTGGACGGCGACGGCTGCTCGGTGCTGGAGGTGCTGATCCCGCCGGCGGAGCTGGATCGCCTGTCGCGGCGCGAGGGGCTGGACGCCGCGATGATCGAGCCGGTTCCCGCATCGGGTGTCGCCGCGCCGCGCGGCGTGGCCGATGAAGTTGCGGATCCGGTGTCCGCAAAATTAGGATCCCCCGTTTGACCGGGCGGCCGAGCGCCGCCTGATTCCTCGCATCGATGGCGTCCGCGCCGGGCGTCCGGCGCCCGAGCGACGCGCGCCGACTCAATCAGGAGCTTCACGCATATGGCCTGGAACCAGCCTGGCGGCAACGGCAACCGCGACCCCTGGGGGAATCGCGGCAACCAGCAGGGGCCGCCGGACCTCGATGAGGTCCTGAAGAAGCTGCAGGGCAAGCTCGGCGGGATCTTCGGCAAGCGCTCCGGCGGCGGCGACGGTCAGGGCGGCGGCGGAGGCGGCTTCAAGCTCTCCGGCGGCGGCGGCATCAGCATCGGCGTGGTGCTCGCCGTGGTGCTGGGCGTGTGGTTCGTGGCCGGCGTCTTCATCGTCGATCCGGCCGAGGAGGCGGTGGTGCTGCGCTTCGGCAAGTACCACCGCACCGAGGCGTCGGGCCCGCACTGGGCGCCGTACTTCGTCGACGAGGTGCGCCCGGTGAACGTGCAGGCCATCCGCAGCGAGGAGCTCGGCTTCCGCAGCCAGCAGGGCAGCAAGGGCTCGGTGCCCAACGAGGCGCTGATGCTCACCGAGGACGAGAACATCGTCGACCTCCAGCTCGCGGTGCAGTACCGGGTGAAGGACGCGGCACAGTTCCTGTTCAAGGTGCAGGATCCGGTCAGCACGCTGCGCGAGGTCACCGAGAGCGCGGTGCGCGAGATCGTCGGGCGCAGCAAGATGGACTTCGTGCTCACCCAGGGCCGGGACGTGGTGGCCGCGGAGGTGGAGCGCCTGAGCCAGGAGATCCTGGATCGCTACGAGACCGGGCTGCTCATCGTCAGCGTCAACATGCAGGACGCGCAGCCGCCGGCGCAGGTGCAGGGCGCGTTCCTCGACGCGATCAAGGCGCGCGAGGATCAGCAGCGCATCATCAACGAGGCGCGCGCGTTCGCATCCGACATCGTGCCGAAGGCGCGAGGCGAGGCGGACGCGATCCTCGAGCGCTCCGAGGCCTACCGCTCGCGGGTGATCGCGAAGGCCGAGGGTGAGACGTCGCGCTTCACCCAGGTTCTCGACGAGTACAACAAGGCGCCGCGGATCACTCGCGAGCGGCTGTACATCGAGACCCTGGAATCCGTGTTGGGCAACACCAGCAAGGTGATGCTGGACGTCGAGGGCGGCAACAACCTGCTGTACCTGCCGCTGGACAAGCTCATCGACTCCGCGCGCGAGCGCGACGCCGCGCGCAACCTGGGCGTTCCCGACAGCGACAGCGTGCCGCGCCCGACGTACGACAGCGATCGCCGCAACCGCGACTCGCGAGGGAGGAGCCGATGATGGGCAGCAAGACCTTGATCGTGGTGCTGGTCGGCCTGGCGGTGCTGGCCTCGATGTCGATATTCCGGGTGCAGGAGACCGAGACGGCGCTCAAGCTGCAGCTCGGGCGTGTCGAGCGCGCGGACTACGAGCCGGGCCTGCAGTTCAAGATGCCGATCATCGAGACGGTGCTGAAGTTCGACAAGCGCATCCAGACGCTGGACTCGGCGCCGCAGCTGTACCTGACCAACGAGAAGAAGAACGTGCTCGTGGATTCCTTCGTGAAGTGGCGCATCTCGAGTCCGGAGCGCTTCTACACGTCGGTGGGCGGCAGCGTGCAGCGCGCCAACGACCGCCTGTCCGTCGTGATCCAGAAACGGCTCAAGGACGAGATCGGCAAGCGCACGCTGCAGCAGGTGGTCTCCGGCGAGCGCGGCGAGATCATGGACACGCTGCGTCTGTCGGCACGCCAGGAGTCCGACGGGCTCGGCGTCGAGATCATCGATGCGCGCATCAAGCGCGTCGACCTGCCCGACGACGTCAGCCAGTCCGTCTACGACCGCATGGCGTCGGAGCGCAAGCAGGTCGCCCAGCTGTTCCGTTCCGAGGGCGAGGAGCAGGCGCGCAAGATCCGCGCCGAGGCGGAGCGCGACAAGGAGGTGATCGTGGCCGAGGCCGAGCGCGACTCGCTCAAGATTCGCGGCGACGGCGATGCCAGGGCCACCGACATCTATGCCACCGCGTTCGGGCGCGACGAGGACTTCTACTCCTTCTACCGCAGCCTCGAGGCGTACCGGAACACCTTCAACTCGGCGGGCGACGTGCTGCTGCTCGAGCCGGACAGCAAGTTCTTCCGCTACTTCAAGAGCGACGACCCCGCACAGGGCGGGCCGGCCGGCGCGCCGGCGCAGTAACGCGGGCTCCGTGGGCGCTCGCCGCCGCGCTGGGGCACCGGCAGCATCCGCATGTGGCAGGACCTGTTCAGTGCGCTCTCGCTGGTGCTGGTCATCGAGGGCGTGCTGCCGTTCCTGAACCCGGCGGGCTTCCGGCGGACGCTGCTGGCGGTGTCCGCGGTCGAGGACCGGACGCTGCGCTTTGCGGGGCTGACCGCGATGATCCTGGGCTGCCTCCTCCTGTACGCGGTGCGTTGACTCCGTCCCATGCCCACGACGTTGCTCGACGAGCGCTGGCTGCTGCCCGAGGGGGTCGAGGAGATCCTGCCCCCCGCGGCCGAGCGCCTGGAGCGCGCGCGGCGTGACCTGCTGGACCTGTACGCGAGCTGGGGCTACCGCCTCGTGATCCCGCCGCTGGTCGAGCACCTGGAGTCGCTGCTGGTGGCGGCCGGCAGCGACCTCGACCGCCAGACGCTGAAGCTCACGGACCCCGAGAGCGGGCGCCTGATCGGCGTGCGCGCCGACATGACACCGCAGGTGGCGCGCATCGACGCCCGTCACATGCCCGCGGACGCGCCGGCCCGGCTGTGCTACCTGGGCACCACGCTGCGCGCCCACGCCCACGGGCTGGGCGGCTCCCGGGCGCCGTTGCAGGTGGGTGCCGAGATCTACGGACATGCCGGCATCGAGAGCGACGGCGAGGTCGTGGCGCTGATGCTCGCGACGCTGGATCGCCTGCGCGTCAGCGACGCGCACCTGGACGTCGGCCACGTGGGCGTGTTCCGCGGCCTGTGCGCCGATGCGGGGCTGGGCGCACGCGCGGAGGACGGGCTGCTGGAGGCGATGCAACGCAAGGACGGCGTGGACGTCGCGGCCGCGCTCTCCGGCGTCGCCGATGACGGTGCCCGGCAGCGCATCGTGGCGCTCATCGATCTCAACGGCGGCGTCGACACGCTGG
>CBDUCN010000329.1:0-5686 GCA_965365655.1 uncultured Gammaproteobacteria bacterium | reverse complement strand
CGCGGCACCATGTCCATCGCGAGCACGGTCATGCGCTTCGCGTTCATGCGCGCGAGCAGCTCCTCGTTCGCCGCGGGCCAGATGAACGCGATCAGCGTCTTGCCGTCGGGCGCGGCGTCCACCTCGTCGACGGTGGGCTCGCGCACCTTCACGACGACGTCGGCCGTGGACCAGAGTTCCGCCGCCGTCTGCACCACCTCGACGCCGGCCGCCTCGTAGGCCGCATCGGGAATGGACGCGGCGAGCCCGGCGCCCGCCTCGATCACGCAGGTGTAGCCCAGCTTCTGCAGCCGCCCGGCGCTGTCGGGCGTCAGCGCCACCCGCGCTTCGCCCGGTGCGATCTCCTTCGGTGCACCTATTTTCATCTGCGCGACCTCACTGCGTCGGAAACCGGTCTCGCGTTCCGCACGCGCGGAACCGCGACGATCGAAAGTAACGGATGGCCCCCGCGCGGGTCACCCGCGCCGGCCCCGGCGTGCGGCGCTTCGCGGATGCCACGAGTGCCCCGCCCATCGTCCGCCCACGTGCGTCCGCGCGCTGTAACCATTGCCTGGTGGATGAAAGAACCTGATGAGGAATGCGGCGGGAAGCGGCGCCGCAGGCGCGGGCCGGAGCTTCGCGCGGGCGGGGCTTAAATCCGGGCCGCGATGCTACCGCAACTCCGCTACCCACGGTAGCCGCCACGCCAGGTGGGGGCGCCGGGGAATGCCGCCCGGGGACGCGTCGTCAATCGCCGAGCACGGCCAGCGGCACCCTGAGCTCGGCGTCGCTCATCCCGCCGTGCACCCCGACCTGCTCGAAAGGCCGCCGCTCGCCCGGCACGCGGTCGGTGAGACAGTGACGCCCGCGCAGGAACAGGACGTGACTGCCGAGGCGGAGCGCGAGCTCCGGGTGATCGGGGCCCGGGCCCAGCAGCCCGTCGGCGATCACGTCGCCCGCGCGCCGCCAGTGCGCCGCGTGTGCGAGGCGCTCGTCCACGTACGCCTCGAAAACGGATTCCGCGCCCGGGCGCACGTAGCACAGGGCCAGCCGCGGCTCCCCGCACAGCGGCAGTGCGAGCGTGTCCGCGAGCGCCGGGTGATCCGACAGCGCGAGGCGCGTGTCCGGGCACGTGTCCACGAAGCCGTGATCGGCGGTCACGAGCACCCGCGTGCCGCTGCCGCGAAGCCGCGGCGCGCACCGCGCGAGCGCGCGGTCGATCGCGCGCAGGTGCTCGCCGGCCCGCTCGCTGCCCGCGCCGTACGCGTGGGACAGGCTGTCCAGCTCCGGCCAGTACGCGTAGACGTACGAGGGCTCGCGCTCGCGGGAGACCTCGATCAGGCGCTCGCACAGCTCCTCCAGGCTCGCGAACGGCCGCACGTCGGCGCCGCCGCGGTGGGCATCCGTGTACGGCGTGCCGCACAGGTGCTGCGGGTGCAGCAGCACGCTGCGCCGGGCGAGCCGCGACGCCAGCGCGCGCGTGCCGAACAGCCGCGGGGCGTCCACCCCGAGGCACGCCAGGCTCACGTCGCTGCCGCGGATGCGGAACGGCAGCGGCGCGCCCACCACGCCCAGCGTGCGGAACCACAGGTGCCAGCCGATCAGCCCGTGGCGGCGCGGTGGATCCCCCGTCATGAAGGTCGTCACCGCGCTCGCGGTGGTGCTCGGGAACACCGAGCTCAGGTCCCCCACCCGCGCGCCGGCGAGGAAGCCGTCCGGCGCGTGCCGGTCGAGCTGCTCGCGGCCCAGACCGTCGATCACCAGCAGCACCACGTGGCGCGCCGCGGCGATGCGCGCCGCCGGCATCGCCGTGCACTCCGCCGGCGCCTCCGGGTCATGCGCGCGGCCGAGGCCCTTGCGGATGGACGCCATCAGGTTCACGAGGCCCTGGCCGCCGTAGTCGGGGCGCGACCAGCCGCCGGCAGACGCGGAATCGCTCATCGTTCTGGCTTCGACCTCGGGGAATCGATCTCGAACGCGCCCCTGCCGCGCCGCTCGGGGCGTACCGGCGACCGCGCGCCCTGCGGGCGGCGGCGGCGAGTTGGCCGGGCGCGTGGGCGTCGACTACAGTAACGGCTCGCGCGTGCGCCCGCACGATGGGCGTGCCTCTTTCACGCGTCTCCACGCGCCCGCCCCACCCAGAGAGTTCTCGTGCCACGTCCCCTTCTCGCGACCGGCCCGGCGCTGGTCCTGACCCTGGCAGCGGCGATGGCCGCGCCCGCCGCAGAGCCGGAGGACGGGGCCAGCTTCAAGGACTGGACCGTGCGCTGCGAGGCGGCGACGGACGACAAGCCGCGCAAGTGCGTGATCTTCCAGCGGCTCCTGCTCAAGGAGCAGCAGAAGCGGCTGCTCGACGTGGCCGTCGGGTACCTGCTGGACGACAAGCCCGCCGCGTTCTTCGTGCTGCCCCTGGGCGTGTCGCTGCCCGGCGGCGTCAGCGTCACCGTCGACGACGGCCAGCCGGTGCGACTGCGCTACGAACGCTGCGACGGCGCGGGCTGTGTCGCGCCGCTGGCCCTGGGCCAGGAGCTGATCGCGGCGCTGAAGGGCGGGCGCTGGGCGCGCGTCGCGTTCTTCGACCCGTCGGGCCAGGAGATCTCGGTGCCGGTGTCGCTGCTCGGCTTCACCGCGGGCTTCAACGCGCTGAGGTGAGCGCGCGTCGCGGCACCGCCGCCACACGCCGTCAACGCAGCTCGAGCACCACGTCGTAGCGCCGCTGCACGGTCCCGCCGCTGCCGTCCACCTCGAGGATGAAGCTGAACACAGGCTCGCGCAGCAGCGCGTCGCCGGTGATCAGCACGTGCCCGCCGCGCTCGCCGCTCGCGACCGCGCGGAAACGCAGCTGCGGCGCGACGAGGCCGCGCTCCAGGCCGAAGCGCGCGTACGCGTCGTCGCCGGCAAGCCGCGCGGTCAGCAGCGCCGCCTCTCCGGGCGCGAGCCCGGCCAGCGGGATGCGCGCGCGGAACGGCTCGTTGAGGCCGGACTGCACCTCCAGCGCGCCGAGGCCCACCGCCGCGGCCGGCGGCGACGCCGCCAGCGCGGCGGCCGCGACGATCACGGCCGCAGCGAGCGCCGCGGCGCGGCGGCCGACGGCGCGCGGCCGCGCCGTGTGCGCCCGGCGCGCGCTCACTCCGCCGCCTCCGGCTCGTCCACCGGCGCGTAGCGGGTCGCGACGTAGTCGTCGACGATCGCGGTGAACTCCGCCGCGATCGCGTCGCCGCGCAGCGTCACCGTCTTGTGCCCGTCCACGAACACTGGCGCCGCCGGCGCCTCGCCGGTGCCGGGCAGCGAGATCCCGACGTTCGCGTGCTTGCTCTCGCCGGGGCCGTTCACCACGCACCCCATCACCGCCACCGTCATCTCCTCCACGCCGACGTAGCGCCTGCGCCACTCGGGCATGCGCTCGCGCAGGTGGCTCTGGATGCTGTTGGCGAGCTCCTGGAAGAAGGTGCTGGTCGTGCGCCCGCAGCCCGGGCACGCCGTGACCAGCGGCGTGAAGGAGCGAAGCCCCATGGTCTGCAGGATCTCCTGCGCGACGATCACCTCGCGGGTGCGGTCGCCGCCCGGCTCCGGCGTGAGCGACACGCGGATCGTGTCGCCGATCCCCTGCTGCAGCAGGATGGCCATCGCCGCGGTGGACGCGACGATGCCCTTCGAGCCCATCCCGGCCTCGGTGAGCCCGAGGTGGAGCGCGTGGTCGCTGCGCCGCGCGAGCTCGGAGTACACGGCCACCAGGTCCTGCACGTCGCTCACCTTGCACGAGAGCACGATGCGCTCGCGCGCGAGCCCCGCGGCCTCCGCCTGCTCCGCGCTGTCCAGCGCCGACACCACCAGCGCCTCGTGCATCACCGCGCGGGCGTCGCGCGGCGCGGCCGAGCGCGCGTTCGCGTCCATCAGCCGGGTGAGCAACGCCTGGTCCAGGCTGCCCCAGTTCACGCCGATCCGCACCGGCTTGCCGTGGTCACGGGCCACCGCGACCATCGTCGCGAACTGGCTGTCCTTCTTCCTGCCGAAGCCCACGTTGCCGGGATTGATGCGGTACTTCGCGAGCGCCTCGGCACAGCCGGGATACTGCGTGAGCAGGCGATGGCCGTTGTAGTGGAAATCCCCGACCAGCGGCACGCGGCAGCCGGCGTCGTCGAGGCGGGCGCGGATCTCGGCCACCGCGGCGGCGGCCTCGGGCGTGTTCACGGTGATGCGCACCAGCTCCGAGCCGGCGCGCGCGAGCGCCTCGACCTGCGCCGCCGTGCCCGCGGCGTCCGCGGTGTCGGTGTTGGTCATCGACTGCACCACGATCGGCGCGTCCCCGCCGACGGTCACGGAGTCCACCGCCACGGCCACGCTGCGGCGCCGGGAGGCCGGTAAAGGCACTGTCATATCAGAGACCTGCGGGTCGCCGGGAAACAATCAGTCTAGCCGCCACCGCGGCCGGCGCGAAACCGCGCCCGGCGGCTTGTCTTTTGCGCGGACCACCCCGTAGCCTTTCGCGCTCCCCGCAGGCACGACGGTCCTCCTGATGACCCGCAAGAGCATCGACCTGCTCGTGGCGACGCCGCCCGAGTGGGTGCAGACCATCCTCGACGACTTCGACGCGTTCCTCGCCGACCACGCGAACTGCGAGCGCAAGGCGTCCGCGCTGGCGATGAGCCTGGTCGTGAAGTACCCGGAGTGCGAGGCCATCGTGCCCGCGCTGATCGACATCGCGCGCGAGGAGCTGGAGCACTTCGCGCAGGTGCACGCGCTGATGCGCGCGCGCGGCGTCGCGCTGGTGAAGGACGAGCCGGACCCGTACGTGAACGCCCTGATCGCGCTGATGCGAAGCGGCCGGCGCGCGCGGCTGCTGGACCGCCTGCTGGTGTCCTCGGTGGTGGAGTGCCGCGGCGCGGAGCGCTTCCGCATCGTCGCCGACGCGCTCGAGGACCCGGCCCTGGCCGGGTTCTACACGGCCCTGTGGAAGGCGGAGACCAAGCACGGGCACCAGTTCGTGGACATGGCGCTGCGGTGCTTCCCGGACGAGGAGGTCTATCCGCGGCTCGAGGCGCTGATGGCGGCCGAGGCCGCGATCGTCGAGCGCCTGCCCTGGCGGGCCTCCCTGCACTGAGCCCGGCGGCCGGACGCCACCCCCCTTGCGAAAGTGTACCGGGGACACTATCGTTAGTGTCCGTCGCACACTTAGTGAGTGAAGCGTTCTCGATGTCGGCACCGGCCATCACCACGAACGTGGTCGTCTTCACGCTGCGTGACGACGAGCTGAAGCTGCTGCTGCTGCGCCGCGGCTCCGAGCCGTTCAAGGGCGTGTGGTCGCTGCCGGGCGGCCGGCTCGCACCGGACGAGGACCTCGACGCGAGCGCGATGCGCACGCTGGAGGAAGGCACCGGGGTGTCGGGCGTGTACCTGGAGCAGCTCTACACCTTCGGCGCCCCGGAGCGCGACCCGCGCCGGCGCGCCATCGCGGTGTGCTACTTCGCGCTGGTGCCGTCGGAGCGGCTTCAGCTGCGCGCCGCGCTGAACGCGGAGGGCGTGGGCTGGTTCTCGCTCGCGGAGCTGCCGGAGCTCGCGTTCGACCACGCGGAGATGGTCGAGGTGGCGCGCCAGCGCCTGGAGGCCAAGCTCGCGTATTCCACGATCGCTCTCCAGTTCATGCCGGCGAAATTCACGCTGAGCGAGCTGCAGCAGGTCTACGAGATCATCCTCGACGAGCGGCTGG
>CBDUCN010000328.1:0-5710 GCA_965365655.1 uncultured Gammaproteobacteria bacterium | reverse complement strand
GCTCCATGTCGGCAGTCCGTCCTTCGCGCGCGCCGCGCGTGGGTCCCGTCCCGCGAGCGTGCGCCCCGCAGTTGAATCCGGCGACGCGTGTCACCGGTGTGGCCGGATTCGAGCGTGATCGATGTCTCTGGCCGTACCGGCGGAGCGGGAAGGAGCCCTCGGGCGAAGACGCCACTGTAGCGGGGTTCGGGACAGCTCTTTAGGATCGCCAGATGCCTGCCACGCCTGCCCACCGTTTCTGCGTCGCGCCCATGATGGACGTGACCGATCGCCATTGCCGGTACTTCCTGCGCCGCCTGTCGCGCCACGCGCGGCTGTACACCGAGATGGTGACCACCGGCGCGGTGATCCACGGCGACCGCGAGCGCCTGCTGGGCTTCGACCCGGCGGAGCAGCCGCTCGCGCTGCAGCTCGGCGGCAGCGACCCCGCCGCACTGGCCGATGCCGCCGCGATCGCCGAGGACACGGGCTACGCCGAGGTCAACCTGAACGTCGGCTGCCCCAGCGACCGGGTGCGCAGCGGGCGCTTCGGCGCGTGCCTGATGGCCGAGCCCGCACTGGTGGCCGAAGGCGTCGCGGCGATGCGCGCGCGGGTCCGCGTGCCGGTGACGGTGAAGACCCGCATCGGCATCGACGACCGCGACCGCTACGAGGACCTGCTGCACTTCGTCGACACCGTGCGCGCGGCCGGCTGCGACACCTTCATCGTGCACGCGCGCAAGGCCTGGCTGTCCGGGCTCAGCCCGAAGGAGAACCGCGAGGTGCCGCCGCTGCGCTACCCGCTGGTGCACCGCCTGAAGGCCGAGCGCCCCGAGCTCACGGTCGTGATCAACGGCGGCCTCACCGACCTCGACCAGTGCCGCGAGCAGCTTCGCCGGGTGGACGGCGTGATGCTCGGGCGCGAGATCACGCGCAACCCGTGGCTGCTGACGGAGGTGGACCGGGCGCTGTTCGACGACGCGCGCGACGCGCCCAGCCGCGAGGCGGTGGTCGCGGCGATGGCCGCGTACGCCGCGCGCCGGCGCGCCGCCGGCGAGCCGCTGCATCGCGTCACCCGGCACATGACGGGGCTGTTCAAGGGCCGGCCCGGAGCGCGCGCGTGGCGACGCCACCTGAGCGAGCACGCGTGGCGGCCCGACGCGTGCGAGCGGCTGCTCGACGAGGCGCTGTCGCACGTCGCGCCCGGCGCGCACGCCCGCCGCGTCGCCTGAGCGCGGCGCCTCACCATGCCGGACCTCCCGCGCCATACGCTGCGCATCCCGGCGGTGCTGATGCGCGGCGGCACCAGCCGCGGGCTGGTGTTCCGCGAGGAGGACCTGCCCCCGGATCCGGAGCTCAGGGACCTGGTGTTCCTCGCCGCGCTGGGCAGCCCCGACGTGCGCCAGCTCGACGGCGTCGGCGCCGGCGACTCGCACTGCTCGAAGGTCGCGGTCGTGCGCCCGTCCGGGCGCGCGGACGCGGACGTGGACTTCCTGTTCGGCGAGGTCGCGATCGGCGAGCCGCGGGTGGACTACGCGGGCAACTCCGGCAACATCATCGCGGCGCTCGGCCCGTATGCGCTGGACGCGGGCTGGGTCGCGCCCAGCGAGCCCGAGACCCTGGTTCGCATCCACAACCTCAATACCGGTAAGCGCATCGAGCTGATGGTGCCGGTGGCCGACGGCCGCGCGGCCGAGGACGGCGACTTCCGGATCGACGGCGTGCCCGGCGTCGGGCCGCGCGTCGAGATGCGGTTCCCCGAGCCCGGCGGCGCCGTGACCGGACGCCTGCTCACCGCCGACGGACCGGTGTCGACGCTGGACGTCGCCGGCCTCGGTGCGGTGCAGGCGTCGCTGGTCGACGCCGCGAACCCGGTTGTGTTCGTCGACGGCGCGGCGCTGGGCGTGGACCCGGCCGCGCCGCCGCCCGCGCTCAACGCCGACAGCGGGCTGCTCGAACGCCTGCAGTCAATCCGCTCCGCGGCGTCGGTGCGCTTCGGGCTGGTCGAGCGCGCCGAAGACGCGTGGGCGCACAGCCCGATGATCCCGTTCCTCGTGATGCTGTTCCGGCCCGCGGCATACCCGAGCTTCAGCGATGCAGACCGGACCCTGGCGCCCGGCGACATGGACCTGTGCGCGAGGGTGCTGTCGCTGAACCTGGTGCACAAGTCGATCAACGTCACCGTCAGCGTCGCGACGACCGCCGCGGCGCTGGTGCCGGGATCGCTGGTGCATACGGTGAGCGGCGGCGCCGCCCGATCCGGCAGCTTGCGCATCGGGCACCCGTCCGGCGTGGTGCACACCCGCGGGGAGGCGAGCGGCGACGGCGAGCCCACGATCGAGTGGGTGGGTCTCGGGCGCACCGCGCGGCGGATCATGCAGGGCGAGGTGCTGGTGCAGCCGTCGAAGCTGCGCTGGCTGAGCGAGCTGCGGGCGCGCGGCTGACGGCGCGCGACGCGCGCCGGCCCGCGGCCGGAACCGCGGCCACGCGCGCGGTTCGTCAGTCCACGATGAACAGGCGCGCGCCGGCCCGCGTGCGCGAACGGTGCGGCTCGGCGCCGTCCGCGACCTGGTAGCTCATCCCCGGCGTCAGCGTGATCGTGCGCCCGTCGGCGAGCTCGGTGTCCAGCTCGCCGTCGAGACAGAGCAGGATGTGCCCCTTCTCGCACCAGTGATCGGCGAGATAGCCGGCGCTGTACTCCACCATGCGCACGCGGATCCCGCCGAACTCGCGCGTGCGCCAGGTGGCCATGCCCGTCTCGCCCGGGTGCTCGGTGACCGGCACCTCGCTCCAGTCGGTGGTGCCGAACGGGATGCCGCTCATCTTCATGCGTGCGGGCCCCGCGAACGGCGCCTCACGGCGCCACCCTCAAACGGCGCCTCACGGCGCCACCCTCAAACGGCGCCTCACGGCGCCAGGCTCAAACGGCGCCTCACGGTGCCAGCGTGTTGTGGGTGCCGTCGCACAGCGGTGCCTTCGCCGAGTGCTTGCAGCAGCAGAAGTAGACCGTCTTCGAGGCCGCGGCCTCGTACTTCACCGGCGTGAACTCCGTGCCCTTGTGCGACCCGTCGCAGAAGGGCTGGTTCGCGCTGCGGCCACACGCGCACCAGAAATAGGCCTTGCCCTCCTCCACGTCCACGGCCTTCGGCTCGCGGGCGGCGATTTGTGGTGACTCCATGATGTCCTCCTGATGAACGGCTGCGACTCGATACGCTGCGGCCGAAAGCGTCGCTGGAACGCTCCCCGCCGGCTGCCCCACCCTATCCGTCCCCTCGCTCCGGCGGGAAGGGACGTCGATCTCCACGGCGCGTCGAGCGCCCCGCCGCTCGGCGGCGCCGCGCGCGGCGCCGGCCGCCATGCGGTCAGTAGATGGTGTCCTTCATCTGGCGCGGGTAGTCGCGGTCGTACGCCGCGGCGTCGAAGGGCTCCGGGTCCAACGCCTTCAGCATGTCGCCGGCGCTGGGCAGCGACTGCCGGTCCACCCGCGCGTCCGGGTCCCACAGCCGCGAGCGCACGAGCGCCTTCTGGCACTGGAAGTACACGCGGTCCACGGTGACGGTGATCACCGTGCGGGGCGCCTTGCCGTTGACCTCGAACGACGCACACAGCGCCGGGTCTGCGTCGATGACCGCCGTGCCGTTGATGCGCAGCGTCTCCCCGACCCCCGGGATCAGGAACAGCAGCGAGATGCGCGGATCCGCGACCAGGTTGCGCAGCGTGTCGAGGCGGTTGTTGCCGCGGCGGTCCGGAATCTGCACGGTGCGCTCGTCGACCACCCGCACGAAGCCCGGGCCGTCGCCGCGCGGCGAGCAGTCCAGCCCGCCCGCGCCGCAGCTCGCCACGACGACGAAGGGCGCGTGCTCGACGAACGCGCGGTACGGCGCGACGAGCCGGTCCACCTCCTTGACCAGCGCGCGGCGCGACGGCGCACCGTAGAGAGCCTCCAGGTCCGCCACGCGGCTCACCCGGTGGGCGTCCGCCGCGGCGGGCGATGGAGTGTCGTCGGGCATGCGGGACTCCTGGCATCCGGGGTCGACACGGCCCGGCGGGGACCGGGCGGAAGCGCGAAGGATACCGGCTTGCGATGCGGCGGGCGATGCCGGCGGCTACGCCCGCCGGCCGCCAGCGCGTGCCGCGACAGCGTGCCGACTGCGCGCTCGTCAGCCGGTACGGCGTCGCTCCACCGCTGCGGTGCCGCCCGCTACGCGCCGCCGACCCGATGTGGCGGGTCGCACAACCACGCGCCCCGCGAGCCGAACGCGCGCCGCATTCGCGTACGGCAACGCAGCCGCAGGCGTCGCACGGGTCGCGCAGCAGGCGGATGAAACATCACGACGCCTCAGTGCAGCGTGACCTCCGCGCCCCCGTCACGAGCCGACTCGTACCAGGCGGCATACCGCGTCGCCCACTCGATCCCTTTCTCCAGCCGCCGACGCTCCGCCCACACCCCGTCCCGGACCCGCGCCGCGACGTTCCTGAAGCGCGGCAGGACTTCGAGTGGTTTCAAGAGCCCGAGCATCCAGCGAGGCACGTCGGGCGTGTGCTCGTACGCCCCATCCCTGAGCTTGCACGCATGCGAGTAGGCGCGCGCCCCGTCCCCCGCCGCTTCCGCGGACCGGGCGGCCACGATCAGCAGCTCGGGATTCCCCGGGTGACGCGCGAGATACTGCTCGGCATAGTCGAGCGCCCGAGCCGCGTCGCCGTTCCACTCATGGCACTGGGCAATCATCCCCAACGCGGCCGCATCGCGCGGCTCGACGTCGAGCCGCGCTCGATAGAGATCGATCGCTTCCTGGTACTTCCCGGCCCAGATCGCCTGGCGAGCTTTTCTGTGCACGCCCCACTTCACGCGCTCAGGACCCGCCCGCGCCAGCGCATCCATGCTCGGAGAGAGGCGTGATGCGTGTCGATTGCAGGACGCTGAAACAGGTCTGGCCCCTACCCTGTTCAGGGCTCATGACCCTTCGATCGGAGCAGAGGAGTGCCCGTGATCGCAGCGGAGTCCGGGAGTTACAGAGCCCCATCGCCGCCGCCGCAATGGCTCTCAAATCCCGACGCCTCCGACGGGTCCGAATCAAATCTCAGTTCCATCGGCACTCGACCATGCTTCAAAAAGCACCCTCAACTCAGAATCATCATTGCTACCTGACGTTCCGCAGGAACGGCGCGCCATCGGTCCATCACGACCGTCAGGGAGAACCAGGTCACGGAAAGCTTGAGGTAGCTCACGTCTACCACCCAAACCCGGCCGCACCCCGTCACTTCCCGACTGCCGACCGCGTTGCCAATGGATGTGAAGAAGCGGTCCGTGCCGGGCGTGCGACGGTACAGCCGAGCGCTGGGACCCCGTATCTGATTCTCCTGCATCAGGCGGGCCACCCGCCGTATACCGACCTCCTCACCCTGACCAACAAGCGCTTCGTGAACCCTCGGGCTTCCGTAGGTCTGCCGACTCGAATCATGGACCCGCTGAATCTTCCCCACCAGCTCCTCGTCCTCGAGCGCGCGCTGACTTGGACCCCGACAGCGCCAGGCGTAATACCCGCAGCGGCTCACTCCGTAGACCCGGCACATCACGCTCACCGGGTATCGTCCTCGCTGCTGGTCGATGCACTCGAAGACATCCGACGTTTTCTTGAAGTGAACTCGATCGCTTTTTTTAAAAGGTCGTGCTCCACCTTCAAACGCTCGTAGTCACGCTTGACCTTGCGCAGCTCCTTGAGCTCCGCGG
>CBDUCN010000327.1:0-5721 GCA_965365655.1 uncultured Gammaproteobacteria bacterium | reverse complement strand
CGAGCAGCCGGCCCTGCAGGCGCGCGTCGACGTACGTGCGCCGTCGGCGCTCGTCACTGGCCGCGGGGCCGTGCGCCGTCACAGGTCGTGACATCCGAAGCACAGCTGCGAGCGGTTGTTGGCCATCACCAGCTTGCCGTGCTCGCGGGTGTAGCCCTCGTGGCACGACACGCAGCTCACCTGGCCGCCCGGCAGCCGGATGACGTCCGGCAGGTCGCTCACCGCCCGATAGCCGCCGTAGTCCAGCCAGCGCGCGTAGTCCTTGCCGACCGGGTGGTTGACGACGGTCCCGCCGTGGCGCGACGCGCCGTAGGTGGCGCGATCGCCGTGGCACTCCAGGCAGCGCACGCTGAACTCGTCCACCGCGAGCGCAGCGGTTCGCGCCGCAGGCTGCGCGGTCGTCCGCACCGCGGGCTGCGCGGCGATGTGTCCGGAGCGCACGATGGACTGACCGCCGTCGCGCATCGCGTCGAAGAAGCCGGCCTCGTGACACGAGCCGCAGAACTCCGCGCCGCGCCGATCGCTGCGCAGGCGCCCGGGCCGTGAGGCGTGCACGTCGTGACAGGTGCTGCAGGTCACCCGGCCGTCGCGGTCCAGCGGCAGGTCCGCGGGCGGCGGGCGGCTCGCCGGAATGCCGCTCGGGTGACTGAGGTCCACCGCGCCCTCGTGACAGCCGGCGCACAGGCGCTCCTGGCTCGCGGTCAGCCGGTGCGCGTCGTCCGCGGTCACGGCGTCGCCCGCGACGTGGCAGCCCGCGCAGGCCATGGCCTCCGGGTGCGGCGCCCGGGCCGCCGGCTGGCCGGCGTGCCACAGCGCGGCCACCAGACCCAGCAGCAACGCGAGCGCAGCGGCCGGCCGGCTCGCACGGCGCCCCGGCGAGGTGCGCGCCACGGCGTCACATTCCGCGTCACACACGCGCCCGCTCCGCGAGCGCGCGCAGGTCCGCGAGACACCCGCGCAACGTGTCGCCGTCGACGCGCGACGGCGAGCGCAGCGCCGCCGCCGCAGCCTCGGCCGCCTCGCGCAGGGCCGCCTCGTGGGCCTGTACGCAGGCGATCGCGTCCATCAGCCGCCGCGACTCCGACTGCAGCAGGTCGCCGCTGCGGATGTGCATCGGCGCACCGGCGCCCTCGCGAACGTCGCGCACGTTGCGCGCGAACCGATACAGCGGGCCGGCCAGCCGGAAGCTGGCCCAGCGCGCGACCAGCCACGTGAGCAGCCCGGCCAGCACCAGCAGCACGCAGCCGCCCAGCGCCAGCGCCGGCAGCAGGTCGCGCCGCGTCGCCGCCAGCGCGTTGACCACCTGCAGGTAATCCCGGCCCTCGATTCCGTCCAGCGACGCGATCACCGCGCCGAAGGTCAGCGCGGCGAGCGCCGACACGCCGAGGCCGACACGCCCCGCGAGGGTGAACCGTCCGCAATCGTCGCCGTGCTCGCTCATGCCGCCCCGCTGCGCGACCGCGGCGATGCGCGCGGTCTCGCCAGACCATATCGACCGCGGGAAGCAAAGCTTTGGGCGAACTTCGGCGCGGCGACGCCCGGCACACGGGTGGACTCTGCTCAGTCCGCGTCACGCCGGGTCAGGAACACGCGGCCGTGCAGCGCACGCCCGGACGCCCGATCAGCGGACATCGCGCGGGACCGCATGCTGCGCGCCGCGAGCGCAGCCGATGCGCGCGCTCGCTCTCGCGACGGCGAACGCCGCCCGGCGACGGGGGCGGCCCGCGGCGTCAGGCCTCGATGAACTGCACCGTGTCGACGATGTCCCGGGTGCGGGTCACCTTGCCGTCCCACAGGCGATCGAACTCCGCGATCAGCCCTTTCAGCGCGTCGCCGCCGGTGATGGCGCGCACCGACTCCAGGTCGTCGAACATGTAGAAGGCCACGTGCACGGTCGGATCCACGTCGCTCCAGCCGCGCCACGCGCGCCGCGCGCCGAAGGCCTTCAGCGCATCCGGCAGGTGCTCGTCCTGGTACCAGCGGTCGAACGCGTCGCGGTGGGCGGGGTCGGTGACCTGGGCGCGGACGATGAACAGCGCGGACATGGCATCACTCCGTAGGCGGCGGCGGACCTCAAGGCTCGCGCAAGCACGCGACGCGGACAAGCCCCGCGGCGCGACTCAGCCGGCGGCGGGGCGGGCATCCTCGCCGCGCGCGCGGCGCTCCAGCGGCAGCAGGGTGTGATACGTGAACGCATGCACCGGCGTCGCGACGCCGGCGGCGGCGCCGAAGCGCACGACGGCCCCGTTCCACGCGTCCAGCTCCGACGGGCGCCCGGCGAGGATGTCGCGTTGCATGGACGCCGTGGTGCCGGCCGGCAAGCCGTCGTAGAAGGTCCACAGCGAGTCCGCGAAGTCGTCGGGCACGGCGTGGCCGCGGGCACGACCCACGGCCATACCCTCCTCGAGGCTGCGCTGGATGAGGGCGCGGGTCTCGGGGCACGCGCGCATCACGTCGATCGTGCTGCGCGCGAGCGCGCCCAGCCCGGCCCACGAGCTCACCATCAGCAGCTTCAGCCACAGCGCGCTGCGGATGTCGGCGGCCGCGCCCGCCTCCACGCCCGCGTCCCGGAACATGTCCACCAGGGCCTGCACGCGCGGCGACGGCCCGCCGCGCGGCTCGCCGAGCTCCACGTACGCGGCGGTGTGGAAGTGACGCACCACGCCCGGTGCCTCGAGCAGGCTGAACACCTTCGACAGGCCGCCCAGCACCCGCGCCTCGCCGACCACGGCGGCAAGCCCGTCCGTCGCCTCGACGCCGTTCAGGAACGGCAGCACCACCGTGTGCTCGCCGAGAAGCGGCGCGAGCGCCGCGGCCACCTCCGGGATCTGCCAGGTCTTCACCGCGACCACGACCAGGTCCACGGCGCCGACCGACGCGGGGTCGTCGGTGGCCTGGGCGCCGGTGACGTGCACGTCGCCGAGCGGACTGTGCACGCGCAGCCCCTGCTCTCGGATCGCGGCGAGGTGCGCGCCGCGTGCGATGAACGCGACCTCGTGGCCCGCCTGCCACAGGCGCGCGCCGTAGTAGCCGCCCAGTCCGCCGGCGCCGAAGATCGCGATGCGCACGTGCGGGTTCCCGGCTGGCCGTCAGCGGACGGATCCGCGCACGACCGCTCAGCCGGCCTTGACCGACTCCAGCCGGCGCTCGACCTGCGCCCGCACGTCCTGCGGCAGCTCCTCGCGGCGCTTGAGAAGGTCGTCCACGATGGCGCGCGCCTTCGCGTGCTCGTTGGTGCTCTCGTAGACCGTGATGAGCATCATCTTGTGCTCGTCGCGGCCCGGGTCCAGGCGGATCGCCTCGAGGATGCAGGCCTTGGACTCCTCCATGTTGCCGTAGGCCATGTGCACCGCGGCCTCCTTCGCGAGCTTGTTGGCCTCGGCCGCGGTGGTCATCACCACCTTGCGTCCCGAGTCGGTGCGCACCACCTCTCCGTCCTCGGTGAAGTCTCCGGTGCTCGCGCCTTCGTGCCTCTCGCGCAGCTCCGCGAGGCGGCGTTTCGCCGCGTCCTCGCCCGCCTTCGCCGCGGCGTCCATCGCGGGCGTCGGGGCCGGGCTGCTGCCGCGCCTGCGCAACGCGAGCAGCGCGAGCAGCGCCGCCGCCGCCGCGAGTCCTGCCGCGAGCCAGAGCCCGGACGCGGCCACGAGGTCGGACACCGTCGCCAGCACCCGGTCCATCGTGCCCGCACGTTCCGGCTGCACCGGCGCCGCCGGCGCGCGCGCGGTACGCACGGCCGGCGGTGCGGCGGGCGCGGACGACGGCGCCGCGCCGACATCCGCCGCCGCGGTCGGCTGCGCGCCCCCGGCGACCGGCGCCCGGGAGGTCGCGACCTGCGCGGCCGCCGGCTGCGCCGCCTCGCCGGACGCCGCGGCGGCAGGCTCGCGCGCGAGGTCCGCCAGCCGCTCCCGCATCGCCTCGGTCTCGACGCTCAGGAGCCGGTCGCGTTCACGAAGCTCGGCGGCCTCCGCGAGCACCCGGTCGAGGCGCGCGGTGAGGTCGGCCTCCCGGGTGCGCTCCTGGGCAATCACCTGCTCCAGCGACGCCAGCTCGGCCTGCACCGACGCCACCGCCTCGGCGGATCCGGCAGCCGCCGCGGGTTCCGCGGACGGCGCACCCGCCGTGACCGCAGCACCGGACGCGCGCGCCGCTGCAGGCGCAGCGTCCGCCGCCGGGACTGCCGCCGGCGCAGCGCCCGACACCGGGGCCGCCGCGGGCGCAACCGCAGGCGGCGGGGCGGCGGCTTCCGCGGCCGCCGCGGACACGGCGTCCACCGACAACACCGCCCCGACCCGCAGGCGGTCGCGATCGCCGTCGATGAATGCCTGCGGATTCGCGGCATACACCCGCTCCACCGCTGCCGCGAGGGCCGCGCCGCCGGCGCCGGTCAGGGTGCGCACGACGCCGTACAGCGTGTCGCCCGGACGCACGGTGTGGCTGCCCGGTACGACCGTGGACGCCGGCGCGTCGACACGCGCGGCGGGCGTGCGCGGCGCCGGGGCGATTGCGTCGGCCTGCGGCAGCTCGAGCGTCGCGCCGAGCAGCACGCGTCCCGGATCGCCTCCGATGAAGGCCTGCGGATTGCGTTCGACGATGGCCTGTGCCGCGCGCGCCGGGTCGCCCGCGAGCGCCGGGTAGGCCTCGGCGACGATCGCGTACAGCGTGTCGCCGGCGCGCACCGGCCCGTAGCGGCTGCCCGCGCGCGCCGGCGTGCGGGGTCCCGTCGGCGGCGCGAGCAGGCGTGCGCGGGCCGCGGGCGCGGAGCGGGCCGCGGGTGCCGCGCGGGTCGCGGGCGCCGCGCGCACGACTCGCGGCGCGTCGAGACGCGCGCGCGGCATCGCGACGGCGGGCGGATCCACGATCAGCTCGTAGCGGCGGACCGCGACGCCGCCACCCCAGGACGCTCGCAGCGAGAAGCGAAGCACCGGCTCCCGCGACGCGCGCTCGGTGGTCATGCGCACCAGCGCGCCGCCGCCGTCGGCGGCGACCAGCTGCACCCGGACCCCGGGCGGCAGGATCCGCTCCGGGGCGCCGAGCGCCAGCCGCTCGGCGTCGTCGGACAGCACCACCTCGATCTCGTCGGCGCGCACGCCGGAGCCCGCGAGGCCGACCACGGGGATCTCGACCAGCAGCGGAGAGGACAGGTCGGAGCGGACGCGGGCCTCGCCGAGGCCCAGCGCGTGGACCTGGGTGACGGCGCCGAGCAGCGCCAGGACGGAGCAGACGCGCAGGGAGGATCTCATCGTGCGGACCCCTGTTGTTCGATTGTATGGGCCGGCCCGTCCCTGGCGGCGCGGGCCATCATACCGAAACCACCGCACCAGGAAACAATCGAGGAATCAAAAGCTTCGACGTGCGCCGCAGGTTCCGGCACATGCCTGCGCCGGCGCGAACGGCCGGCGCAGGCACCGAAGCGGCGCGGCCGTGCCGCGTGACGCCGGGGCGCCGCTGACCGCCAGCAGGCTGTTGATTTTCGACAGCCTGCACCCGGCACAGGGTCGTGCCGGCATGGATCAATCACGCAAGTGATTGATCCATGGAGCGAGCGGGAGACCGCGTCTTGCGCGAAGCGAGTTGAAGTTCGACGGGACGTCGAATTTCAACAGCCTGACTAGAGCCGAGCCAGCCCCGCGGCGAGGTCCTCGATCAGGTCGCCGGGATCCTCCAGTCCGACGTGCAGCCGGAGCAGGAACGGGGTCTCGGTCCACGGCCGCACGTCCCGCG
>CBDUCN010000326.1:0-5722 GCA_965365655.1 uncultured Gammaproteobacteria bacterium | reverse complement strand
CCCGTGTTCCCGGGCGTCTACCGGGCCGCCGCGCACGTGGTCGGGGCCGCGCTGGATGGACTGGATCAGATCATGCTGGGCCGGTGCGAGCGCACGCTGCAGCCGATCGGCGGGCTGCACCACGCGGCCCGGGGGCATGCCGCGGGATTCTGCGTGTTCAACGATCTGGGCGTCGTGATCGAGACCCTGCGCCGGGTCCACGGCGTCAGGCGCGTCGGCTACCTGGACATCGACGTGCACCACGGCGACGGCGTGTTCTACGCGTTCGAGGACGATCCCGATCTGATCATCGCGGACGTGCACCAGGACGGGCACACGCTGTATCCCGGCACCGGCGCCGAGCACGAGACAGGCACCGGGACCGCGGCCGGCAGCAAGCTCAACGTCGCGCTCGCACCGGGCGCGGGAGACGCGGAGTTCCTGCAGGCCTGGCCGCGGATCGAGGCGCACTTCGAGCGCTTCGAGCCGGAGTTCTTCCTGTTCCAGTGCGGAGCCGACGGGCTCGACGGCGACCCGCTGGCCGGGCTCAGGTACTCCGACGCGACCCATGCCCACGCCGCACGGCGACTGGTGCAGCTCGCGGGCCGCTTCTCCCGCGGGCGCGTCATGGCCTTCGGGGGCGGGGGCTACAATCGCGCGAACCTCGCGAGCGCGTGGAGCGCCGTGCTGCGAGCGCTGCTCGAGCGAGGGTGACGGTGCGTCAGCGCACGGCCCGCGGGCGACGCGACCCGCGACAACGGTCCGGAGGAGATGATGAGCTACCGCCCGTTCGACCTGACCGGCAAGGTCGCCCTCGTCACGGGCGGCAACGCGGGAATCGGTCTGGGCATGGCCCGCGCACTGGCCGAGGCCGGCGCGGCGATCTGCATCTGGGGCACCCGCGCGGAGAAGAACGCCGTCGCGGCCCGCGAGATCGAGGCCCTCGGCGTCGACACGCTGGCGCTCGAGTGCGACGTCGGTGACCGGGAGCAGGTCGAAGCCGCATTCGCCGCGACCCTGGAGCGGTTCGGGCGCGTCGACGCGTGCTTCGCGAACGCCGGGGTGAGCGGCTGGCAGCGCTCCTTTCTGGACATCACGCCCGACGAGTGGCGGCGCGTCCTGCGCGTCAACCTGGACGGCGCCTTCCACACCTTCCAGGCCGCCGCGCGCCACATGATCGAGCGCGCCGAGGCCGGCGACGCGGGCGGTCGCCTGGTGGCCACCGGAAGCCTCGCGGCCGTCTCCGGCGCCGCGCGCAACGAGCACTACGCCGCGACCAAGGGAGGCCTGGTGTCGATGGTGCGCGCGCTGGCCGTCGAGCTCGCCCGCTACCGGATCACCGCGAACGTGATCCAGCCGGGCTGGATAGCGACCGCGATGACGCGCGAGACCTTCGACGGCGAGAAGTTCGCGGGCGCGGTGCTGCCCCGGGTGCCGATGCGCCGCTGGGGCGAGCCGGCGGACTTCGGCGGCATCGCGGTCTATCTCGCGAGCGACGCGTCCGGCTACCACACCGGAGACGCGCTGCTCATCGACGGGGGGTACGTGCTGTTCTGAGCGCGCCGGGCGGCCGGGACGCACGGACGCTGCGCCGCGAAGCGCTGACGGAGACCCGGGACACGTGAGGAGAGCGACCATGAAAGCTGCCGTGTGCCGCGCGTTCGGCGCGGACCTGGAGATCGAGGACGTCGTCCTGGCCGAGCCGGAAGCGGATCAGGTCGAGGTGACCCTGGGTGCCGTGGCCGTGTGCCACTCCGACATCTTCTTTGCCCAGGGGGCCTGGGGCGGCCGGCTGCCCGCGGTCTACGGACACGAGGCCGCCGGCGTCGTCAGCAAGGTCGGCGCCGGTGTCACCGATCTCCGCGTCGGCGACCACGTCTGCGTCACGCTGATCCGCTCCTGCGGAGACTGCCCTGCATGCCACCGGGGCGCCCGATCGGAATGCGATCAGCCCTGGGACAAGTCGCGCACGCCGCTGAGCGGCGCCGACGGCGAGCCCATCGTCCGGGCCATGAACTGCGGCGCCTTCGCGGAGCGGGTCGTGGTGTCGCCGAGCCAGTGCGCGGTGATCCCGGCGACGATGCCGCTAGACGTCGCGTCGCTCGTCTCGTGCGGCGTCATCACCGGCGTCGGCGCGGTGATCAACACCGCGAAGGTGAAGCCCGGCGACAGCGTGGCCGTCATCGGTGCCGGCGGCGTCGGCCTGAACGCCGTGCAGGGCGCCGCGATCGCCGGCGCCGCGCGAATCATCGCGATCGACCTGCTGGACGACAAGCTGGCCGCGGCCCGCGAGTTCGGCGCGACCCACGGCGTCAACGCCGCGCAGGCCGACGTGCCGGCGAAGGTGCGCGCCGCGAACGGCGGCCGCGGCGTCGACTACGTCTTCGTGACCGTCGGTGCGCCGAAGGCGTTCGTGCAGGCGCCCGAGCTGCTCGCGAAGGGCGGGGCGATGGTGATCGTGGGCATGCCGCCGGTGGGCACCGTGCTGGAGTACGAGCCCATGAACATGGCCGATGGCAGCTACCGCTACCTGGGCTCTTCGATGGGCCAGACCGACGTGCGGCGGGACATCCCGTGGCTGGTCGAGCTCTATCAGCAGGGCCGGCTCAAGCTGGACGAGCTGGTGACCGGGCGCTGGACGCTCGAGCAGATCAACGAGGCCATCGCCGACACCGCCGCGGGGCATGCGCGGCGCAACGTGATCGTCCTCGACGCGGGCTGAGGGCCGCGGGCCGGCAGCGGTCGCGCCGGCTGCGGCCGGCGCCGCTCGCCGCGGCGGCCGACCGACGCCCGGCACGCCCCCTGCGTCGTGCGCAGGTAGGTAGCCGCACGGATTGGCCCGCGGCAGGCCGGCACGCAGAATCAGGAACACCGATCCGGCGCCAGATCGGACGGTGGGCCCACCAGGAGGAAACAACAACGATGCAATGCTTCCAGTTCGAGACGATGCGCCGCTGGCTGCGCGCCCGGCTGCGTGCGCGCGGCTTTCCGGTCGCCGACGACAATCTGGCGGTGGACGAGGTCCTGTCCGCACCGGCGTTTCAAACCGTCGTGGACGTCATCCGGCTCGATGACGCGGCACTGGATCGGATCGCCAGCCAGCTGGGCTACGAGCACCGGGCCGCGGCCTGACGCCCGCCCGGCGGCGGCGCGCCGATGGGGCCGCCGCCGGCGGCTCCCGGCACGGTCCGCCGGGGCAGACGGTCTTCGACCGTCCGCTCATGGCAGAGAGGCCGGCGCCGGATTGCTTCCGGGCCTCCGGGCGTGCAGGCGCATCTCCGCGTGGAGTCAGCGTCACGTCGCGACGACCTGCGCCGCGTCAGCGCGCGGGCGCCGCCGGGCGGTACTCCAGATACCTGCGTTGCGTGGCGATGTGGTCCGCGAGGTACCTCGCGTCGTGCCACACGCCGTAGATGAACGAGGACGCGCGGCGCGACAACCAAGGCAACCCCAGGAAGTAGATCCCGGGCTCGTCCGAGACGCCGCGGTGATGCTTCGGCCTGCCTGCGTCGTCGAACACGTCGACCTTCAACCAGCCGTAGTCGACGTCGAAGCCCGTTGCCCAGACGATCGAGGTGATCCCGGCCTCCGCGAGGTCCAGCTCGAGCACCGGATCGGTCACGCATTGCGGGTCCGCGCCGATCGCATACGCATCGGGCTCGTCGGGTAGATCGAGGCCGTTGCGCGCGACGTAGGCATCGGCCTCTTCCAGCACCGACAGGTAGTTGGCATCCCCTCGCGCGAGGTTCTCTGCAAGGTCGGCAGCGAAGCGCATCACGCCGTCGTCGAAGGAGTCCGTTCTGCCGAGGAGCGTGATCCCCCGCGCGGCGAGACGCCGGAAGTCGACCGTCTCACCGCCGTGGGCCCCGCTGACCGCGATCGTGACGTGCTCCCGGCCGGGCTCCACGGCCACCGCGTCCCACTTGCCGAGGACTCCCAGCCACCAGACGTAGTCGCGCCCGCGGTAGCTCCGCGGAGGCCGGTCGTGCGGGCCGACCGAGAGATAGACCCGCTTTCCCGCGCGCAGAAGCTCGTCCGCGATCTGCGACCCCGAGGATCCCGCGCCGACCACCAGCACCGCGCCCTCGGGCAGCCGGGCGGGATTGCGGTACGCGCTGGAATGGACCTGCACGAGCCCCGCGGCCTCGGGCACGACGGCCGGTATGACGGGGCGCTGGAACGGTCCGGTCGCGGCGACCACGTTGTCGGCTTCGAGCACGCCGTCCGACGTCTCGACGCGGAAGCCGCGCCGGCCGACGTTCCTGCGCACGCTGCTCACCTCGATGCCGCAGCGCACGGGGGCGGCGATCCGCTGCGCGTACGCGACGAAGTAGTTCGCGACCGACTCCTTCGGGGCAAACGCATCGGGATCGACGTCGGAGAACTCCATGCCCGGAAACCGGTCATGCCAGGCCGGACCGTTGGCGACCAGGGAATCCCATCGTTCGGAGCGCCAGCGCTCGGCAATCCGGTGTCGTTCGAGAACGAGATGAGGCACGCCGCAGTCGCTCAGGTGCTCGCTCATCGCGAGACCGGCCTGGCCGCCGCCGACGACGAGCACGTCCACGTGTTCGATTGACATCTGCCGGTCCCGATCCTGCTTGCGTAGGGTCTACGCGACTCCGGCTCGCAGCCTACTGGAGCCGCCGGCTCGCGAGAAGAACGCGCCAGGGCATGACGTGCGGCGCCTCGGCGCGGATGAAGCGCGCGCGGCGGGCCGCGCCGTCGAACGCGAGCAGGCCCCCGTCGTCGCAGGTGCAGCGCCCGGGCCGTCTCAGCGTTCGCCGCCGCGGACGTTCTCGCGCACGAACGCGTCGACAAGCGCACCCAGTCCGGGGCGATCGACGTCCTCGAACGCGTAGCGTGCCCGCACCACCGGTGCATCGATCTCGATGAGGGCGGACAGGTCGCACGGCGTGCCCGACACGACGACGTCGGCCCCCGACGCGTCGATCGTGCGGCGCAGCGCATCGAGCTGTGCGCGGTGATAGCCGAGCGCCGGCAGCACGGCGCCGATGTGCGGGTACTGCCGGAACACGGCCTGGAACCCGGGAACCGCGAACGCGCGGGGGTCGAGGATCTCGGCCGCGCCGGCGCCGATCGCCGCGACGTAGCCGGCGCCGTAGCCCATGCCGCCGTGGGTGATGGTGGGGCCGTCCTCGACGACCAGCACCCGCTTGCCGGCAACGGCGCCCGGATCGGCCAGCGTCACCGGTGACGCACCGCGCACGACCGTCGCCGTCGGATTGATGCGCCGCGCGTTCTCGATGACGGTCTGCACGTCCGCGTTCGCCGCGACGTCGACCTTGACGACGACCACCACGTCGGCCATCCGCAGCACCGCTTCACCGGGATGATGCGTGACCTCGTGGCCGGGGCGCAGCGGATCGGCGAGCACGATGTGCAGGTCCGGGCGCAGCAGCGGAAAATCATTGTTGCCGCCGTCCCACAGGATCACGTCCGCCTCGCGCTCGGCCTGCGCGACGATCGCCGCGTAGTCCACACCCGCATAGATCACGTTGCCCATCGCGACGTGGGGCTCGTACTCCTCGCGCTCCTCGACCGTGCACTCCGCCGCGTCCAGATCGGCGCGGCTCGCGAAGCGCTGCACGGCCTGGCGTGCGAGGTCGCCGTAGGGCATCGGGTGGCGGATCGCGACGACGGCCAGCCCCATCCGCTTCAGCCGCGCCGCGATCCAGCGCGTGACCTGTGACTTGCCGCAGCCGGTCCGCACCGCCGAGGT
>CBDUCN010000325.1:0-5724 GCA_965365655.1 uncultured Gammaproteobacteria bacterium | reverse complement strand
ACGTCCGGTGCCTGAGCCAGCGGTCCGGGCGGCGCGTCGTGCGTCGCCGGAGCCTGTGCCAGCGGCGCCGGCGGCGTGCGCTCGCGGGTGGCCACTACCGCGACCAGCACGGCGACCGCCGCGCCCGACGCGGCCAGCGCGAGAACGCGCCGCGCGCCGTGCCCCCGCCGCGGGCGCGCCGGCGCGGGCGGCACGGGGGCCGCGACCGGCGGCGTGCGAACGGCCGGTCGCGGCTCGCCCTCCAGCGCGGCCTGCACGCGCGCGGCCAGATCGCCGCTGCGTGCGGGATGCTGTCCCGCGAGGGCGGCGCCGACGCGTTGCCACGCAGCCCAGCGGGCCCGCAGCGCCGGGTCCTCCAGCACCGCATCCAGCACCCGCCGCGCCTCGTCAGGCGGCAGCTCGCCGTCCATCAGGGCGGACAGCGACTCTTCCAGTTCGTGCTCGCTCATCGTTCGTTCACCCGATCAGCGGCTCTAGCCGCCTGTTGATGGCCTCTCGCGCCCGGAAGATCCGCGAGCGCACGGTTCCGATGGGACAGTCCATCGCGAGGGCGATCTCCTCGTAGCTCATTCCCTCCAGCTCGCGCAGGGTGACGGCCGTGCGCAGATCCTCCGGCAACGCCTCCAGGGCGTCGAGCACCGCGCGCTCCACCTCGTCGCGCAGCGCGAGGCGCTCCGGGGTCGCGGTCTCGCGCAGCTCCTCGGGAGCGACCCCGAGCTCGGCCTCCTGCACGTCCACCGCCGCCTCGCTCATGCGCCGCGACGGGGACGCGAGGTGGTTCTTGGCCGTATTGATCGCGATCCGGTAGAGCCAGGTGTAGAAGGCGCTGTCGCCCCGGAATCCCGGCAGCGCCCGGTAGGCCTTGATGAAGGCCTCCTGGGCGATGTCCATCACGTCGGCGTGATCGCGCACGTAGCGGCCAATCAGGTTCACCAGCCGGGCCTGGTACTTGAGCACCAGCAGGTCGAAGGCGCGCCGGTCCCCGCCCTGCGCACGTTCGACAAGCAGCCTGTCGGGACCCGTGTCGGCCACTTCGGCCTGCTCCTCGTCCTGTACCGCAGCCGGGCCCCGCCACGCGTGTAGACCGGCGCGGGCGGGATTGGTTCGCCGGGGATTCTAGTCCCCCTGCACGGCGGCCCCGAACCGCCCCGGCTGCGTCCGGCCCCGCGCGCTCATCCCGGGCGCAGCGGGAACGCGATCACACCGCCGATGTCGTCGTGGCCCAGCGCGAGCATCGCGAGGCGGTCGAACCCGAGCGCGATGCCGCTGGTCGCCGGCAGCCCGTGGGCCAGCGCGCCGAGCAGCGCCTCGTCCAGCGGCAGCGCCGGCAGCCCGCGCGCCGCCCGCTCCCGC
The DNA here is from genome assembly GCA_965365655.1 of uncultured Gammaproteobacteria bacterium. Taxonomy (GTDB): domain Bacteria; phylum Pseudomonadota; class Gammaproteobacteria; order HK1; family HK1; genus JBFHNV01. The sequence goes on along the minus strand of CBDUCN010000325.1, from coordinate 4,371 downwards.
GCGTCGCGCTCGAAGCGCGCGCGCTGCTCGGCCGCGCAGGCGAGCTCCTCGTAGCCGTTGGCGAGCTCGACGCCGTCCACGTACACCTCGACGCGGCGGCAGGTCTCCCCATCCGCGCGCGCCATCGCGGCCTGGCTGGCCGGATAGCCGGTCACGTGCACGACGCCTGCGCCCAGCGCCGGCTCCACCCGGTGCGTGAACAGCAGGTCGAGCAATGCGTCCCGGTCGAGCCCCGCGGGGTCGTGCGCGCCGGCGTGCGCCGCCGCGTCGCGCAGCGCGTCGTCGCCGGCGCGCAGCGGGTCCAGCCCGACGGCGCGAGAGAACACGTCGCGGTACGACACCACCCGGCCCGCGGGCCGTCCGAGCAACGCCTCCAGCAGCGCGTCCACCTCGGCGATCAGCGCCTCGAGGTCGAATCCGGGCCGGTACCACTCGAGCAGCGTGAACTCCGGGTTGTGGCGGGCCCCGCTCTCGCCGGCGCGGAAGGCCGGCCCGATCTGGTAGACGGGCCCGCTGCCCGCGGCCAGCAGCCGCTTCATCGCGGCCTCCGGGGAGGGCTGCAGGAACAGCCGGCGCTGCGGGTCCTGCGGGAAGCGCGCTTCGACGATCGACAGTCCGGGGTCCTGGGCACAGCTCGCGGCCAGGCACGGCGTGCTCACCTCGAGCACCCCGCGGGCGGCGAAGAACGCCCGCGCCCGCGCGAGCAGGCCCGCGCGGCGCACGAGCGCGTGCCGGGTCGCGGTCGGCCGCCAGTCGGCGCCGGTCATCGGAGCGCGGGCGCGTGCCCGCGGGGGCTCAGGGAGGCTCTCAGTCCTTGACCCGGGACACGTACGCGCCGGTGCGCGTGTCGATGCGGATCATCTCGCCCTGGTCCACGAACAGCGGAACCTTGATGACCGCGCCGGTCTCCACGGTGGCCGGCTTGGTCGCGCCGCTCGCGGTGTCTCCGCGAACGCCGGGATCGGTCTCCGTGATCTGCAGCACGACGAAGTTCGGCGGCGTGACGGCGATCGGCGAACCGTTCCACAGCGTCAGCGTGCAGGTGTCCTGCTCCTTGAGCCAGTTGCGGGCGTCGGCGACCGCGGTCTCGTCCGCGGCCACCTGCTCGAAGGACGACGGGTTCATGAAGTGCCAGGCCTCACCGTCGCTGTAGAGGTACTGCATGTCCACCTCCATCACGTCGGCGGCCTCCACCGAGTCCCCGGACTTGAAGGTGCGCTCGACCACACGGCCGGTCTTCAGGTTGCGGAAACGGACCCGGCTGAAGGCCTGCCCCTTGCCGGGCTTCACGAACTCGTTCTCGACGATCGAGCACGGGTCGCCGTCGATCATGATCTTCAGGCCCGACTTGAATTCACTGGTGCTGTAGCTGGCCATGGGCGCCTTGCTGTCTCCTGGTATTCGGGGTGTCCCGCGTCAGCGGGGCCGTCTGTCCACGGCCGGCGGCGCGGTCCCGCCGCTGCCTGCGGCCAGCGCCGCGATGCGGTCGTCGATCGGGGGATGCGACATGAACAGCCGCGACAGCCCCTGCGCGAACCGCCCCTTGATGCCGAAGGCGGCGAGCTGGTCCGGCAGCCCCGCGTCATCCTGGCCGGCCTTCAGGCGCTGCAGGGCGCCGATCATGGCCTCGCGAGACGCGAGCGCGGCCCCGCCCTCGTCGGCCCGGAATTCGCGGCGGCGAGAGAACCACATCACGATGATGGTTGCAAGCAGGCCCAGCACCAGCTCGGCGACGATGGTCGCAATCCAGAATCCGGGCCCGTGGCCGCGCTCGTTGCGCAGCACCACGCGATCGACGAGGTGACCGATCACGCGCGACAGGAAGATCACGAAGGTGTTCACGACGCCCTGGATCAGGGCCAGGCGCAGCATGTCGCCGTTCGCGACGTGCGACACCTCGTGGCCGAGCACGGCCTCGACCTCGCGCCGGTCCATCGCGCGCAGCAGCCCGGTGCTCACCGCGACCAGCGCGTTGTCGCGGCTGGCGCCGGTCGCGAACGCGTTCGGCTGCGGGCTGTCGAACACCGCGACCTCGGGCATGCCGATGCCCGCGGCCTCGGCCTGGCGGCGGACGGTGTCCACCAGCCAGCGCTCGGTGGCGTCGCGGGGCTGCTCGATGACCGCGAGGCCCATCATGCGCTTCGCGCTCCACTTCGACATCAGCAGCGACAGCAACGACCCGGCCATGCCGAACACCGCCGCGAACACCAGCAGCGGACCGAGCTGCAGGTCCACGCCCTGGCTCGCGAGGTAGGGCTCCACGCCCAGCACCTTCATGGTCATCGTGAGCATCGCCAGGATCGCGATGTTGGTTCCCAGAAACAGCGCCGCGGTCTTCACGTCGATTCTCCTGTGACGAGCGGGCACGCCGGGCGGCCCGCGTGCGGAGATATGGCGCCCGCCGCGCGGGATTCAATCGCGGGGGACATTAGAAGATCGCAATCCACGCGGCCGCCCGGCCGCACGGCATCACGTCGGCTGCATGCGATCCACGCGCTGCAGACCGCGCGGCAGCTTGCGCCCGCGCCGCCCGCGGCCGAGCCGGTAGTGCTCGAGGTCGGCGGGCTTCAGGGTCAGGTGACGCTTGCCGGCGTGCAGGGTCAGGGAGCCGCCGGCCGGCACGACCGTGAGCGCCGCGACGTACTCCTCGCGGGCCTTCAGCTTCGCGGACGGGATCTGGATGATCTTCACGCCCTTCCCGCGCGCGAGGCGCGGCAGCTCGCTCACCGGGTGCAGCAGCAGGTGGCCGCCGGTGGTCACCGCGGCGACCTCGTCGTGCTCGAAGTCGGCGACCGGCGCCGGCTCCAGCACCCGCGCACCCGCGGGCACCGTGAGCACGCTCTTGCCGGCCTTGTTCTTCGCGTGCAGGTCGGCGATGCGCGCGACCAGCCCGTAGCCGGCGTCGGTGGCGAGCAGCCACTCGCCCTCGCCCATCATCACGCCCTCGAAGGTCGCGCCGTCCGGGGGGTTGAGGCGCCCGGACAGCGGCTCGCCCTGGCCCCGCGCCGAGGGCAGGCCGTGCGCCGGCAGCGAGTAGCAGCGCCCGGTGGAGTCCAGGAACACCGCGCTCTGGTTGGAACGCCCGCGCGCGACCGCCCGGAAACCGTCGCCCGAGCGATAGGCCAGCGACTCCGCGTCCACCTCGTGGCCTTTCGCGGCGCGCACCCAGCCGCGCCGGGACAGCACGACCGACACGGGCTCCGAGGGCTGGATCTCGGTCGCCTCCAGCGCCTGCGCCGGCGGGCGCTCGACGAGCGGCGAGCGGCGCGCGTCGCCGAAGGTCTCGGCGTCCGCCGCCAGCTCGTCGCGCACCAGGCGCTTGAGCCGCCGGCCGCTTCCCAGCGTCTTCTGGAGTCCGTCTCGCTCGGCGGCCAGCTCCGACTGCTCGCCGCGGATGCGCTGCTCCTCGAGCTTCGCGAGGTGGCGCAGCTTGAGCTCGAGGATCGCCTCGGCCTGCACGTCGCTCAGACCGAAGCGCTCCATCAGCACCGGCTTGGGCCTGTCCTCGCTGCGGATGATCGCGATCACCTCGTCGATGTTCAGGTACGCGATCAGCAGGCCTTCCAGCACGTGCAGCCGGGCCAGCACCCGCTCCAGCCGGTACTCCAGGCGGCGGCGCACGGTCGTCGTGCGGAAGGTCAGCCACTCGCTCAGGAGGTCCTTCAGGTTGCGCAGCTTCGGCCGCCCGTCGAGGCCGATCACGTTCATGTTCACCCGGTAGCTGCGCTCGAGATCCGTCGTCGCGAACAGGTGCGACATCAGGCGCTCCGCGTCCACCCGCCGCGAGCGCGGCACGAGCACCAGCCGGGTCGGGTTCTCGTGGTCCGACTCGTCGCGCAGGTCCTCCAGCCAGGGCAGCTTCTTCGCCGACATCTGCGCGGCGATCTGCTCCAGCACCCGGGCGCCCGACACCTGGTACGGCAGCGCGGTGATCACCACCGCGCCGTCCTCGCTCTCGTAGCGCGCGCGAAGCCGCACCGACCCCAGGCCGGTGCGGTACATCGCGTCGAGGTCCGCCGCCGGCGTGACGATCTCGGCGTCGGTCGGGAAGTCCGGCCCGCGGACGTGCTCGCGCAGCGCGTCGATGTCTGCCTTCGGGTCCTCGAGCAGGCGGATGCACGCCGAGACCACCTCGCGCACGTTGTGCGGCGGAACGTCGGTGGCCATGCCCACCGCGATGCCGGCGGCGCCGTTCAACAGCACGTGAGGGAGCCGCGACGGCAGGACCTCGGGCTCCTCCAGGGTGCCGTCGAAGTTCGCGGTCCAGTCCACGGTGCCCTGGCGCAGCTCCGAGAGCAGGCTCTCGGCGAACGCGGTCAGCTTCGCCTCGGTGTAGCGCATGGCCGCGAAGGACTTGGGGTCGTCCGGCGA
>CBDUCN010000324.1:0-5756 GCA_965365655.1 uncultured Gammaproteobacteria bacterium | reverse complement strand
GTGCACCACCGCGCTCAGCGTCGAGCCGTGGGCGGTGCGGTCGAGGTAGTAGCGCACGGTGTCCGGGATGCGCTGCGGGTCGAAGTCGTAGCCCAGGCGCTCCATCAGGTCCGCGAGATCGCCGGCCGTGAGCAGGTAGAACAGCATCAGCACGTCGGCCTGCTTGGACAGCTTGTAGCGGTTCGGCGTGTCGCCCTCGGCCTCCAGGATGCGATCGAGCCGCGCGATGTCGCCGTAGCGCTCCCGGTAGCCCGCCCAGTCGAACTCTTGCAGGCTGCCGTAGCCCTCGAACTGCGCGATCAGTCCGTTGTCCAGGAACGGCACGTGCATGCGGCGGCTGATCGCGTCCCACCGCGCGCGCTCGTCCTCGTCCACGTCCAGGCGTTCCACCAGCGAGTCGCGGGCGTCCGCGGGCAGCACCGACAGCACGTCCAGCGCGCAGCGCATCACCCACGCCGTCATGACGTTGGTGTACGCGTTGTCATCGATGCCCGGCGCGTCGCCGTCCGGGTAGGCCTCGTGATACTCGTCGGGGCCGACCACGCCGCGGATGCGGTAGCGATCCATCCTCTCGTCGTGCTCCGCGAGGCTCGCGAGCATGCGCGCGATCTCGAGGATCAGCTCGCCGCCCGCATAGCGCAGGAACTGCACGTCGGCGGTGATCTGGTAGTACTGCCACACGTTCCACGCGATCGCGAGGTTGACGTGGCGTTGCAGGTGGCTGTGGTCCGGGAGCCAGTGTCCGGACTTCGGGTTCAGGTGCAGCGCCTGCGTCTCCTCGCGGCCGTTGCTCGCGCTCTGCCACGGAAACAGCGCGCCCCGCAGGCCGGCGGCGCGCGCGGCGCGCCGCGCCGCGGGCAGGCGCCGGTAGCGGTAGCGCAGCAGCGCGCGGGTCATGTCCGGGAAGCGCAGGTTGAAGAACGGCAGGATGAACAGCTCGTCCCAGAACACGTGGCCGCGGTACGCCTCGCCGTGCCAGCCGCGCGCGGGCACCCCGCAGTCCAGCTCCACCGAGTGCGGCGACACGGTCTGCATCAGGTGGAACAGGTGCAGGCGCAGCGCGCGCTGGTGGTGATCGGTCTCGTTGCGCACGCAGATGTCGGCGTGGCGCCACAGCCGTGCCCAGGAGCGGCGGTGCGCGTGCAGCAGGTCGTCGAAGCACTGCCCGACGAGCGCGCTCGCGCACGCCTCCTCGCAGCAGCCGGCGCTCGCGCGGTCGCGCGAGGTGTGCAGCGCGACCACCTTCTCCACGACGAACGGCTTCCCTTCGGCAGCCCGGAGCGTGATGCGCTGTCCGACGAAGCCCTCGCGCTCGACCGGGCGCGAGTCGCCGGCCGGTGTGCCGTCGGCATCGTAGGCGCGCGTCCACGCCGCCTGAGCCATCTCGATGCGCGACTGGCGGGTGCACACGTGTGCGAACACCCCGTGCCCGTCCAGCGTGCCGCACGCGAGCGTCTCCAGGTGCCCGCTCTCCAGCTCACGGTAGCGCGCGACGCCGGCGTTCACGACGCCGTGGCGGATCCCGGCTTCCACCTCCACGTCGCCGCTCCAGTTGAGCGCCGTGACGGTGGTCGCGAGCGCCGCGGCGTGCGGGTCCGCCATGCTCACGATGCGCCGCGACTCGAGCCGCGTCTCGCGGCCGTCGCCGTCGCGCAGCACGACCTCGCGGCGCAGCGTCGCCGCGCGCAGATCCAGCTCCAGGCGGTAGCGCACCCGATCGTGGGTGCGCACGTCCAGCCACGCGCCGCCGGCGGGGCGGATCTTCAGCGGCAGCCAGTCGGGGAAGTTGACCAGGTCCTCGTTCTCCACCGGGCGCCCGGCCACCTCGGTGATCAGCCGGTCGTAGCCGCCGGCGAGGTAGGTGCCGGGGTAGTGCACGTCGTCGGCCTCGGCGTCCTCGGCCGCGCCGCGTGTGCAGAAGAAGCCGTTGCCCAGCGTGCACAGCGCCTCGCGCAGGCCCACCGCGCCCGGGTCGTAGCCGTCGAATTCGAGGATCCAGTCGCTCACGGCGCGGCGTCCTGCGCCGCGAGGCGCGCGAGGAACGCGCGCACCTCGTCCACGTCCGCGAGCCGCCACCGCGCGGCGGTGGGGCGCGGCGTGTCCTGCACCGCGACGGTCACGCCGTCGTCGCCCAGCATGCGGAACGCCGCCTCGTCGGTGACGTCGTCGCCCACGTACACCGCCTGCGCGGGCGCGATGCCGAGGCGGCGCATCAGGAAGGACACCGCGGCGCCCTTGTCCCAGTCGATGTCCGGCTCCAGCTCCAGCACCTTCTTGCCGCTCAGCAGCCTGAGCCTCGGCTGCTCCGCGAGCACCTCGTGCACCGCGCGCTTCACGCCGGCGACCGCGTCCGCCGCCACCAGCCGGTAGTGCACCGCGACGGAGTAGCGCTTGGGCTCGACGATCGCGCCCGCGACGCCGCCGACGCGCCGTTCGAGCGCCGCGGCCGCCTGCGCCGCGAGGCGATCGAAGCCGGCGATCACGTCGGGGCGCAGCGCGGTGCCGTCGTCGCCCTCGATCTCGAAGCCGTGGCCGGCGGCGTAGGTGATGCCGTCGATGCCCACCAGCTCCCGGATCACGTCCAGCCCGCGGCCCGTGACCAGCACCACCGGCCCGCGTGCGGCCAGCGCGGCGAGAGTCTCGCGCATCGGCGCGCCGAGGCGCGCGTCCTCGGGGCGCGCGACGATCGGGGTGAGCGTGCCGTCGTAGTCGAGGAACAGCGCCGGGCGACGGCCGCCCAGACGCGCGGCGACGGCGTCGAAGCCGGCCAGCGCCGACGGCAGCGGCGCGGGGCGCACGGCGTCGAGGCGCCTCACCACGTGCTGCGCGCCGTGCGCGCGCAGCGCCGCGGCGTGGTCTGCGCGGTCGACGCCGATCACGAAGCCGAAGCCGCCGGCGCGCGCCGCCTGGACCCCGGCTTCCGCGTCCTCGATCACGGCCGCGCGCGACGGCGGCACGCCGAGGCGCCGCGCGGCGGCGAGGAAGGTGTCGGGCGCGGGCTTGCCGGCGAGGCCGTCACGGGCGGCGTCGGTGCCGTCCACGACGGTGTCCACCTGCTGCGCGAGCCCGGCGGCCTCCAGCACGCGCCGGCAGTTGCGGCTCGCGGAGACCACGGCGCTGAACATGCCGCACTCGCGCAGCCGTGCGAGCAGCGCCACCCCGGGCGCGTAGGTCTGTACGCCGTCGCGCTCCAGGATCTGCGCGAAGTGCGCGTTCTTCGCGTTGCCCAGCGCCCACAGGGTGTCATGGCCGGGCGGGTCCTGCGGCGCGCCTTCCGGCAGGGTGATGCCGCGCGAGGCCAGGAAGTCGCGCACGCCGTCCAGGCGGGGCTTGCCGTCGACGTGCGCGAGGTAGTCCGCCGTGGCGTCGAACGCACGCGCGGCGGGGCCGTCGCGGCGGCGCAGGAACTCGTCGAACAGTGCCTTCCACGCGCGCGCGTGCACGTGAGCGGTGCGCGTGAGCACCCCGTCGAGGTCGAAGATCACCAGCTCGCACGCGTGCGCCGGCAGCGCCACGACCTCGTCGGCCGGCGCGGGCGCGTCGCTCACGACTGCGGTCGGCTTTCCGTGAGGTGCCGCGACAGGCGGTCCAGGTCCTGGCGGCCCGGCAGGTCGTCCCGGGCGGTGGCGGGCGCGCACGCGAGCACGGCCGCGCGCACGTCGCTGTCGAAGCGCGCCTCGTCCCAGCGCGCGTCGCGCAGGAAGCTGCACGGCAGGTGCAGCGCGGTGCCGGTGCCGCCGGCCGGGGCGATGCGCAGCGCCGGCACGCTCCAGTCCTCGCTGTCCACCAGCAGGTCGGACACCTCGCCGAAGGGCTCGCCGCCGCAGTTCAGCGCGGCGCCGATCGCGGCCGCCGCGTCGTGCAGCGCCGGCTCGCCGTCGCCGCGGCGCCAGTAGGGCTGCCAGTGCAGCGCCGCGTGCAGCGCGCGCTCCTCGTCGCGCGTCGGCGTCGCGGCGCCGTCCGCCAGCGCGAGGCCGCGGGCCAGCTCCCCGGGGGTCAGGCAGGCCGGCATCGGCCCGTCGGCACGCGCGAGCGGCGGGAACGCGGCGGTGGGCAGCAGCCGGTCGGGGCCCGAGGGCTCGCCGGCGAGGCGCACGCGCACGTAGCGCAGCGCCCACGCCGCGTCGTCGATGAGGAATCCGCGCACACGCCCCGCCGGCGCGTCGTCGCGGCAGCGCAGCTCGCATCCGATCAGCGTGCGCAGTGCATGCAGCAAGCGATCCACCTCCCGGCCTGAAGCCGTCCCGATGGGAGTGCGGTCATCCTAGCCGGTGCCGGGGGCGCGGCCCTTGACGTGGATCACAGCCTCCGCGCCGCGGGGGCGTGGTGCGGTTCCTGATCGGGATCACGGCCGCGGCGCGCCGCGCGCGCACACTTCGGGCGGCCGGTCGGCGGCTCTACTTGATATCCTCAGTGCGTGCCTCGATCTGGATCGAAGCTGCGGCACGGGCCGCGGGCGTCTGCGCGGGCAGCCGGCCACGGAGAGGTCCTCGATGGAATTCCGAGACTACTACCAGACCCTGGGCGTGAAGCGCGACGCGTCGCCGGACGAGGTGAAGCGCGCGTATCGCAAGATGGCGCGCAAGTACCACCCGGACGTGAGCAGCGAGCCCGACGCGGAGGACCGGTTCAAGGAGGTTCAGGAGGCCTACGAGGTGCTCAAGGACCCCGAGAAGCGCACCGCGTACGACCGTTTCGGCAAGGACTGGAAGGCGGGCCAGGACTTCCGTCCCCCGCCGGACTGGAACCCGGACGTGAGCTTCGGCGGCGGCGGCTTCACCGGGGCCGGGGAGTTCAGCGACTTCTTCGAGTCGCTGTTCGGGCGCGCCGGGCGCCGCGCGGGCGCCGGCCGCGGCCACGGACACCTGCGGATGAAGGGCGAGGACCTGCACGCGCGGGTGCGGGTGAGCGTCGAGGACGCCTATCACGGCGCGACCCGCAGCATCACCCTGCAGTCGCCGGACGTGGACGCGAAGGGCCGCGTGAGCCATCGCACGCGGACGCTGAACGTGAAGATCCCGAAGGGCGTGACCGACGGCCAGCGCATCCGGCTCGCGGGCCAGGGCGGGCCGGGCATGGGCGGTGCGCCGGCCGGCGACCTGTACCTGGAGGTGGCGCTGGATCCGCATCCGCTGTTCCGCATCGACGGCCGCGACGTGGTGCTGGAGCTGCCGGTGGCGCCGTGGGAGGCGGCGCTGGGGCGCAGCGTGACGGTGCCCACGCTGGGCGGGCGCGTCGACCTGCGCATTCCCGCCGGATCGCAGTCCGGCAGCCGGCTGCGGCTCAAGGGCCGCGGCCTGCCGGGCAACCCGCCGGGGGATCAGTACGCGGTGCTGGAGATCGTGGTGCCGAAGGCGGATACGGCGCAGGCGAAGGCGATCTACGAACGCATGGAGCGCGAGCTCCCCTTCGACCCGCGCGCGAAGTTCCAGGGAGCCTGACATGGCCGACGAAAAGCGCGACCTTCGCGGCACGCTGCTCGACGACAGCGCGGTGTTCACGCTGCGCGAGATGTGCAGCGCGTGCGGCGTGCACGCGGAGCTGGTGATCGAGATGGTCGAGGAGGGCGTCCTGCAGCCGCGCGGCGCGGTGCCGGAGGAGTGGCGCTTCGCCGGCGACGCGCTGGTCCGGGCGCAGAAGGCGCTGCGCCTGAGCCGCGACCTGCGGGTGAACTGGCCGGGCGCGGCGCTGGCGCTGGACCTCATCGAGGAGCTCGAGCGCCTGCGCCGCGAGCAGCGCGCGCTGCGCCGTCGCGC
>CBDUCN010000323.1:0-5759 GCA_965365655.1 uncultured Gammaproteobacteria bacterium | reverse complement strand
TTCGCGGCGTCCTACGTGCCGACGCTGCGCTCGTGGAGCGAGACCGTGTTCTTCAGCGGCCTCGCGGCGTCGCGGCCCGTCGAGGAGCGCCGGGCGCTCGTCGAGTCGTTCTACCAGCGCTACGTGGACACGGTCGCGGCGTCGCCGGAGGGCCACGCGATGGACTACGTGCACGTGTACATGGTGGTGGAGAAGATCTAGCAGGCTGCTGCTATTCGACGTTCCGTCGAATAACAGACCGGCTTGCGCCCATGTCGATCTCCTGGGCGGTCTCCCGCCCGCTCCGGGAATCGATCAGCTGCGTGATCGATTCATGTCGGCACGTCCCCGTGCAGGGCGCAGGCTGTCGAAAACCAACATCGCTGCCAGCGCACCGGCAGGGCTCGGGGGCGCTCGACCGCGATCCCGCGCCGACGCCGCTGGCCCCGGCTCGAGGCCCGGGCCCTCCCGACGGCGGCAGGAAGGGCGCGATGCTCGTGCGCCATGCGACGGCGCTCGCGGGCACCGCCGGCGCGCGGGCGGTGCGTCGGCGCCGCTGGTCGTCGGTGCGGGGCTGCTGCGTGCGGCGAAGGTCCTGCCGCGGCAGCGGGCCGGCGGGCCGGATCGCGGCGCGTTATCCTTCGCCGTTTCCGAGCCGCAGGCCGCATTCCCCATGGACGACGCCATCCGTTTCGAGGGCCGCATCCTGTACCTCACGCAGGACCCCGCCCTGATCCGCGCCCAGCTCGACGGCCGCGACCTGAGCCTCGACGAGGCGTCGCCGCTGCGCGACGACGTGTCCACCGACGAGATCACCCCGACCACGGTGATGCTCACCTACGACGAGACGCTGGGGCAGTATCCCTACGTGGGCTTCAAGACCGGCGGCGAGATGCCGATCGGCGAGAGCGCGGTGCGCGAGGGCGGCTTCGGCATCACCGTCGCCGGTGCGCGCTACGGCAAGGGCTCGTCGCGCGAGCACAGCCCGGTGGCCGAGCTGTCCGCGGGCATCCGGCTGATCGTCGCGAAGAGCTTCGAGCGCATCTACCAGCAGAACTGCGCGAACATCGGCGTGCTCACGACCACCGACTTCTCGGTGCTGGAGCGCGTCCGGGCCGGCGAGGCGATCCCGATCGAGGTGTTCCTCGAGGGCCACGACGCGCTGACGCAGGCGATCATCCGCGCCGGCGGCCTGCTCGCGTACAGCCGCTCGGTCGACTGGCCGGCGCCGCGGCCCCGCGCCGCCGCGGCCGGCGGGCGGCCGCGCACGCTGGTGGAGAAGATCATCGAGCGCCACCTGCACCCGGAGGTCGAGCGCGCGGCGCCGGGCGAGGGCGTGTTCCTGGCCTGCGACTGGCGCTTCAGCCACGACTACTTCACCGGCATGGCGGCGCACCTGATGCACCGCGCGTTCGGCCGGCCCGCGCCGCTGGTGGATCCGGACACCATCATCGCGTTCCAGGATCACCTCGCGCTGGCCGCGCAGAGCCGCGTGCACGTGGAGCGCGGGCTGCTGCCGGGCATCGCGAACCTGGGCCGCGGCCACGACGACTTCGCCGGCAGCTACCCCGTGCGGTCGCACGGCGAGCTGAAGGGCGCGCAGCCGGGCTCGGAGGGGATCTGTCACTCGCTGATGGCCGAGCGCTACGCGCTGCCGGGCCAGGTGGTGGCCGGCACCGACTCGCACACCCCGCACTCGGGCGCGCTGGGCTGCCTCGCGTTCGGCGTCGGATCCACCGACATGGCCAACAGCTGGGTCACCGGCTACGTGCGCTGCAAGGTGCCCGAGACGTTGCGCGTGCAGGTGGACGGCACACTCTCGCCCGGCGTGACCGCGAAGGACGTGGTGCTGCACCTGCTCGCGATGGACGCGATCAAGGCCGGCGGCGCCATCGGCAAGGTGTTCGAGTACGGCGGCGACGCGATCCGCGCGATGTCCGTCGACGAGCGCGCGACGCTCACCAACATGGTGGCGGAGCTCGGCGGCTTCACCGGCATCGTCGAGCCCGACGACAGGACCGTGGCGTTCCTGAAGGAGCGCCGCGGGGTGGACTTCGAGGTCGAGGACTGGATGCGCAGTGACGACGGCGCGGTCTACGCCGACACCATACGCATCGACGCGAACGCGTTGACGCCGATGCTCGCGCGCCCGGGCGATCCCGGCAACGGCGTGTCGGTTCGCGACCTCGACGGGCCGGTTGCGGTGGACATCGCGTACGGGGGCTCGTGCACCGGCGGCAAGAACGCGGACTTCGACGCGTACCACGAGGTCATCCGCTGGGCCCTGGATCACGGCCGCGGCCTCGCGCCGGACACCCGCATGTACCTGCAGTTCGGCACCATGGACACCCGCGACTACTGCCGGGCCAGGGGCTACCTGGACACCTTCGAGGAGGCGGGCGTGACGCTGATCATGCCCGGCTGCGGCGCGTGCGCGAACTGCGGCCCGGGCTCGTCCACCGACGCGTCGCAGGTCACGGTGAGCGCGATCAACCGCAACTTCCCCGGCCGCTCGGGGCCGGGCAGCGTGTACCTCGCGAGCCCCTACACGGTTGCGGCCAGCGCCGTGGCGGGGCGCATCGCGTCCTTCGACGAGATCCGGGGCGAGGCGTCCTGACGGGGTCGGCCCGTTCCGCCGGCGTCGCGCGCAGGCGCGCGCGGCCGGCGACGGGTTCACCGTGACGCGCCGCGCGGCGATGAGCGACGTCGCATTCGAGGGCTACCGTCCCGGCGCCGTCGCGGAGGTGATCGCGCTGCACATGGACTACTACGCGCGCGCGTGGGGCTTCGGGGCGCCGTTCGAGAGCGGTCTCGCGCACGCGATGGGTGAGTTCCACGCGCGGCGCGATTCGCGGCGCGACCTGTTCCTGTGCGCACGGGACGGGCAGGGCGGCCTGCTCGGCTCGATCACGATCGACGGCGTGGACGCGGCCGGGGAGGGGGCGCACCTGCGCTGGTTCATCGTCGCCGCGCGGGCGCGGGGCCGCGGCCTGGGCCTCGACCTGATGCGCCGCGCCGACGAATTCTGCCGCGAGCGGGGCTACGACCGCGCGTACCTCACGACCTTCGCCGGCCTCGATGCCGCGCGCGCCCTCTACGAGCGATTCGGCTTCTCGCTGATCCGCGAAGAGGCGCAGGACCCGTGGTCGGGCACGGTGGGCCTGCAGCGCTTCGAGCGGACGACCGGGTGAGCGCGGGCGCCCGCACCGGCGCTCAGCGCGTGAAGCTGCCCCCGCGCTGCCCGTGCCCGCCGTCCACCGTGATCACGATGCCGCTGAGGTAGGACGCGCGCTCCGAGGCCGCGAACGCGACGACGTCGGCGACCTCCTCGACGCTCGCCGCGCGCCCCATCGGCAGGCCGCCGGTGAACTCCCGCCAGCGTTGCTCGTCGCCGAACTCGGCCTTCGCGCGGGTCTTCATCAGGGTGACCAGGCGATCGGTCTCGGTCGGCCCCGGGCTCACGGCCAGCACGCGGATGCCGTGCTCGAGGCTGTAGCTGCCGACCGCGCGCGTGAACGCGTTCAGGCCGGCGTTGCCCGTGGTGCCGGCGACGTAGTTGACGTCGGTGCGATCCGCGGCGAGGCCGGTGACGTTGACGATCACGCCGCTGCCGCGCGCCTGCATGCGGGCGTAGCACGCGCGGGTGAGATTCACGTAGCCGAACACCTTGAGGTCCCACGCGCCGCGCCAGGTGGCCTCGTCCACCGCCTGCAGGTCGCCGCCGGGGATCGCGCCCGCATTGTTCACGAGGATGTCGGGGGTGCCGGCGGCGTCGAGCAGGCCGTCGATGACGCTCGAGTCGCTGAGGTCCATCGGGTGCGCCGTGGCGCGCACCTGGAAGCGCGACGCGATCCCGTCCGCGGCGGCCTCCAGCGCCTGCGCGGTGCGCGACACCAGGTGCACGTGGCAGCCTTCCGCGGCCAGCGCACGGGCGACGCCGAGGCCGATGCCTTTGGATGCGCCCGTCACGAGCGCCGTCTTGCCCTGAAGCCCAAGCTCCATCCCGTCTCCTCCCGTCGTCGATGTGCGCCGCTCAGCGCGGCGGCGTCGCAGGCTCCACGCGGTCCGGCAGCACCGGCAGCCGCGCGATGTACACGGCCACGGCGGCGATGCAGATCCCGGCCACGATGCTGCCCACCGCCAGCGGGCCCAGCACCCAGGCCGTGATGCCATAGGACACCAGCAGCATTGCGAGCGCAACGCGTTTCGCGCGCCGCGGCATGGCCCGGTGCTCCTCCCACGCGATCAGCGAGTGGCCGAAGCGCGGATGCTCGCGCAGCCACTGGTGCAGCGCGGGCGAGGAGCGCGCGAAGGCCCACGCGGCCACCAGGATGAACACGGTGGTCGGCATCACCGGCAGGAACACGCCGAGGACCCCGAGCCCCAGGCAGATCCATCCGAGCGCCATGTAGCCGTGTCGCCTCATCCGCTGTCCCTGGCCGCGGGGTGCGCCCCGTCACCGTGCACAGTATCGATCGAAGCCGCCCGCAGCGGTAACCGCGCGCACGATCCCGGGCGGTCGCGTCAGCCGGGCATCCGCAGCAGGTTCACGGTGGCGAGCAGGGTGACGCCGGCCATCGTCGCGAGCGCCGTGGGCCAGGATGCCGTCGCGGTCACCAGGGCCGAGAACGCGAGCGGTCCGGCCACGATCGACGAGTAGACGAAGAACAGCGCGCCGCCGGTCGCGAGCCCGACCCGCTGCGCGGGGGCCTGGCGCGCGACCTCGGCCAGGAACACGCCGTACCAGCCGGCGCTGGAGGCGCCGGCCAGCACGCAGGTGATCGCCATCGCGGCCGGGCTCCAGGCGGCGTCGAAGGTCGCGAACAGCGCGCACGCGGCGGCGCCCGCGACGGACGTGGCGATCAGCACCGTTCGCGGCGGGGCGAGCCGGTCGGCCGCCCAGCCGAGCACGATCCGGGCGACCGACCCCGCGCCGGCCAGCAGGGCGAACAGCCCGCCCGCGGTGGTCAGCGCCAGTCCCACGTGCTCGACGAGGAAGGCCACCGTGAAGGTCTGGAACGCGGCGTGCAGCGCCATCAGCACGAAGGCCGCGGCCGTGAGCCGGCGCAACGCCGGCGTCGCGAGCACCGCGCGCATCGCGGCGCGCACGGACGGCCGGGAAGGGGAGCCGCCGCGCGCGGCCGTCCCGGGCAGCATCCGCTGCAGCGGCGTCACCGCGGCAGCGGTGACCACGATCAGCACCGTGGCGGTCACCAGCGCGCTGCGCCAGCCGGCGCTCACCGCGACCCAGGGCAGCACCAGCCCGGCGAGCATCGCGCCGATCTGCGCCCCGCTCTGCTTGATGGAGTACACGACGCCGCGCCGCTGCGGTGGCGTGACGCTCGCCAGCAGGTGGCTCCCCGTCGGCGTGTTCGGGCCGTACCCGGCCCCGACCAGCAGCGCGCCGAGCACGATGGCGGGCAGCGACGCCGGCAGCGTGATCAGCAGCGCGAGCCCCGACGCGGCGACCACGAGCTGGTTCGCGCGCAGCGCGCCGAGGCGCGCGATGAGCGCTCCGCTGGCCGCGGACGAGAACATCGCGGCGCCGAACACCAGCGCCGAGTACGCGCCCACCGCGCTCGCCGGCACGCCGCTGTCGCGAGCGATCTCGGTGGCCAGAACCGGCACCGTCGCGAGCGCCATCGCGGCCGCGATCTGGGTGAGCAGCATGGCCGCGAGGGGCCACGAGACCGCTGGGTCTAGACGCGGGAAGAGCATCGGCGTGCATCGGCGCGAGGGGCGGCGTCGGCCGCACCGGCGTCATGCTACCGGGTCGTGCA
>CBDUCN010000322.1:0-5815 GCA_965365655.1 uncultured Gammaproteobacteria bacterium | reverse complement strand
TCAACGACGCGTCAGACCTCGGCCCACATCCGCACCAGGTTCGTGTACGCGTGGTCCACCCTCGCGGTGACGTCCGCACGGGGCGTGACCCGCTGCAGCGCCTGGCGCGCGACGTCCAGCTCGTAGAGCAGCGCGCGCCGCTCGGCGTCGCGCACCAGGCTCTGCACCCAGGTCACCGCGACCCGACGCTCGCCGGCGCGCACCTCGTCGACCCGGTGCAGGCTGGACGCCGGGTAGGTCACCGCGTGGCCCGCGGGAAGCTTCACCGCCTGCTCGCCGAACGGGGTGCCGATGCGCAGCTCCCCGCCGTCGTAGTCGCCCGGGTCGCTCAGGAACACCGTCACCGCGACGTCCGCGCGGTAGCGCTGCTGCTCGCCCATCACCGGATCGTCGATGTGCGCCCCGTAGCGCATGCCGGCGGTGTAGCGCGCGTAGAAGGCTCCCGCGACGCGGTGCGGGAGCACCGCGCTGCGGAAGGCCGCATCGCGGTAGAGCGCGCCCACGACCAGCGCGTCGAGCCGCGCGACGACGTCCGAGCCCGGCGCGATCTCCTCGTTCGCCTTCACCGCCTCCGCCGCGCGGCCGGCCGACAGCCGGCCGTCGACGAAGGGCGCGTCGTCGATCAGCCGGTTGACCGCCCGCAGCGTCTCGGCGTCGAGCACGTCGGGAATGTCGAGGAGCATGCTGCCGTCCGTCGTCGGGGGTGGCGTCGCGGGAGCGCCGCGCGCGGCGGGCTCAGGCGAACACCACCCAGGTGGTCGCGATGTACTTCACGCCGGCCTGCAGGGTCACGCCGCGGTGCTCGTGGGTCCAGAACGGCGGGAACAGCACCAGCTTGCCTTCCTCCGGCGTGATCTTCACCGCCTGCGCGCGGAACTCGGTCTCGCCGCCGGGCCCCGCGACGTCGTTGAGGTACCAGATCGCGACGAGCTGGCGGTGGCTGAACGCGTGGCTTCCGCCGTCGATGTGCCAGTGGTAGTGCTCGCCCGGCTCGGTGCGCTGGATCGCGTAGCCCATGTCCTTGAAGCCGCTGCCGAAGAACGGGTGGCGCCGCGCGAGGGTGCGCAGCGCGAGGGCGAGCGAGCGGAACAGCGCGCGGTCGACGTCGCGCCAGTGCGCCTTGCCGCTGACCACGAGGTCGGTGGAGCGCTTGATGCTGCGGTCCTCGAGCGCCTGCTGCCCGATGCGGCCGGGGTACTGCTCGCCGGCCGCGGCCTCGAAGCGCGCGATCGCGTCGCGGCACAGCGCCGGCGCGAGCGCGGCGCGCTGCTCGTAGATGAAGCTGCCCGGGGCCAGCTCGCGCAGCGTGACCGCTTCGGGGGCGGCGCTCACGCGGCGAAGCGCAGCGCGTCCGGGTGCAACATCCCGGCCACGGCGTCCGGGCGCTCGCGGTGGCGCTCGGCGATCCCGGCGGCGGCGCGCTGCCAGTGCGCCCGGGCGCGCTCGACGAGCGCGGGCAGATCCGACCACTGGCGCCGCCCCGGCCAGGCCGCCAGCGCGGACACCAGCGCCGGCGCGAGGTCCTTGCGATGGCCGCGAAGCCCGGCGAGGAAGCGCACCAGGGCCGCGCCGTCCTCGCGCTCGACGATGGCCGGCAGCGTCACCAGCGCGTCGGCCAGGTGGTCCCCCACCGCGCGCAGCACGAGCTCGTGCGGCCCGCCCGCGAAGCCCGCGATGACCTCCGGCCACGCCTCGCCCAGCTCGCTGCGCAGCCGGTGCTCGCCGCGCTCGTGGAGGATCGCGGAGTCGATCTCGTCGTCCACCATGCGCTCCAGCGCGGCGTCCACGCCGTCGGCGAAGCCGTAGTGATCGTGCAGCCACGCGACGGGCCCCGGCGGGCGGCGCCACCGCCATTCGTCGACCGACTCCCAGAGCTGGCGCTTCAGGGACTCGCGGCGCACGAACGCGCGGTCGCCGAGCAGCATCGCCGGCGGCGCGGTGAGGTCACGGGCCAGCTCCGGCCCGCACACCAGCACCGTGAGCCCGTCCACGCGCTCGACGCGCCCGAGCCGGGCGAGGAAGAAGTTCGGCTGGCCGAAACGCCCGATGCCGCCGCCGTACACGAGCCCGCTGTCGTGCAGGCACGCGTTGATCCCGTCCACGTCGAACGGGTCGAACGCGCGCGCGCCCACCGGCACCGGCGCGAGGGCGGCCTCCTCCAGCCCGTCCCACATCGCCTCGCGCGACTCCACCCAGTCGCCGACGGCCTCGCGCGGCAGCGCGGCGCCCAGCGCCACACCCTTCTCCCACCGGTACAGCTCGCGCATCTTCAGGAGGTAGACGCACAGCGAGTAGCCGCGTGCGAACTGCGCGTCGCTGACGTCGCAGTTGCGCTGCACGCCGGCGCTCGTCCGCGCGAGATCGAGTTCACTCATGCGCATCCCCGTGCCCGCATTCCCGTGCCCCGGTGCCCGCATCCCGGCGGCGTGATCCGCACCCCCGGCCGTGCGTGCCGCGCCGCTCGCCGTCGCGCGGCAGCACCGCGCGCCCGGGCCTGCCCGACCGGGCCGTCAGACGGCCCCTCCTGCGCGTGCCCGCGCTGCCGCGGTCCCCGGAATGCGCCGTCCATCGCGCGCCAGGCCTCCTCTGCGCATCCGCGCGCCGGACGCAGGCCGGGGAACGACGGAATCCGTCTCCACGCTGCTAACCTTGCCCCCCGGAACGGACTGCCCGCAAGGGCAGGGACCCGGCGTATCCCATCCGAGATATCCCCCGAGCCGCCGCCGCGATGGCCATCCGAATCAAGAGCAAGTGGCACCACTCCGGGCGCAACCCTGCCGCCGGCAAGGCGGTGGAGGACAACGCTCGGGCCCTCGCGTTCATCATCTGGAGGCTGTCGCTGGAGCACGCGAAGGAGCTGCACCGCCAGGGCTTCGAGTACGCCTCCGACCGCGAGCGGGTCGGCGTGCTCACCGAGTTCTGCGCGTTCCAGCTCCACGTGTGCGATCGCCTCGCCTACGGCGCGCTGGACGACACGGAGCGCGGCGCGCTGATCGTGACCCTCGGGCGGCGCCTCGCCGACCTGATGCAGGAGAACCTCGAGGAGATCGCCGGCCCCGGGGAGTACCGCGCGCCGTTCGTCGCCGCCCTCAACGAGCGCCTCGCGAGCTACGCCCACGCGACCTTCGTCGACGGCCAGCCGGGCTTCGACGCGCTGCGCTGCTTCGGAGACGGCGTGCTGCGCGCGCTCGGCACGTCGCAGACCAACCGCTGGGTGCTCGACCAGGTCATGGAGGTCTCGGCGCCGGAAGTGCACGAGAAGCTCGCGCCCGCGTTCGGCAACCTGTTCGCGACCCGCTGAGCGGGCCCGTTCAGGCGCCGCCGGCCGGTTCGCCGTGCGGCGCTGAAGCGAAGACGCGCCGCGACTCGCACCCGGCGTCCACCAGGCACCGCACCGCGGCGTCCAGGAACGCCGGCTCGCCGCTCACGTACGCGTCGAAGCGGGCCGCGTCCTCCGCCGCGAGGGCGCGTGCGAGCCCGGCCAGGCCGGGCGCGCGCTCCGCGACCCGGTACTGGAAGTCGTCGAAGGCGTCGGCCCACGCGCGGCAGTAGTTGTGCAGGTAGGGCACGGCGCCGGCGTCCTCGACGCGCACCAGCCGCACGGGCAGATCCAGCTCGCGGTTGATCACGTGCTCGACGATGCCCTTGATCGGGCCGAAGCCCGTCCCCGAGCACACGAACAGCAGCGGCCGGCCGGCGCCCTCGTCCAGCGTCATCCCGCCGCGGGGACCCTCCACCGTCACCTTGTCGTTGCGCGCCAGCGACGCCAGCGCCCGCTCCGCGGGGCTCGCCGCCGGGTCCAGGTGCAGCTCGAGGTTCACCGCGTCGCACGGGCAGCTCGCGAGCGCATGCTCCGCGTCGACGCCACCGGACGCGGACAGCCGCACCCGCTGCCCCGCGAGGAAGCGGAACGCGCCGCCGCGCATCACCTTCAGCCTGAGGGCGACGGCCCCGCCCAGGTCCTCGACCGCGTGCACCCGGGCGCGCACGGACTGCGCCGGGATGTCCTCGGCCGAGGACGCCTCCGCGACCTCGATCACCAGGTCGCTCAGCGGCGCGCACGCGCACAGCAGCACCGCCCCGGCCGCCCGGTCCGCCGCGCGAAGCGGAAAGTCGCTGAAGCGGGTGGCCTCCACCTCGCCGTCGACCACCCGCGCGAGGCACTCCCCGCAGCTGCCGTTCGCGCAGCCGTACGCGGGCGACAGCCCGCAGCGCAGCGCCGCCTCGAGCACGGTCTCGCCGCGCTCGGCGACGAAGCGCCTGCCCGACGGAACGAACTCGACCCGGTAGCTCATGTACGGCATCCTGGCGGCGCAGCCCCGTCGCGAGGGGCCCTATCCACATGGAAATATTGCCCGCCGCGCGCACGCGTTCCTAGACTCCGGCGGTCAGGATCGCGCAGGCTGCGGGCAGCCGGCCGGGAGAACCCGCGTGGACAGAGAGTTCTACTACAACTCAATCGA
Source organism: uncultured Gammaproteobacteria bacterium (assembly GCA_965365655.1). Taxonomy (GTDB): domain Bacteria; phylum Pseudomonadota; class Gammaproteobacteria; order HK1; family HK1; genus JBFHNV01. The sequence goes on along the minus strand of CBDUCN010000322.1, from coordinate 1,352 downwards.
CCGGATGGAGAAGGCCGGCGTGCAGCGAGACTACATCCAGGGATGGATCGCCGGCTACATGCAGAATCCGAAGCGCGAGGAGCAGCGCGTCACCGAGGCCTACGAGGCCGGCTTCGAGCACGGCGAGAGCTCGGACGCGGACAGCTTCGACGCGTGGACCGGGGCCTCCTGAGCCGTGAGTGCGCTGCTGCAACGACTCACCGACACCGTCGCGGGCTGGGACGCGTCGCGCGCCGCCGAGCGTGATGCGTGCGCCGCCGCGCTCGCGTCGATGGAGCGCAACATGGAGCAGGCGATCGCGCTGTGGCGCGAGTGCTCCGGGGATACCGACGCGGTCGAGAACAAGTACACCGCGATCATCGCTGTCGGGGCCGAGCGCGCGAAGGCCCTGCACCGGCTGCACCTCGAGCAGAAGGACGCCGCGGCCGCGATCACCGGCGCGAGCGGCGTCGCCCTCAAGGACTCGCTGGGCATCGTCGACGAGGTGGACATCGTGCAGCCCTACGGACAGTTCGCGCACGGCGAGTCCGTGGGCGCGCGCGCCGACGCCGCGATCGCGACGCTCGAGGCCCGGCGCGACGCGCTGAAGGCCGCGATCGCGCGGCTTTGAGAGCGGCCCGCGCGCGGGGCTGCGGGCACGCGCCCGGGGCCTGCCCTGGTGACGGGAACCGCGGCCCGGACGCGGGCGCGAGACCGCTCCCGCCGCGCACGACGACGCGGCTGGTCATTGCGCGCGTCGCCATGTGATTGCTCATCGCGCGCGTCGCCGCAGGATTTCCGATTGCGCGCGTCGCCGCGCGACCGCTCATAGCGCCGAGGGGACGGCATCTCATGGGCCAGCAGGACCCGGCTTTCAGCAGCGCGATGGCGCTGATCGACGCCGCCAACGGAGAGGATCCGAACGAGGTCTTCGCCGACGGCAGGCGCTGGCCCAAAGAGCTGCTGTACTCCGAGCGCATGAGCGACATGCTCGCCCGCTTCGCGCCTGACGCCGACGACGCGGTCAAGCTCGCGATACGCGCACAGCACGTGCAGCGCTGGAAGAGCCCGCGCGACGCCTACCCGATGGACCGCATCGGCTACCTGAAGTGGCGCAAGGATCTCTACAAGTTCCACGCCGAGACGGCCGGCAGGCTGCTCGCGCAGGCCGGATGCGCGCAGCAGACCATCGCCAGGGTGGAGGACGCCGTCGCGAAGCGGCGCATCAAGGAGAATCCAGACACCCAGCTGCTCGAGGACGTGACCGACCTGGTGTTCCTCGAGCACTACCTCCAGGAGTTCGCCGACAAGCACCCCGAGTACGACGAGGCCAAGTGGGTGGACATCATCGGCAAGACCTGGAAGAAGATGTC
>CBDUCN010000321.1:0-5842 GCA_965365655.1 uncultured Gammaproteobacteria bacterium | reverse complement strand
CCGCCATGGCCATCTCCACCGCCTACGCCGACGTCCACGAGCTGCCCGGGGAGCGGGCCGAGCAGGCGCTGCGCGTGCAGCTCGCCGCCGCGTACCGGATGGTCGAGCACTTCGGCTGGACCGAGCTGATCTACGGCCACCTCACCGCCCGCGTGCCGGGGCCGCACAAGCACTTCCTGATCAATCCGTACGGCCTCGCCTACGACGAGGTGACGGCGTCGAATCTCGTGAAGATCGACGTCGACGGCAACGTGGTGCAGGACAGCGGCTACCCGGTGAACGTCGCGGGGTTCGTGATCCACTCCGCGATCCACATGGCGGACGGCCACGACAACCACGTCGTGATGCACACCCACACCCGGGCCGGGATGGCGGTCGCGGCGCTCGAGGACGGGCTGCTGCCGGTGTCGATGGGCTCCACCGGTTTCTTCGAGCGCGTCGCGTACCACGAGTACGAGGGGCCGAGCCTGTACGACGACGAGCGCGAGCGCCTCGTCGCGAGCCTGGGCCCGCACAAGGCGATGATCCTGCGCAACCACGGCCTGCTCACCGTCGGGCGCACGGTCCCGGAGGCGTTCCTGCGCCTGTACCGCCTCGAGCGCGCGTGCCAGGTGCAGCTCGATGCCGCCGCGGCGGGGCGGCTGCGGGTGATCCCGGACGAGATCGCGCGCCGGTCCGGGCGCGACATCGACCGCTTCTCCGCGCGCGAGTCGGAGTCGGGCATCGGCGCGCTGGAGTTCGCGGCGCTGATGCGCAAGATGGACCGCATCGACGCGTCGTACCGGGACTGACGGCGTTCAACGGCAGGAGACGCTCATGCCCGTGATCGAGAGCCACGGCGCGACGCTGCGCTACGAGACCTGGGGAGACGGCTTCCCGCTGATGACCTTCGCGCCGGCGGGGCTCAAGTCCACCATCGACGTCTGGCGCGACGCGTCGGCGCCGATCGATCCGATCGAGGCGTTCGCCGGCGAGTACCGGGTGATCGCGATGGACCAGCGCAACGCGGGCGGCGGCTCGCACGCGCCGATCGGCGCCGGCGACGGGTGGGACAGCTTCACCGCGGACCACGTCGCGGTGCTCGACCACCTGGGCGTCGAGCGCTGCCACGTGTACGGGCAGTGCATCGGCGGGCCGTTCATCCTGAACCTGATCAAGCACCAGCCCGATCGCGTCGCGAGCGCGGTGCTCGCGCAGCCCATCGGGCGCGTGCAGGCGGAGCTTCCGCCGCGCACGGAGCGCTTCGACGCGTGGGCGGCCGGTCTGCGCGACCACCCGGAGGCGACCGCGGCGGTGCTCGACGCGTTCTACGCGAACCTCTACGCGCCCGGCTTCGCGTACGCGGTGGACCGCGACTTCGTGCGAGGCTGCCGCGTGCCGTCGCTGGTGCTGGCCGGCAACGACGCGGCGCACCCGTTCGCGATCGCCGAGGAGATCGCCGCGCTGCTGCCGGACGCGGAGTTCATTCCCGAGTGGAAGGAAGGCGCGGCGCTGGAGGCGGCGAAGGCGCGGATCCGCGAGTTCTTCGCGGCGCACACGCCGGGCTGAACACCCGCTCGTAGATGCCGGTCGCTGCGCGCGTTCGGGGCCGTTCCGGCGCTCGATGTCGGGGCAGGGGCAGGAGAGGCGAGGGCGCTTCCGCAGCAGGCACGACGCGTGAAGCCTGCTCGCGATCAGCAGTTCACTTCGTCTCCTCGCGGTAACGTTCCGGCGCGTAGCGCGCCGCGAGCAGGCCGTGCGCCGCGTCGACGTCGACGTCGTGCACCAGCACGCCTTCCTCGCCGTACGGCAGCCAGGCCGCGCAGCGTCCCGACGGATCGATGATGCTGGTCGCCGACTGCTGGAAGCGCAGCGCGTAGTTCACGCTCGCGAACCACACCCCGTTCTCGATGCTGCGCATCGTCATCGCCTTCTCGTAGTACGGCGCGTCGGCCGATCCCCATTCGGTGAGGCGCGCGCCGTCGCCGTCGCGGTCGCTGCCGGTGTGGTGCGGGTGGAACACCACCTTCGCGCCGCGCGCCGCGGCCCAGCGCACCGTCTCCGGGTAGCGCCAGCCCTCGTGGCAGATCGCGACGCCGACGGTCACGCCGTCCACCTCGAACAGCCGGCGCGTGTCGCCCGGCACGTAGAACGCGTCCTCGCCCGGGTCGAGCTGGTTCTTGGCCTGGTAGCCGATCAGCCGCCCCGTCGCGTCGATGAAGGCGGTCGCGATCTGCGCCCCGGCGTCGACCAGACGCTCGATGCCGAGCAGGGTCGCGACGCCGTGCCGGCGCGCCGAGCCGCACACCGCCTGCAGCGTGCGTTCCTGGCGTGCGGGATCCCACGGCAGCACGGCTAGATCCTGCCCACGAAGACCGGGGAGGTACGCCTCGGGAAAGCACACCACGCGTGCGCCGCGCGCGGCGGCGTCGGCGATCAGCCGATCGACGCGCGCGAGCCCGTCCTCGAGGTCGCTGGCGACGCGGGGTGACGCGAGCCCGATGATCATGCGGCGCCTCCGTGCGTTGGCCGGGCGCGGGTGCCCGGCGGGCGAATCATCGCAGAGCCGCGGGCGGACCCGCCAACACGGGTGCCGCTTGATCCAGATCATCTTCCGGCCCGGATCCGTGGCGTATCCAGGACGGCGAAGCGGCGGCCGTGCAGGCGCCGCGCGGGGGAGACGTCGATGCGAGGACTCGAGCGCTGCACCGCGCTCGTCACCGGGGGCGGCGGGGGCATCGGCACCGCCGTCTGCCGCCGGCTGGCCGATGCCGGGGCCCGGGTGGCGGTGCTGGACCTCGACGGGGAGGCCGCCGAGCGCACCTGCGCGATGCTCGGCGGGCGGGGCCGCGCGTTTGCCGCCGACATCACGGATCACGACGCCGTGCGGGTCCTGCTCCCCGAAGTGGAGCAGGCGCTGGGCGCGGTCGACGTGCTGGTGAACAACGCGGGCTGGGACGTGTTCCGCCCGTTCCTGGACACCGAGCCCGACCTGTGGCGGCGCATCATCGACGTCAACCTCATCGGCGCGCTGAACATGCACCACGTCGTGCTGCCCGGCATGGTCGAGCGCGGGCGCGGCCGGGTCGTGAGCATCGCGTCCGACGCGGCGCGCGTGGGCTCGTCCGGCGAGGCGGTGTACTCGGCGTGCAAGGCGGGTCTGGTGGGGCTCGCGAAGACGCTCGCGCGCGAGCACGCGCGCGACGGCATCACCTTCAACGTGGTGTGCCCCGGCCCCACCGAGACCGCGCTGCTCGACGGCGTGACCGCGAGCGCGTCGAACCCGGACAAGCTGCGCGAGGCGTTCCGCCGCGCGATACCGATGGGCCGCCTGGGACGGCCCGAGGACCTGGCCGGGATGGTCGCGTTCCTCGCGAGCGACGAGGCGTCCTTCGTCACCGGCCAGGTCGTGAGCGTGTCGGGCGGCCTGACGATGAGCGGCTGAACGCGGCCGGCATCACGACGACAACGACAACGACGACGAGGGCATCGCGATGGAGTTCGAGGACATCCTGTACGAGGTGCGAGACGGCGCCGCGTGGATCACGATCAACCGCCCCGAGAAGCTGAACGCGTTCCGCGGGCGCACCTGCGAGGAGCTGATCGTCGCGCTGCACCGCGCCGGCTGGGACGAGTCCATCGGCGTGATCGTGCTCGCCGGCGCCGGCGACCGCGCGTTCAGCACCGGCGGCGACCAGTCGGTGAAGGACGCCGGCTACGACGGGCGCGGCGTGATCGGGCTGCCGGTGGAGGAGCTGCAGAGCCTGATCCGCGACGTGCCGAAGCCGGTGATCGCGCGCGTGCAGGGCTACGCGATCGGCGGCGGCAACGTGCTCGCGACGATCTGCGACCTGACCATCGCGTCGGAGAGCGCGGTGTTCGGCCAGGTCGGGCCGAAGGTGGGCTCGGTGGACCCGGGCTTCGGCACCGCGCTGCTCGCGCGCGTGGTCGGCGAGAAGAAGGCGCGCGAGATCTGGTACCTGTGCCGGCGCTACAGCGCGCGCGAGGCGCTGGAGATGGGGCTGGTGAACACCGTGGTGCCCGACGATCAGCTCGACGCCGAGGTCCAGAAGTGGTGCGCGGAGCTGATGGAGCGAAGCCCCACCGCGATCGCGATCGCGAAGCGCTCGTTCAACCTCGACACCGAGGCCATTCGCGGCATCTCGGGTCTGGGCATGTACGCGCTGAAGCTCTACTACGAGACGGCGGAGTCCAAGGAGGGCGTGCGGGCATTCCAGGAGAAGCGCAGGCCCGACTTCCGCAACCCGAAGGTGTAGCGCGGTGTGCGCGGCCACCGCGCCGGCGCCGGCGGACGTGGTCTGGGAGCCCGGCGCGGCGGTGCGCGCCGCGGCCAACCTCACCGCGTTCATGTCCGCGCACGGCGTGCCCGATTACGCGACGCTTCAGCGCCGCGCCGACGCCGAGCCCGAGTGGTTCCACGCGGCGCTGATCGACTGGGTGGGCTTCCGCTTCCGGCGCCCGTGGGATCGGGTCGTCGACGAGTCGGCCGGCCCCGAGCACGTGCGCTGGTGCGTCGGCGGCACCACGAACATCGTGCTGAGCTGCGTCGAGCGCTGGGTGGACACGGACCCGGACCGGTGCGCGCTGCGCTGGGAGGGCGAGGACGGCGAGGTGCGCACCTGGACCTACGCCGCGCTGGACGCCGAGGCCGGCCGCCTGGCCGGCGGCCTCGCGGCGCTCGGCCTCGGGCCCGGCGACGTGGTCGGGGTGTACCTGCCGAACCTGCCGCAGGCGGTGTTCGCGCTGCTCGCGATCGCGCGCATCGGCGCGGTGTCGCTGCCGCTGTTCTCCGGCTTCGGCGCCGACGCGCTGGCGACGCGCCTCGCCGATGCCGGCGCGCGCGCCGTGATCACCGTCGACGCGTCGATGCGCCGCGGGCGCCTGGTGGGCGCGAAGGCGGTGGTGGACGAGGCGGCGGCGTCGCTGCCGGCGATCGAGCACGTCGTCGTGCTGCATCACCGCGACTGCGACCTCGCGTGGGTGGACGGCCGCGACCACTGGTGGCACGAGATCGCGGACGCGGCCCCGGTGCCGCCCGCGCGCGAGCTGGAGGCCGACGCGCCGCTGTTCGTGATCTACACCTCCGGCACGACCGGCCGGCCGAAGGGCGTCGTGCACACCCACTGCGGCTTCGGCCTGAAGCTCGCGCTGGACTTCGGCCTGTGCCTGGACATGAAGCGCGACGATCGCGTGCTGTGGATGGCGGACATGGGCTGGCTGGTGGGGCCGATGCTGGTGTTCGGCGTGCTGCTGCTGGGCGCGACCATCGTGCTCGCGGAGGGCGCACCCGATTACCCGGGGCCGGATCGCATGTGGCACCTCGTCGACGCGCACCGCGTGAGCTTTCTCGGCATCGCGCCGACCGTCGTGCGCGCGCTGATGCCGCGCGGTGACGCGCCGCTCGCGGGCCATGATCTCTCGTCGCTGCGCGTGTTCGCGTCCACCGGCGAGCCGTGGACGCCGGACGCGTGGCGGTGGCTGTTCGAGAAGGTCGGCGGCGCGCGGCTGCCGCTGCTCAACTTCTCCGGCGGCACCGAGATGGGCGGCATCCTGAGCTCGACCGTGATCCACCCGCTGAAGCCGTGCTCGTTCGCCGGCCCGGTGCCCGGCACCGGCGCCGACGTCGTCGACGAGCAGGGCCGGCGCGTGCCGCCGGGCGTGCAGGGCGAGCTGGTGATGCGAAGGCCGTGCATCGGCCTGACGCGCGGGCTGTGGAACGACGAGGCGCGCTACCTCGAGACCTACTGGAGCCGCTTCCCCGGCGTGTGGCTGCACGGCGACCTCGCCAGCCGGGACGCCGACGGCTTCTGGTTCATCCACGGGCGATCCGACGACACGCTGA
>CBDUCN010000320.1:0-5855 GCA_965365655.1 uncultured Gammaproteobacteria bacterium | reverse complement strand
CAGCAGGTGCACGTGACCGAACAGGACGAATTCCGGGCTGGTGCTCATGGCGGGAATCCCGCGTCGTCCGAGGGCGCCACGGGCCTCCTGCGGTCTCGCTCCGCGCGGCGCCGAGAGGGCAGACAACCTTCGTGCCGCGCGCCGGCGCTGCTGCATAAATCGAGGCAGATCTTAAGGAAGTTCAAGCGCTCACCGGAAATTGCCAGTTTTCATAATCCACATAGATTCAACGAGTTGGCGATTCATGCAACAGCGCCGCGAGGAGCAGATCACGTACACCCTGCGTCAGCACGAGGCGGACACCCCAATGGAGGACGTCTGCCGCCCGCTCGGTGTGAGCCACGCGACGTTCTACCGTGGATCGCCGGCCCGCGTGCCGGGGCCGGATCGCCTTCCCGCTCCGGCCCCGTCGCGGGCCGTGCCGTCCTGGTGCAGACACGATTGTTGACAATCCTGCCGTTGCCGCACACCCTCGGGGCTCCGAAACGTGGAGGCCCCGTCCATGGTGGCAACACGGCCGGGTGCGGTTGCCCAACGCCGGACTGGCGCGGAGCGACCCGCGTCCGCCCCGGACCGCCTGCTGGACGCGCTGCGCCAGCGCATCGTCAGCCAGGCGCTGGCCCCCGGCGAGCGCCTGCGGGAGCAGGCGCTCGCCCTCGAGTTCGGTGTCTCGCGGGCGCGCATCCGGGACGCCTTCGGCGTGCTGGAGGAGCGCGGCCTCATCGTGCGCGAGCCCAACCGGGGCGCCGTGGTGGCGCGCCTCGAGATGGCCCGCATCGACGAGCTGTTCGAGGTGCGCGAGGTGCTGGAGGCACAGACGGTGCGCCTGGCCACGGAGAAGGCGCCGGCCGGAAGCTTCGACCACCTGGCGGAGCGCTTCGGCGTGGCCATGGAGGCGTCGCTGGCACGCAACGACCTCGACGCCTACGCCGACGCCGTGCACGCCATGCGCGACCGCTGCATCGCACTGGCGGACAACGCGGTGCTGAGCAAGCTGCTCGGCAGCCTCTACGACCGCACCGCGGTGCTCATCCGGCGCCTGGTGCTGGTGCCCGGGCGGGCCCAGGAGGGCATGCACCAGCACCGCCGGATCCTGGCCGCCATGCGCGCCGGCGACGCGGAGGCCGCCGAGCGGCTGAAGCGCGAGAACATCCGCAGCGCCCGCGAATGGCTGCACGACTACCGGAAGTACCTGCTGTGAGCGAGGCACCCGCGAGTCACGGCCCCCTGGCGGGGCTGCGCGTCATCGAGCTGGGCTCCACCGTGGCCGGCCCCTTCTGCGCACGGCTGCTGGCGGACTTCGGCGCCGACGTGATCAAGGTCGAGCAGGCCGAGGGGGACGCCCTGCGCTCCTTCAGCCATCGCCGCGCGGGGCGTTCCCTCTACAACGCCTCCATGCAGCGCGGCAAGCGCATCGCCTGCATCAACCTGCGCACCGACGAGGGCCGCGCCCTGGTGCGGCGCCTGTGCGAGGGCGCGGACGTGGTGGTGGAGAACTTCCGCCCCGGGACGCTCGAGCGCTGGGGCCTCGGCTACGACGCGCTGGTCGCCGCGAACCCGGGGCTGGTCATGGTCCGCATCAGCGGCTTCGGCCAGGACGGCCCGTACAGCGCTCGGGGCGGCTACGGCGTGGTGTGCGAGGCGGTGAGCGGGCTGCGCGAGATCACCGGCGACCCGGACCGCCCGCCTCCGCGCGCCGCCACCTCGCTCACGGACTACATCGCCGGGCTCTACGGCGCCTTCGGCGCCATGATGGCCCTGCACGAGCGCGCACGCACGGGCCGCGGCCAGGTCGTGGACTCGGCGCTGTACGAGGGCGCCTTCAGCTTCATGGAGCCCCATGTACCGGTGTTCCAGCAGCTCGGCATCGTCGCCACCCGCGCGGGCCCGCGTCTTCCGGGCAACGCCCCCAACTCGGTCTATCCCACCGCCGACGGCCACCACGTCGTGCTGGCCGCGGCGTCCGACGCCGTGTTCGCGCGCCTCGTGAAGCTGATGGGGCGCGAGGACATGCTGGACGACCCGCGCTTCGCGAGCGCCGTCGCCCGCGCGGAACACATCGACGCCTGCGACGAGGCGGTGGCGGCGTGGACGCGGACACGCACGCTCCCGGCACTGGAGACGGCCCTCGACGAGGCCAAGGTGCCGGCGGCGCGCATCTACACCGTGCGCGACATCTTCGCCGACCCCCACTACCGGGCGCGCGGGATGCTGGTGGAGGTGGACGATCCGGCCCTCGGGCCGGTGACGGTGACCGGGGTGGTGCCGCGGCTGTCTGCGACCCCCGGTGCGGTGCGCTGGGCGGGGCACGGAATCGGCGAGGACACCGCCGAGGTGGTGCGCTCGGAGCTTCAGCTGGACGAGGACACGGTCGCACGCCTCGCCCGCGCAGGAATCATCGGCGGGCCGGGCCTGCCGGATCGGGAGGAGACACAGGAATGACCCACGAGGAGCTGCTCCGCGACCTCGCGGCGCGCGAGAGCCACGCCCGCGCCATGGGCGGGACGGAACGCCTGGCGAGGCGCGAGGCGCGGGGCCTGCTGAACGCGCGGTCGCGGATCGACGCCCTGGTCGACGAGGGCTCCTGGGTGGAGACCGGGCTGCTCGCGGTGTCCTCCATCGTCGCGGAGGATCGCGAGCGCACGCCCGCCGATGGCAAGGTGGCGGGCTTCGCCCGCGTGGACGGGCGGATGGTGGGGGTCGTGTCCAACGACTTCACCGTCAAGGGCGCCTCGTCCAGCCTCACCAACATGAAGAAGATCGGCCACGTGAAGCGCGTGGCCACCGAGCGTGGATTCCCGATGATCTTCCTCGGCGAATCCTCCGGCGCACGCATGCCCGACAACATGGGCGCGCGGGGCATGGGCACCAACCTCGGCCAGGATCCCCAGCAGTACGTGCGCACCCGGGCAACGCCCTGGGCGTCGGCGGTGCTCGGTCAGTGCTACGGATCGTCGGCCTGGTACGCGTGCCTGTCGGACTTCACCGTGTTCCGCAGAGGCGCCGTGATGGCCGTGGCGAGCCCCGGGCTCGCCTCCTTCGCCATCGGCCAGCAGGTGGACGCCGAGGATCTCGGCGGCTGGAAGCTGCACAGCGAGGTCACGGGCCTGGCAGACCTCGTCGTGGACACCGACGAGGAGGCGCTCGCCGCCATCCGCCGCTTCCTCTCCTACCTGCCTTCCCACGCCAACGAGGCGCCGCCGCGGGCGCCGGTGCCCGACGGCAGCGACGAGGCGGCCGCGTCGCTGGGCGACGTGGTCCCGACCAGCCGCAAGCGCGGCTACGACGTGCGCAAGGTGATCGAGCGCGTCGCGGACCGGGACAGCTTCTTCGAGCTCAAGCCGCGCTTCGGGCGCACGGCGGTCACCGGCCTCGGCCGCCTCGGGGGGCGCACCGTGGGCTTCCTCGCCTCCAACCCCATGGGCAAGGCGGGCGCCCTCGACGTCGCGGGCTGCGAGAAGGCCACGCGCTTCATCGTGCTGTGCGACTCCTTCAACATCCCGCTGGTGCTGCTGGTGGACACGCCGGGCTTCGTCATCGGCATCGAGGGCGAGCGGCAGAAGGCGCCGGGCAAGATCATGAACTTCATGCAGGCGCTGCAGATGTGCACCGTGCCCAAGCTCTCGGTGATCATGCGCAAGAGCTACGGGCAGGCCTACCTCAACATGGGCGGCGGGCGGAACTCCGACGACGTGGCGGCCTGGCCCACCGCCGAGGTGAGCTTCATGGACCCCCACTACGCGACCGAGATCGTCACCTGGGGTCAGGACGCGTCCGAGGAGCGCAAGCAGTCCATCCGCGAGCAGATGGAGAAGGACAGCTCCGCCTACGGGCTCGCGGAGATCTACGCGGTGCAGGCGGTGATCCCGCCCGCGGAGACCCGCCGTTACCTGGCGGCACAGCTCGAGATCCACGAGCTGCGCCTCTCGGGCGGCGTGGGCCGGCACCGCATGGCCACCTGGCCGACCACGTTCTAGGGCGCAGCAGCCGCCACGACGAAGGGAGACGCCCCATGGCGACAGTGGACATCACGTCCGAGGTGATCGGGACCGTGTGGAAGATCGAGAAGGCCGAGGGCGCGCCCGTGGAGGACGGCGAGCTCATCATGATCCTCGAGTCCATGAAGATGGAGATCCCGGTGGAGGCAAGCGCCGCCGGCACCCTCGCGAAGCTGGAGGTGGCCGAAGGAGACTCGGTGGAGGAGGACCAGGTGCTCGCCCGGATCGAGACGTGAGCGGCGACGGCGAGCGCGCCGCGCAGCTCGAGGAGCTGCGCCGCCGGCGGGGCTTCGCGCTGGAGATGGGCGGCGAGGCCAGCGTCGCGCGCCAGCACGCGGCGGGCCGGCTCACCGTGCGCGAGCGCATCGGCCGGCTGTGCGATGCGGGCAGCTTCCGCGAGATCGGCACCCTGGCCGGCACGGGAGAGTACGGCGAGGACCTCGAGCTGCGCCGCGTGACACCGGCCACCTACGTGGCGGGCACGGCGCGAATCGACGGGCGCCCGGTGGCGGTGGGCGGCGAGGACTTCACCGTGCGCGGCGGCACCAGCTTCGGCGCCCAGCGGCGAAAGGGCGGACAGGGCGGCTACATCGAGGACCTGGCGCACCACTACCGCATCCCGCTGGTGAACCTGGTCGACGGGGCCGGCGGCACCGTGACCTCCGCCAGGCGCCGCGGCTACGTGGTGTTCCCCGGCGTGGACGGCTTCGAACGCTCGGTGGAGCTGCTGGGGGAGGTGCCGGTGGTCTCCGCGGTGCTCGGCACCGCGGCCGGCGGGCCCGCGGGACGGGCCATCCTGTCCCACTACTCCGTGATGGTGGAGGGCAGCAGCCAGATCTTCGCCGCCGGACCGCCCGTGGTGAAGCGTTCGCTGGGCCAGACCATCGACAAGGAGGCGCTGGGCGGCGCGAAGGTGGCGGTGGACCGGGCCGGGTCGATCCACGACGCCGTGTCCAGCGAGGACGAGGCCTTCGCGCAGATCCGCCGCTTCCTCTCCTTCATGCCCGCGAACGTGTGGGAGCTGCCGCCGGTGCTGCCGCCCGACGATCCGGTGGACCGCTGCGAGCCGGGGCTTCTCGACATCGTGCCCGAGGCGCGCACGCGCCCCTACGACATGCGGGCGCTGGTGGGGATGGTGGTGGACCGCCACTCCCTGTTCGAGATCCGTCCGCGCTTCGGGCGCGCGCTCGTCACCGCACTCGCCCGCCTGGGCGGACGGCCGGTGGGCATCGTGGCCAACGACCCGAAGATCTACGGCGGCGCGATGGATGCCGACGCGGCGCGCAAGCAGATCCACTTCATGGAGCTGTGCGACACCTTCCACATCCCGATCGTGTTCTTCGTCGACGTGCCGGGCTTCATGGTCGGGCTCAAGGCCGAGATGCAGGGCACCCTGCGCGAGGGCATGCGCGCGGTGTACACGGCGGGCCAGCTGAGCGTGCCCACCCTCACGCTGGTCATCCGCAAGTGCTACGGCATGGCCGGCATGGCCACCTGCAACAAGCGCGACATCGACCTCAAGCTGGCGTGGCCCACGGGCGAGTGGGGCTCGCTCCCGGTGGAAGGCGGCGTGGCGGCCGCGTACCGGCGCGAGATCGAGGCGGCCGACGATCCCCGGGCGCGGGAGGCGGAGCTCGAGGCGGAGCTCCGTGCCTACGCCTCGCCCTTCCGCGCCGCGGAGGCCCTCGCGGTGGAGGAGATCATCGATCCCCGGGAGACGCGCCCCCTGCTCTGCGAGTACCTGGCCCTGGCCGAGGGCCGCCTGCGCACCACCCTGGGCCGGCGCGCCCGGGCGGGTGTCGCGCCGTGAGGCGCGCCGGGAGCGACACGCCGTGAGGCGCGCCGGGAGCGACACGC
>CBDUCN010000319.1:0-5868 GCA_965365655.1 uncultured Gammaproteobacteria bacterium | reverse complement strand
CCGCGCGAGGCGCGCCCACGCGGGATCTGGAGCGTGCCGCCGCCGCGCCGTACATTGCGCCCTGTCATCGCCGCCAGCACGGCGGACGCGCGCCCGGGCGCGTCCGCCCGACCGGAGATCACGCCATGCCCGCCACCGCGCCCGCGACCCTGGAAACCGCCGCGCCGCCGCGTCCGCCCGGCCCCGTCGGCGGGGTCGCCGCGTGGCGAGGCTGCGACATGGCCGGCCGCGACGACTGGATGGTGCGCCTCGGCGCGCCGGACCTCGCAGAGCTGGAGGCGGCGCTTGCGGCCGTGGAGCGCCGCGGGCTGGAACTCGTGCAGATCGGGCCAGCGGAGTTCCCGCTGCCGGCGCTGGGCGCGCGGCTCAGCGCAATGCGCGAGGAGATCCTGCGCGGGCGCGGCTTTGCGCTGCTGCGCGGCCTGCCGGTCGAGCGCTACAGCCTGCGCCAGGCGGCGACGCTGTACTGGGGGATCGGCGCGCACCTGGGCACCGCGGTGCCGCAGAACGCCCAGGGTCACCTGCTCGGTCACGTCATCGACGTCGGCCGCGACGAGAACGACCCCAGCGCGCGCATCTACCAGACCAGCGCGCGCCAGTTCTACCACGCGGACTCGTGCGACATCGTGGGTCTGCTGTGCCTGCGCAAGGCGAAGCAGGGCGGCGAGAGCACCATCGTCAGCTCGGTGGCCGTGCACGACGAGATGCTGGCGCGCGCGCCCGAGCTCGCGGCGGAGCTGTTCCGGCCCTTCCACGTGGACAGGCGCGGCGAGGTCCCCGAGGGCGCGAATCCCTGGTACGAGGTGCCGGTGTTCAACTGGCACGCCGGTCTGCTCACCACCTACTACGTGCGCCGCTACATCGTCTCCGCGCGGCGTTTCCCCGAGGTGCCGCCGCTCACCGCGCGCCAGGAAGCCGCGTTCGACCTGCTGGACGCGATCTGCGACGACCCGGACTTCCACCTCGCGATGGCCTTCGAGCCGGGCGACATGCAGTTCCTGCACAACCACCAGGTGCTGCACGACCGCCGCGCGTACACCGACTGGGACGAGCCCGCGCGCCGGCGCCACCTGCTGCGCCTGTGGCTGTGCCCGCCCGACGGGCGCGAGCTTCCGCCCGCGTACCGCCAGCGCTGGGGCAGCATCGAGATCGGCCGCCGCGGCGGGATCCGGGTGCCCGGCGTCACCCCGATCGCGCCGCTGGAGCCCTGAGCACCGCCTCGGAGTCCGACACGCGTTCGCCCGGCGGGTTGGGCCGCGGAGAGCGGTCGGGGCACGAAAATGCGGCGGCCAGCGCCGCGCGAACCTCGGTCGCCGCGTTGCTCGCGGCGCCGTGCGCGCGTGCGACGCGGCACGATCGCGTGCCGGATGCGGGCTGCGGGAACACGCTTTCGCTCAACGGCCTGCTCCGCCATCGCCGCGCGGGTCGCGGCCGGGTTCGCCGCTGCGCGGCGGGGTCCTGGACCGGCCGCCGCGCGCCCGGTCGATCCCGTCGTCGATGCTGCGCTTCAGGCGTGCGAGAAGCCGGCGCGCCCAGACGAACTCCGTCGCGAGCAGCGCGAGACCCGCCGGGATGACGATGAACGCGGGGCCCGGCGTCACGATCATCACGATGCCGGCGAGCACCACGCTCGCGCCGACCAGGAACACCAGCAGGCGGCGCACCGCGATGTAGGTGGCGCGCATCACAGCAGCGGCCCCGCGAGCCAGCACAGGTCCTCGGCGAGGCGGCGTATCGGACCCGGGCGCGGCGGCGTGAGCTCCGTGCACTGCGCGGCCAGCGTCTCCACCCAGTCCGCGATCTCGGTGATGGAGCCGCGGTCGTAGCAGAACAGCGCGAGCTCGTAGTTCAGGTAGAGGCTTCGCATGTCCAGGTTCGCGGAGCCGGCGACCGCCAGCGCCTCGTCCATCACCAGGTGCTTCGCGTGCACCATGCGCTCGTCGTGCACGAAGAAGCGCGCGCCGGACGCGTGCAGGCGGCGCACGGCCCGCGCCCGCGCGAGGTCCGCGACCAGGTGGTCGGAGCGCGCCGGCAGCACCACGCGCACGTCCGTGCCCATTCGCGCCTGCATCAGCAGCGCGCGCATCAGCCCGTCATCGGGCACGAAGTACGGGGTCACCATCCACAGCCGGCGCCGCGCCTTGTACACCGCCGCGACGATCGCGTCGTACAGCGCGTCGTACTCGACGTCCGGGCCGCTCGGCACCACCTGGGCGACGCGCGCCCCGGGGGCGCTGGCCGCTGCCAGCGGCTCGACCCGTTCGCCGGTCGCGAACTCCCAGTCGTCCGCGAACACGCCTGCCAGGTCTTCGAGCACGGGGCCCTCGACGCGCAGCATGCTGTCCAGCCAGCGCCGTCGCGAGCGGTGGGGCCCCAGGTAGCGCCGCGCGAGATTCATCCCGCCCACCAGCGCGACGCGGTCGTCGAACAGCGCCAGCTTGCGGTGGTTGCGAAGATTCGCCCGCCAGCGCCGGTGCAGCGGCAGCACGCGCATGAACACCCCGGTGCGCCCGCCCGCGCGCGCGAGCCCCGGCAGCAGCACGGCACGCGCGAGCAGGCTTCCCAGCGCGTCCACCATCAGCCTGACCTCGACGCCCTCGCGGGCGCGGCGCGCGAGGCGCGCGGTGAGCGCGCGGCCCACCCGATCGGTGCCCAGCACGAACGTCGCGATGTGGATCCTGTGCTGCGCGCCGTCGATCAGCGCCGTCAGCTCGTCGTACGCGTCGCCGCCGTCCGTGATCAGCGCGATGCGGTTGCCGGCGCTGGCCGCGGGAAGTCCGTAGCCGCGCACGATCGCCTCCACGTCGGCGCCGATGCCGTCGAGCGTTGCGCCCGCGTGCGAGCCCCGGGAGTGCAGCGGCTGCTTGCGGCGCGCCTTCATCGCGAGCTTGCGTCCGGCGAACAGCAGGTAGGCCGGTACCGCGACGAAGGGCGCGAGCAGGATCGCGAGCACCCACGCGATGGAGGCGCTCTGGCGCTCGTGCTGGCGCAGCACGTAGGCGAGCAGCACCAGCGCGAGGGCGAAGCCGGCCAGCGCCGCGAGATACGGCCAGACGTAGACCGAAAGGGCCTGGTCCAGGCTCACGCGGGCGCGGTGCTGAGTTCCGCGTGCAGCGCGAGGTGATCCGACAGGCTGCGCCACGGTGCGCCGTCCAGCACCGTCGCGCGGGTCACGTTCAGACCGCGCACGTAGATGCGGTCCAGCGCCAGCAGCGGGTGCCAGCCGGGGTAGGTGCGCGCGTGTCGCCCGTGGCGTGCGACGTAGGCTTCCTGCACGCCGATGGTGCGTCCGAGCTGGCCGGTGGCCCAGGTCCGCCAGTCGTTGAAGTCGCCGCCGATCACCAGCGGGCATTGGTCCGGCACCGCCGAGCGTACGCGGTCGACGAGCAGCTCGAGCTGGCGCTTGCGCTGGCCGTGCAGCAGGTTGAGGTGCGTGCAGCACACGTGCAGCGGCGCCTCGAGGCCGGGAAACTCGATGACCGCGTGCAGGATGCCGCGCCGCTCCAGCGGGTTCAGCGAGATGTCGATGTTCTCGTGCCAGCGGATCGGATGCCGGCTGAGGATCGCGTTTCCGTGATGGCGGCCGGAGTAGACGGCGTTGCGCCCGTACGCGTAGTGTGGCCACATGCTGTCGGCCAGATACTCGAACTGCGCCGCCGCGGGCCAGTCCGGAAAGCGGCGCGCGTAGCCCTCATGACTGCCCACGACTTCCTGGATCAGCACCAGGTCGGCGGCCTGCTCGCGCAGCGCGTCGCGCATGCGGTTGAGCGCCACGCGCAGGTTGCCCACGCCCAGGCCCTTGTGGATGTTGTAGGAGACGACCTCGAGGTGCCGTGCTGTGCCGTCCGCCATGACTCCGTCCCGCCGCGGCGGCGCGGGATCGCCGCCGCGCGCGGGATGGTACACGTCGCCCGCGCGGCGACCGGGCGACGGTGCTGACGTGGGCATGCTGGTGGACGGGCGCTGGACCGAGCGCGGTTACGAGACCGAGCGCCACCGCGGTCGCTTCGTGCGCGACGCATCGGCATTCCGCAACTGGATCACCGCCGACGGCTCGCCCGGGCCGAGCGGCGAGGGCGGCTTCCCCGCCGTGCATGGTCGCTATCATCTCTACGTCTCCCACGCCTGCCCGTGGGCGCACCGCACGCTGATCGCGCGCCGCGTCAAGGGGCTGGAGGATGCGGTCACGGTGGACGTCGTGCACTGGTACATGGGTCGCGACGGCTGGACCTTCGACGCCGCGGACGGCGCCACCGGCGACTCGCTGCACGGCGCGCGATTCCTGCACGAGGTCTACACGCGCGCGAAGGCGGACTACTCGGGGCGCGTGACCGTGCCGGTGCTGTGGGACCGCGAGCGCGCCACCATCGTCAGCAACGAGTCCTCGGAGATCCTGCGCATGCTGGACGGTGCCTTCGAAGGCTGCGGCGCCGGCGGGCCCGACCTCTATCCCCGGGCGCTGCGCGACGCGATCGACGCGATCAACGCGCGCGTCTACGAGACCGTGAACAACGGCGTGTACCGCGCAGGCTTCGCGACCTCGCAGGAGGCTTACGAAGAGGCATTCGTCGCGCTGTTCGAGACGCTGGACTGGCTCGACGACGCGCTGTCGGAGCGCCGCTTCCTGGTCGCGTCCTGGCCCACCGAGGCGGACTGGCGGCTGTTCACGACCCTGGTGCGCTTCGACGCCGTGTACCACGGCCACTTCAAGTGCAACCTGCGCCGCATCGTCGACTACCCGTCGCTGTCGGGTTACCTGCGCGACCTCTACCAGCAGCCGGGGATCCGCGACACGGTGCGCTTCGACCACATCAAGCAGCACTACTACCGCAGCCACCAGCACGTGAACCCGACGGGCATCGTGCCGCGCGGGCCGGCGCTGGACCTGGACGCGCCGCACGGGCGCGACGCGCTGTGAGTTCGCGCCGCGACGACGCGCGGTGCACGTGGTGTCCGTTGCTGGCGGCGGGCAGGGGCCCGTTCGCGCCCGCGGCGATCCGGCGTGCGGCGGTGCCGGGCATCGCACGGTGAGCAACCTCGTCACGCGCCGCGCGTGGGCCGGGCTCGCCGCCGCGGCGGCGCTGTTCGCGCTGCTGTGGCTGCTCGGGCCGATCCTGACGCCGTTCCTCCTCTCGGCCCTGCTCGCGTACCTGTTCGACCCGCTCGCGGATCGGCTGGAGGCGCGGGGGCTGTCGCGCGAGGTATCGGTGAGCATCGTGTTCCTGCTGCCGATCACGGTGCTGGTGGCGGTCCCGCTGCTGCTGGTGCCGCTGCTCGAGACCCAGGTCCGGGTGCTCGTCGGCTCGGTGCCGGTGGCCATCGACTGGGCGCGCGACAGCGTGGTGCCGTGGCTCGCGGACAACTTCGGCGTGGACCCCCAGTCGCTGGACGTCGAGGGGCTGAAGAAGGCGGTGACCGATCACTGGCGGCAGGCCGGCGGCATCGCGGCCAACGTGGTGGCCTATGCGACGCGCTCCGGCTTCGCGCTGGCGGGCTGGGCGGCGAGCGTGGTGCTGGTGCCGGTGGTGACCTTCTACACCCTGCGTGACTGGGACCGGCTGGTCGCCGCGGTGCACGACCTGCTGCCGCGCGACGTGGAGCCCACGGTCAGCGCGCTGGCCCGCGAATCCGACGAGGTGCTGGGGGCGTTCCTGCGCGGGCAGCTCACCGTGATGCTGGCGCTGGGCAGCATCTACACCGTGGGCCTGTGGCTGTGCGATCTCAGGCTCGCGCTGCTGATCGGCCTCGTCGCGGGGCTGGTGAGCTTCGTGCCGTACCTGGGCACCATCGTGGGCATCGGCTCGGCGGTGGTCGCGATGCTGCTGCAGACCGGCGACCCGCTGGACCTGCTGCCGGTGGCCGGGGTGT
>CBDUCN010000318.1:0-5895 GCA_965365655.1 uncultured Gammaproteobacteria bacterium | reverse complement strand
TCATCGAGGAGCTCGAGCGCCTGCGCCGCGAGCAGCGCGCGCTGCGCCGTCGCGCGGGTGCGGCGCGCTGGTGAGTGCGCCGGTGCGGCGCGCTGGCAGGTACGCCGGTGACCGCCCGGGCGCGGTGACGCGGCCGATGGCCACACGGATTCAACGAGCAGGAGGGTGCACGCGATGAGCACGTTCGAACAGGTCAAGGAAGGGCTCACGAGGGCCTGGCACACGGTGACCGAGGGCTGGCGCGAGCTGGTGGAGCGCGCGGGCGACGCGCTGACGCGCTTCCATCCGCGCCAGGGCGGCGAGGTGCAGACGCTGGCCGACCGCGTCGCGCAGCAGTCGCCGCGCTGGGGCGTGCTGGCCGCGGAGCTGAGCGTGGACGACGACAGCGTGCGCGTGGACATCGAGGTGCCGGGCATGGACCCGCAGGACTTCGAGATCAGCGTGCGCGAGGACGTGCTGGTCGTGAGCGGCGAGAAGCGGGTCAGCCGCGAGCGCCGGGACGGCCAGTACCACGTCCTGGAGCGCGCGTACGGTGCGTTCGAGCGCGCGGTGCGTCTGCCGGTGGACGTGGACGAGGCCGGCGCGAAGGCGCGCTACGAGCACGGCGTGCTGCACGTCACGCTGCCGCGCAGCGAGGCGCACAAGGCGCGGCGCATCGAGGTGAAGTCGGGCTGAGCGCTGCGCCGGCGCGAGCGCTGACAAACTGTTGAAATCCGACGTCCTGTCGGATTTCGACTGGCGTCGCCGAAGACGCGGTCTCCGGCCTGCTCCAGACGTGAAGCACTGACGTCCTTGATGTCTGCCGGCGCATCCCTGCACCCGCCTGCTAAGCGTCGGGAAGGTCGTCCGGAAAGCGGTGGCCCGCGCCGTCGGCCGGCAGCGGATCCACGCGCGTCACGCACTCCACCGGCAGCGGCGCGTAGAGGTGCGGGAACAGCGCGCCGCCGCGGCTCGGCTCGAAGCGCAGCGCCTGCGGGTCCAGGCGCGTGGCGTCGACGTGCAGCAGCAGCAGGCCGGACTGCCCCGCGAAGTGCTTCGCCGCGGTCTCGCGCACCTGTTCCGCGGTGGAGAAGTGGATGTAGCCGTCGGCGAGGTCCACCGCGGAGCCGGTGAACTCGCCCGCGGCCTCGGCCGCGCGCCACTCGGCCTGCGTGAGGATCTTGTAGATCGGGCGGTCCATTGCGCCTCCCCTTCGCGTGCGTGGCGCAACGATGCCAGAGGCGGCCGGCGCTGTCTGCCGGCGACGTGCGTGGGCCGCGGCTCGTGAATCTTTCGCGCACCGTCGCGCTGCGCCGACGGCCGCGCCCGGGTCCTGTCGTAGCGGGCGCGAAGAAGGATTCGCGGGCTGTCAGCCGTCCCAGGGCGCGTCGAACGGGATCTTCAGGTAGCGCACGCCGTTGCTCTCGGGCGGCGGCGGCGCGCCCGCGCGCATGTTCACCTGCACCGACGGCAGCAGCAGCCGCGGCACGTCCAGCGTCGCGTCGCGGGCCTCGCGCATCGCGACGAACTCGTCCTCGCCGATGCCGTCGCGCACGTGCACGTTGTGCGCGCGCTGCTCGGCGACGGTGCTCTCCCACGCGAAGTGGTCGCGCCCCGGCGCCTTGTAGTCGTGGCACAGGAACAGCCGCGTGTTGCCGGGCAGCGCGAAGAGGCGCTGGATGGAGCGGTACAGGGTGCGCGCGTCGCCGCCGGGGAAGTCGCAGCGCGCGGTGCCGTAGTCGGGCATGAACAGGGTGTCGCCGACGAACGCGGCGTCGCCGATCACGTACGCCATGCACGCGGGCGTGTGGCCGGGCGTGTGCATCGCGCGCGCGTCGATGTCGCCCACCGCGAAGCGCTCGCCGTCGGCGAGCAGGCGGTCGAACTGGCGGCCGTCGCGCGCGAACTCCGGCCCGGCGTTGAAGATGCGCCCGAAGGTCTGCTGCACGGTCGCGATGTGCTCGCCGATCGCGAGCGGCGCGCCGGTGCGCTCGCGCAGGTGGACGGCCGCGCTCAGGTGATCCGCGTGCACGTGGGTCTCGAGCAGCAGCTCGACGGTGAGGCCGCGCTCGGCGACGAAGTCGAGCAGGCGCTCGGCCCCGTCGCGCGAGCTACGCCCGGAGGCCGCGTCGTAGTCGAGCACGGGGTCCACGATCGCGGCGCGCCGGCTGACCGGGTCGTGCACCACGTAGGAGACGGTAGAGGTGGCCTCGTCGAAGAAGCCCTGCACGTGCGGTTGACTCATGCCGGGGGCTGCGGCACGGCCGCAGGCGCGCGTGTGCGAGCGCGGGGGCGCCGGGATCGCGCCGCGGTGCCCGCGCCGCCCGGGCGGATGCGACGGGCGGCGCGGGCGCGGCGCGAGCGCTCAGGACTGCGTGGCGGGGCCGCCGCTGACGCGCGGCGCACGGCAGGTGCGGATGCCGAAGATCTGGTAGGCCGGGCAGTAGCCGATGAGTGCCGTCGCGAGCGGCACGAGGCCGACCCAGCCCCACGGCGTCTGCGGGCCGACGAAGACCATCGCGATGAGGCCGATGCCGAGGATGACGCGCACGGCGCGGTCGATGGAGCCGACGTTGGTGAGCATGTTGGTGTCCCTTCGAAGATCGCGGCGGGCACCATGCCCCCGCGCATGGGACGTACCTTGCGCCGCCGCGCGCCCCGCGTCGGTGACTTGGTCACGCTCGGCCGCGTGCTGCGGCAAACCCCGCCGCGGCCCCGGCGGTCTGCCCGCCCCGAGTGCGTCACGCGGCCCCTGCGGCGGCGTCGTCGGCGAGCGCGGCCAGCGCCGTGCGATCCACGATCGCGACCTGGCCGCGCCCCGCGGTGATCCAGCCGCGCTCGGCGAAGGCCTTGAGCTGGCGGCTCACCACCTCGCGCGCGGTGCCGAGCTCCACCGCCAGCGACTGGTGGGTCGCGTCCAGCACCCCGGCGCCGCGCGAGAGCTCCAGCAGCTTGCGCGCGAGGCGCCGGTCCAGGCGCTCGAACGCGATGTCCTCCACCACCTCCATCAGCCGCGTCACGCGCGACGCGTAGCGGGAGAACACCAGCCTGCGGAACCCCGGGGAGCGCGCCATCATCGCCTCGAACTCCGCGCGCCCCAGCGCAATCGCCTTCACCGGCGTCTCCGTGATGCCCTCCGCGAGGTAGTCCTCGCCGGACAGCAGGCAGGCCGTGGTCATGATGCAGCTCTCGCCGGCGCTCACGCGGTAGAGCACGATCTCGCGCCCGTTCGCGCCGAACTGGTGCACCCGCACGCTGCCCTCCAGCACCAGCAGGAAGGCCTCGGGCCGCTTGCCCGGCGCGAACACCGCCTGGTCCGGGGCCAGCTCGATCACCTTCGCGTGGCGCTCGATGAAGCGCCGGTCCTCGTCGTCCAGCCTCGACAGTTCCTCGAACCTGGAGATCCAGTCCAATGCAGGCGCTCCCGGGTGGCGTGTGCGTGCGGCGATGCTAACAGGCCGCCGCGCGTCGCCGTCCCCGCGAATGCCGGTCAGCGGCGTGCTGCGCGAGACGAGCGCGTGCGAGCCCGCTCCGCTCCGACGCGTCCTCGCGCCGGTACGGGCCGCCGCCCGGGCGCAATCGGCGGCGGCGCTGTCGGCGCCCATCTGCCGGCCGCCGCACCGCGCGCGGGGCCGTGGCCGGGCACGCCGGCGCGGGCAGCGGGCTGCTTTTGACCCCGCGCCCCGCGCAGGCCCAGAATCCGTCGGGATCGGGAATCCGGTTCGCGGACAGGGAGAAGCCGCCATGCGATCTTCACGGACTCCGGCGCGCCGCGTGCGCGCCGTGCTCGTCACCGCGCTGTGGCTGCTGGCGCCGGGTGTGCCCGCGCAGGCGCCGCCGGAGCCGCTCGAGACCCTCGCCACGGGCCTGCGGCTGGATCCGGACTCCGTCACGCTGTCCGGCATCTCCTCCGGCGCGTTCATGGCGCAGCAGATGCACGTCGTCCACTCCGCGCACGTGCGCGGCGTGGGCCTGATCGCGGGCGGGCCCTACCGCTGCGCGGCCGGGCTCTATCCGCGCTGGTACGTCTGGGACTGGACCGGCCTCTACACCGCGACCTCGGTGTGCAGCAACACCAACCCGATGTGGTTCTACGAGGGTCCGCCGGATCCGGAGTTCTCGGTGAACCAGACCCGCGAGGCCGCGCGCGACGGCGCGGCGGACGACCCGCAGGGGCTGCGCGACGACCGCGTGTGGCTGCTCTCCGGAAGCGAGGACGAGACGGTGCCGCGCGGCGTGGTGGAGGCGCTGGAGCAGTACTACCTCGCGTTCGTGGACGCGGGCGCGGTGCACCACGAGCGCCTGGACGGCGCCGCCCACGCGATGATCACCGACGACGCGGGCAACGCCTGCGACGCGGAAGGCACGCCGTACATCAACGACTGCGACTACGACGCCGCCGGCGAGCTGCTGCGCTTCCTGCTGGAGCCGGGCGGCACGCTCGCGCCGCCGGCGGCGGCGCTGCCCCCGGGGGCGCTGCGCACCTTCGACCAGCGCGCGTTCTTCGATGCCGGCGACGAGTCCGTGAGCCTGCACGCGAGCGGGTGGGTGTACCTTCCGGCCGCGTGCCGCGCGGGCGAGCCGTGCCGGCTGCACGTCGCGTTCCACGGCTGCCGACAGCACCCGGACGCGATCGGCGATCGCTTCGTGCGCGAGGCGGGCTACAACGAGTGGGCCGAGACCAACCGCATCGTGGTGCTCTATCCGCAGACCCGCGCGCTGGAGGGCGCGCTGCCGTGGAGCGGGGACAATCCGCGCGCCTGCTGGGACTGGTGGGGCTACAGCGGCGACGATTACGCGCGCCGCTCGGGATCGCAGATCCGGGCGGTCTCGGCGATGATCAACGCGCTCCTGGGGCAGGCGCTGCTGCGCGATTGACGGGCGCCTTCCCGGCGCTGCCGCGGTCACGCGGTACACCGGCGGGGCGCTCGCGCCGGGCGTGCCGCGTGGCGGCGATCCGCGCCGCCCGCGCACCGGTGATCCACGCGGGCAGCGTGGCGGGCGATAGTTCTTTACCATCGGCCGCGCCCCCCAGGCCACCGACGCGCCCGACCCATGAGCTTCACCGCGCTTCTCGACCGCCACCCCGTCCTCGCCGCGCCCGGTGCGTACGACGCGTTCTCGGCGCGCATCATCGCGCAGGCCGGCTTTCCCCTCGTCTACATCACCGGCCTCGGCAACGAGGCGAGCGACCTCGGGTTTCCGGACATGGGCCTGACCACCGCGAGCGAGATCGTGCGCCGCGCCGCGAACGTCGTGCAGGCGGTGGACGTGCCGGTGGTGTGCGACGCCGACACCGGCTTCGGCGGCGCGGTGAACGTCGCGCGCACGGTGCGCGAGTTCGAGGCCGCCGGGGTCAGCGCGATCCACATCGAGGACCAGACCTTCCCGAAGCGCTGCGGGCTGCTCGCGGGCAAGCAGGTGGTCGCGCCGGAGGCGTTCGCACGCACGGTGCGACACGCGCTGGACGCGCGCCGCGGCGACGGGCTCGCCATCGTCGCACGCTCCGACGCGAAGGGTGCCGACGGCGTGGACGGGGTGATCGCGCGCCTCCAGCGCTACGCGGGCGCCGGCGCGCACGCCGTGATGCTGGGCGACCCGTACTCGCTGGCCGAGTACGAGCGCATCGCGCGCGCGGTGCCCGTGCCGCTGGTCGCGTGCGCGGTGGACCGCGACCACGCCGACCGCCAGCCCGACTACACCCTCGACCAGTGGCGCGACGCGGGCGTGCGCATGGTCGTGTACTGGTACCTGCCGCTGTTCGCCGCGCTCACCGCGGTGCGCGACGCGGTGAGCGCGCTCGCGCGCGACGGCTCCACCGCGGCGGTCGCGGAGCGTGTCGCCGGCTACCGCGAGTACGCGCGGGTCACGGACCTGGAGCGCTGGCAGCGGATGGATGACGGCGCCTGACCGCCG
>CBDUCN010000317.1:0-5905 GCA_965365655.1 uncultured Gammaproteobacteria bacterium | reverse complement strand
ACCCACGCCGGCAGCATCGCGAGCAGGAACACCACCGCGATCACCATGAAGCCGTCCTGGAAGGCCTTGGTGGTGGCCGCGGCCGAGATCACGCGGCTCAGGTGCTCCATCGCGAGCAGGTCGGTCAGCGCGTCGTGGTGGCCGGCCTCGCCCAGCGCCTCGGCGGCGCGCGCGATGTACTCCGACGTCGCCGCGTTGTCCGCGACCTGCGTCGCGGTCAGCGCGTCGGCGTGGAACTCGCCGCGGCGCTCCATCAGCGCCACCACGCCGTTGATGCCGAACGCGCCGCCGAGCTGGCGGCAGAAGTTGATGGTGCCCGACGCCGCGTTGAGCTTGTGCTCCGGCGCCGCGCGCAGCGCCGCGGTCATCAGTCCCGGGGTGATGAAGGCCATGCCCATGCGCGCGATCATCGCGAAGCCCGCGATCTGCACGAACGCGGTGTTGACGTCGGAGTCCGCGAGCAGCGCGACGCCCAGCGCGAACATCGCGAGGCCGCCGAAGATCAGGATCTCCGCGCGCAGGCGGTCCGTCAGCCAGCCCGTGAGCGGCAGCGCGAACACCACGCCCAGCGACGCCGGTAGCAGCAGCATTCCCGCGACGGTGGGGGTCAGCCCCTGCACGAGCTGGCCGAACACCGGCACCGCATAGGTGGTCGAGAAGTTGCCGACCCCGTACACCATCGCGACCACCGCCGCGGCGGCGAAGCGGAAATCGGTGATGATGCTCATGTCCAGCAGCGCCGCGCCGGGGCGCATCTGCGAGCGCACGAACGCGATCCCGGTGATCAGGCCCACGCCCAGGTAGCCGACGATCGCATTCGAGCCCCAGCCGAGGCGCTGGCCGTTCGCGATGCCCCACATCAGGCAGAACAGCGACACGCACAGCAGGCCGTAGCCGAGGAAGTCGAAGGGCTGGCGCGGACCGGCATCGCGCTCCTGCGGCATGAAGAACGAGCCCATGATCAGCGCGAAGGCCACCAGCGGCAGCGGCACGTAGAAGATCTGGCGCCAGCCCACGAGGTCGATGGTGAGGCCGCCGACCACCGGCCCGAGGCCCAGCGCGAGCACCAGCCCCACCGCGTAGATCGAGGTCGCGACGCCGCGCCGGTCGCTAGGGAACACGCGGATGATCGTGACCATCACCAGCGGCTGGATCACGCCGGCCGCGAAGCCCTGCATCACGCGCCCGAGGATGATGAAGTCCAGCACCGGGCTCATCGCGCAGATCAGCGCGCCGGCGGCGAAGATCACGAGCACGATGGTGAACGCGTTGCGCGCGCCGAACACGCCGACGAACCACGCGTTGAGCAGCTGGCTCGCCGTCATCGTCGCGATGAAGGCGGTGGCCATGAACTGGGCCATGTCCTGGCCCACGCCGAAGGCGCCCATCACGTTCGGCACCGCGACGTTCACGATGGTGCCCATCAGCACCATCGTGAACGACGCCGTCATGCCGGTCACGGTCACCAGGGTGCGGTAATGGCGACCGTAGCGGGCGTAGAGCGCGTCAACGCCCTCCGACATCGATGCGCACCTCCACCATCATCCCCGGGTGCAGTCGCGCGTCGGGGCTGTCGACGGCGATGCGCACCGGCAGGCGCTGGGTGACCTTGGTGAAGTTGCCGCTGGGGTTCGGGTTCGGCAGCAGCGCGTAGCTCGCGGTGGTCGACGAGCCGATGCTCTCCACCGTGCCGCTGAAGGACTCGTCGGGGTACGCGTCCACGCTGATGTGCACGCTCTGCCCGAGCGCGAGGCGCGCGACCTGCGTCTCCTTGATGTTCGCCTCCACCCACACCCGGCGCGGGTCGTGCACGATGGCGAGCCGCTGGCCCGGGCGCACGTACTCGCCGGCCTCGACGAAGGTGCGGTCCACCACGCCGTCCACCGGCGCGCGGATCACGCGGTCCTCGAGGTCGAGCTGCTGCTGCGCGAGCTTCGCGCTCAGCTCGTCGCGGCGGTGCGCGAGCATGTCCAGCTCCTCGTCGAGCACGTTCAGCCGCGCGCGCTCGGCGCGCGCCTCCTCCAGGCGCGCCATCGCCTCCTGGTACTCGGCCGCGGTGGCGCGCCGCTCGCCCTCGATGCGCCGCGCCTGGGCACGCGCCTGGTCGAGCTGCGAGCGCGGGATCACGCGCTTCTCGAACAGCGATTCCGCGCGCACCAGCTCCTGGCGCGCGAGATCGAGCTGCGCGTCCAGTGCCGCGACCTCGGCCTGCGCGGCCTCGGCGGTGGAGAGCTGGGTCTCGAGCCGGGTGCGGGTCTGCAGGTCGATCAGCTCACGCTCGGCCAGCATGCGCTTGCGCTCGGCGTCGACGCCCTCGGTGCGCGCCTCGAGCTCGCTCACCAGCAGCTCCGACTCCCGCGCGTCGACGCGCGCCAGCACCTGGCCGCGGGTGATCGCGTCGCCCGACTGCACGTCGATCTCGGTGAGCCAGCCGGACACGCGGCTGCTCACGGTGACCAGGTCGCCGACCATGCGCGCGTCGATCTCCTCGACGTACAGCATGCGCTCGCGGGCCTCCTGCACCGCGAACCAGCCGCCGACGAGCACCAGCGCGAGGATGATCGCGCGCTGCACCCAGCGCCCGCCCCCGGGCGGCGGCGGCGCGAGCGTGCGCTCGGGCTGCTCGGCCTTCGCGGACTCGGGGCGAAGCGGCTGCGGGCGCGCCGCCATCAGCGGGCGCCCCGGGGCAGGTCAGGATGGCGGCAACGGCCGCCGCGGCGGTGGGCAAACATGACTCATCCAGTGTAGCGGCGAATGCCCGGCACCGCGCGGCCTTCGTCGCGCCCCGGCCACCGCACCGGATGAGTTTTTTTCAGCACTCGGCCGCGCGCCGCTCATGGGTGCGGTGCAGCACGGCGCGCCGGCCGCGCGACAGCGCCCGCCGCCGCCGGCACGGCTCACCGGATCTCGTAGTAGCGCTCGACGATCTGCGCACCCTCCTCCCCCGCGGATTCCGACCAGCGGAACAGCAGCTCGCGGCCGACCGCCTCGAGGCGGATCAGCAGCTTCACCGGCGGCGTCACCGCCTTGATGCCGTAGTCGCGCAGGCGCTGCACGCCGGCGTCCGCGGCGCGCTCCGAGGCCTGCCACGCGGCCTGCTCCGCGGCGGCGGCCGCGGCGCGCAGCGCGTCGCGCGCCGCGGGCGCGAGGCCGTCGAACGCGCTGCGCGCCGCGACCACCAGGGTCTTCGGGAACCACGCCCGCGCGTCCAGGTAGTGCGCGGCGTACTCCCACGCGCGGTCGCCCGCCGCCGCGTCCGCGGCCCTGAACGCGGCATCCGCGTCGCCGCCGGCGAGGGCCTCCCGTGCGCCGGGCGCGCGCACCGCCTGCAGGCCCACGACGGGTGCCAGCGCGTCCAGACCGGGCTCGTCGGCCAGCAGCCGCATCCCGCGCCACGCCTCCAGCGTCAGCATCGGACGCAACGACAGCGGTGCGGGCGGCGGGCCGGGCACCGCGTACAGCAGCAGCAGCCCCCGCGCCGCGAGCTTGCGCTCCACCGCCGGGCGCAGCACCTTCCAGAGCTTCGCCGCGTCCACGTAGTTGCTCGCGAGGTACGGCACGCGGTCCATCGCGAGGACCGGCTCCGCCGCCTCCAGCGCCGCGAGCGGGAACGCGCCGGCGGCTGCCTGGCCCCCGCCCAGCGCGCCCGGCACGCGGGCCGCGTCCGCTGCCGGCGTCACCGCGAGGGTGAGGCCGCCCGCGGTGTCCGCGGCGACCTGCGCCGCGAACGCGCGCACGCTGCTCTCCGCGACGCCGCCGGGCGGGGCCGCGACCGGCATGGACCATTCCAGCGCCGGCGCCGGCACGGCGCGCAGCGCGAGGGCGGCGACGGTGGACAGCAGGACCGCGGCGCGCGGCCGCCGGAAGGTCGCGGACATCGGGAGCTCCGGGGATGGACGGGGCGGCAATGGTGGCGGCTGTGGACGGGCGCCTCAAGCGCCCGCAGATCGCGAATCTCCCGCGCGCCGGCGCGACGCGCCGACGGCCGCGCCCGGGCGGTGTCCCGGCAGACGTCGCGAATCGTTCACGAGCTCACGCGTCCATCGGCACGTGTCCCGGCTGCGCCGCGCAGCGTGACAGCCAGTCGCGCACGCGGCGGTGCGGCGCGAGGTCGAAGCCGCCCTCGCCGGCGACGTGCGTGTACGCGTAGAGCGAGATGTCGGCGATCGAGTACGCGTCGCCCGCGAACCAGTCCGCGCCGGCGAGGTGACGGTCCATGACCTCCAGCGCCGCGATGCCGCGCGGCGCGAGCCGCGGCAGCTCCGCGCGCCGCGGGCTGTCCGCCGGCAGGTGGGTCAGGATGTAGCGCGACACCGCGATGTACGGCTCGTGGCTGTACTGCTCGAAGAACATCCACTCCAACGCCTTCGCCCGCGCCCAGCGTTCCTCGGGCAGCCACGGCGTGCCGTGCGCGAGGTAGCACAGGATGGCGTTGGACTCGGCGAGGTGGCGTCCGTCGTCCAGCTCCAGCAGCGGGATGCGCCCGTTCGGGTTCATCGCGAGGAAGGCCGGCGTGCGCGTGGCGCCGGCATCGATGTCCATCTCCACGCGCTCGTACTCGATGCCGAGCAGCGCGAGCAGCAGCCGCACCTTGTAGGCGTTGCCGGAGGAGGCGTTGTCGTAGAGGCGCATCGCGCGATACCTCGTGTGCGTGTCGTCTGTAGCGACCATGGTCGCGGGCGCCGGGCCCGGCGCGCAAGGCAGCACGCGCGGCCCCGGCGGCGGGGCCCCGGCGCGAGCGCCGGCGCGCCGAACGGCGCGGCACCGGCCGCGCCCCGGCGAGACCCTTTGAAATGATCGTGCCGCTTGCCGCATGCTCTGCGCAGGCCCGACGGCAGCACGCGGATGAGCAGCGACGACGGCTGGCGCCTGAACAAGCCCTTCGTGGGGATCCCGACCTTCCTGCGCGCCCCGTACGTCGAGGACGCGCTGGACCTGGAGGCCGACATCGCGGTGTTCGGCGTCCCGTTCGACGAGGGCTCGCCGTACCTCGCCGGCTCGCGCCTCGGGCCGCGCGCGATACGCGAGCACTCGCTGCGCTTCGCCGGCGGCGACAACGCCGGCATCTACGACCCGATCACCGGGCGCACCTACCTCGCCGAGGAGCTTCGCGGGCGGCGCATCGCCGACGTCGGCGACGCGGACGTGTGGCCCACCGCCGTCGAGACGTCCTTCGACAACGCGTCGGCGCTCACGCGCGCGGTGCTCGCGGCCGGCGCGCTGCCGGTGATGCTGGGCGGGGATCACTCCGTCACCTATCCGGTGGTGCGCGGCTTCGACGTCGTCGAGCCGGTGCACGTGATCCACTTCGACGCGCACCTGGACTACATGCCGTTCGTGCACGACCTGCGCTTCACCAACATGCACCCGTTCCGCCACATCGCGCCGATGGAGCACGTGCTGAGCCTGACGCAGGTCGGCATCCGGAGCCTGCGCACCGCGGTGGAGGAGCACGAGGATTCGCTGGCCGACGGCAACAACGTGCTCACGATGGCCGACTTCCGCGCGGCCGGGCCGCAGGCGGTCGCGGACAGCGTGCCGCGCGACGCCCGCGTCTACGTGAGCATCGACATCGACGTGCTGGACATGGCGCTGATCCCGGGCTGCGTCTCGGCGGAGCCGGAGGGCATGAGCTACGCGCAGCTTCGCGCGTGCCTGGAAGCCATCGCGCAGCACGCCGAGGTCGTGGGCTTCGACCTCGTCGAGGTGAATCCGCAGCTCGACGTGGGCACCGGCATCACGTCGTACCTGGCCGCGCACACGGTGGTGGAGTTCCTCGGCTTCATCTGCATGCAGCCGCGCTGGCACCAGCGCCCGGGCCGCAACGCGTAGGCGGTCACACGATGGTGGAAAAGCGCATCCTGCGCGTTTTCACCTCGCTGCGCCGAAGACGCGGTCTCCGGCT
>CBDUCN010000316.1:0-5919 GCA_965365655.1 uncultured Gammaproteobacteria bacterium | reverse complement strand
CTGGACGCACGTCGCGCCGCTGTTCGCGCGGCGCTGCGTGAAGTGCCACACCGACGGCGGGCTGCGCGGGCCGGCGCCGGAGGGCTTCCGGCTCGACGGCTACGCGGCCGCGCTCGAGTCCGGCGAGCGTGCGCGCATCGTGCCCGGCCACCCGCGCGCGAGTGAGCTGCTGCGCCGGGTGCGCGGCCTGTCGCGCCCGCAGATGCCGTTCGACGGGCCGCCGTGGCTGAGCGAGGACGAGGTGGCGCTGATCGAGCGCTGGGTGGCCGGCGGCGCGCGCGACGCCGCGGGCAACCCGGCGCCGTACCCGGAGGGCGCGCGGGTGCGGCTGGGCGGCACGCTCACGCGGCGCGGGTCGCTCGACGGCCTGCCGATCGT
Organism: uncultured Gammaproteobacteria bacterium; assembly: GCA_965365655.1. Lineage (GTDB taxonomy): Bacteria > Pseudomonadota > Gammaproteobacteria > HK1 > HK1 > JBFHNV01. Next base: position 5,541 of record CBDUCN010000316.1, on the reverse strand, counting down.
CATCCACGGCGGCACCCGCGTCGATCGCACGCCGCGCGACGGTGATCGGGTGGAGGTGCGCGGCCGCCTCGGGCCGGACGGCCTGGTGCGGGTGGAGCGGGTACGCCCGGACTGACCGCCGCCCGCGCGCAGTCGCATGCGCCGCCCGCCCTCGGCGCGGGCGTCGTTCAGCGCAAGCAGGCTCCGGCAATTTGCCGCGCCCGCGGGTAGCCTCCGCGCGAAGCATCCACACGCGACCCGTGCAACGGAGTGCCATGCATCGACGCCGTCTCCTGACGTCCCTGCCCGCCGCGGCGGCGCTCGCCGCGGCCCCGCCATCGCTGATCGCCGGAGCGCGCGCGCCGCTGACCCGCGCGATCCCGTCCACCGGCGAGCGCATCCCGGTGATCGGGATGGGCACCTGGATCACGTTCAACGTCGGCCGCGACGCGGCGCTGCGCGCGCAGCGCGTGGAGGTGCTGCGCGCGTTCTTCGACAACGGCGGCGGGATGATCGACTCGTCGCCGATGTACGGCTCGTCGGAGGAGGTGGTGGGTCACTGCCTGTCGCGCCTCGGCGCGCACCCCGGGCTGTTCAGCGCGACCAAGGTGTGGACGCCGTTCACCTCGCAGGGCGAGGAGCAGATGGCCGACTCCGAGCGGCTGTGGGGGCTCGCGCGCCTGGACCTGCAGCAGGTGCACAACCTCGTCAGCTGGGAGTCGCACCTGCAGACGCTGTTCGCCGCGAAGGCCGAGGGCCGCGTGCGCTACGTCGGCGTCACCACGTCGCACGGCTCGCGCCACGGGCCGCTCGCGTCGATCATGGAGTCGCAGCCCGTCGACTTCGTGCAGCTCACGTACAACGCCGTCGACCGCGAGGCCGAGGCGCGGCTGCTGCCGCTCGCGGCGGAGCGCGGCATCGCGGTGATCGCGAACCGCCCATTCCGGCGCGGCGCGCTGCCCGACCGGCTGGCGGGGCGGCCGCTGCCGGGCTGGGCTGCGTCCATCGGCGCCGCGAGCTGGCCGCAGGTGCTGCTCAAGTTCGTCGTGTCGCACCCGGCCGTGACCTGTGCGATCCCGGCCACCAGTCGCGTGGACCACATGACGGAGAACATGGGCGCCGCGCGCGGACCGTTGCCGGACCCGGAGCTTCGCCGGCGCATCGCGTCCGACCTCGCGAGCATCTGACGCCGCCCGGTGCTGGAGCGCCTGGTCCCGTACGACGCGCAGGCGCTGCTCGCCGTCGCGTCCCGCTACCACGCCGAGCTGTGGCCCGTGCAGGCCCTCGCGCTCGGCGGCCTCGTCGCGCTCGTCGCGCTGTGGCTGCGCGGCGCGCGGCACGCGCCGCGGCTGCTCGCGGGCGTGCTGGCCGCGTCGTGGGCGTGGTGCGCCGTCGGCTGGGAGTGGCGCAGCCACGCGATGCTGAACTGGGCGGGCATGGTGTTCGCCGCGCTGTTCGTGTTGCAGGCGCTGCTGCTCGCGTGGAGCGGCGTGCTGCGCGCCCGGCTGCGGCCGCGCGGCGTTCGCGGCTTCCGGGAGGGTCTCGGCGCGTGCCTGGTGCTGCTCGCGCTCGTCGGCGCGCCGCTCGCGGGCGCCGCGTGGTCGGGCGCCTGGGCGGCGGCGCCGGTGGCCGGGGTGTCGCCGGCGCCGACCGCCGCACTCACCGTCGGCCTGTTGCTGCTGGGCGCGCCGCCGGCGCCGCTGCACCTGCTGATGGTGCCCCTGCTCTGGGGCGCGTACGCGCTCGCCGTGGCCTGGACGCTCGGGCTGGCGCCGGATGTCGCACTGGTCGCGGCGATGCTCGTCGGGATCGCCGCCGCCGCGTGGCCGACGCGGGCGCCCGGCCGCTGACGGCGCGCCCGGCACCGCGCAGGAATCCTGCGCTTCCTGCGCGCCCGGCTCCGCGTTCTGCACTGCAGCGCCCGCGCGGCTATCCTTCACCCAGACGCACCACAATCGCGCACGCGCGCCAGACACGAAAGGGGACACGACGATGGCTCAGCAAGCCGACATGCAGAATCTGATCAACGACTGGATGCAGGGCCAGCAGAAGCTCTGGCAGGACTGGGTGCAGAGCGTGCAGCAGGCCGCCGGCGGCGCCGCGGGCAGCGGCCCGCCGTGGACGCAGGGCCTGTCGCGCTGGCAGGAGGCGGTCGAGAAGACCCTGGAGACCCAGAAGCAGGCGACCCGGGCGTGGGCCGAGCAGGTCGCGAAGATGGAGGGCGCGCCGGACGAGATGAAGCGCTGGGCCTCTGAAGGCGTGAACCTGATCGACCAGTGGACCGATGCCCAGCACAAGCTGTGGCAGCAGTGGTTTGACCTGATGGGCAAGTCCAGCCCCGCGGCGGGCATGCCCGGCGAGGAGCACGTGAAGCAGCTGATGTCCGGCTGGGAGCAGATGGCGGGGCAGATGCAGGCGCTGCAGCGCCAGTGGGCGTCGGCGCTGTCGGGCATGCAGCCGGGCGGCCAGGGCGGCGGCAGCAAGCCCCGGGGCGGCGCGAAGAAGTAGCGCGGCGCCCCGCGCCGGCGCCCCGGGGCCGGGCGCCGGCGCGGGCGGCTGCCGGCGTATGGCGTGTGGCCGTCGACGCGGGCACCCGCTTCACGGCCCTGGCAAACGCCGAGGGCGCGGGCACTCGACCCGGCCCGCCGGCGCGGCGGTGGATTCAGGCGCCGCCGGCCGGCATCAGGTGGATCGCGTCGGCGCGCAGCGAGACCCGCGCGTCGGCGCCGACCGACAGCGCGTTGCGCTCCGCGACGTGCAGCGGCACCGAGAGCGCGATCGACTCGCCCGACGGGCCGTCCACGCGCAGATCGAGGCTCGCGTTCTCTCCGAGCGGCACCAGGCTCTCGACGACGCCCGCGACCGGGTTCTCGCGCTCGCCGCGCGACGGGCGGTCACGCCGGTGCAGGATTACCGCCGCACTCGGGATGACCCAGCTCACCGCGGCGCCCGCCGGCAGGTCGGGGCGGTGCCGGGCTTCCAGCAGCCGGCCCCGCCACTCGATGCGGGTCACTCCCGCGGCGGCGTCGTGGTCGTGCACGCGGCCCTCGAACACGTTGCGCAGATCCACCAGCCGCGCGACCTGCATGCTGTCGGGCCGCGCGAGCACGTCGCGCGGCGGGCCGCTCTGCAGGGTCTCGCCGTGGTGCAGGATGCACAGCCGGTCGGCCAGCATCGCGGCCTCCTCCAGGTCGTGGGTGACCAGCACCACCGGGGCCTGGAGCGCGGTGCGCAGCGCCGCGAGCTCGCGGCGCAGCTTGCGCCGCGTGACCTGGTCCACCGCCGAGAACGGCTCGTCGAGCAGCAGCACGCCGGGCTCGCGCGCCAGCGCGCGCGCGATCGCGACCCGCTGCTGCTGGCCGCCGGACAGGGTCTGCGGGTGGCGATCCTCGAGGCCCGCGAGGTTCACCTGGTCGAGCAGCGCCTCGGCGCGGGCCCGGCGCCGGGCCCGCGGCAGGTGGCCCAGCGCCGCGGTGACGTTGTGCAGCACGGTGAGGTGGGGGAACAGCGCGTAGTCCTGGAACACCAGCCCGGCGCGGCGCTGCTGCGCGGGGCGGTGCACGCCGGCGGCGGTGTCCAGCCAGGTCTCGCCGTTGCAGCGCACGTGGCCGTCGCGCGGGCGGTACAGCCCGGCGATCGTGCGCAGCACCGTGGTCTTGCCGCTGCCCGACGGCCCCACCAGCGCCAGCAGCTCGCCCGGGGCGCACGCGAGGCGCACCGCGAGCGGGATCGGCGCGTCCTGCGCGAGCGTGACGTCCAGCCCGGGCTCAGCCACGCCGGCCCCGCATCCGCCGGTCGAGCAGGTACACGCCCCACACCACGAGGAACGAGAAGCCGAGCAGCGTCGCCGACATGATCCCGGCCGCGCGGTCGTCGAAGGCCTGGGTGCGGTCGTAGATCGCGATGGACAGGGTGCGGGTCTCGCCCGGGATGTTGCCGCCCACCATCAGCACGACGCCGAACTCGCCGAGCGTGTGCGCGAAGGTCAGCACCATGCCCGACAGCAGTCCCGGCCAGGCCAGCGGCAGCTCGATGCGCCACAGGGTCGCCCACGCGCTCAGCCCGCTGCACCACGCCGCCTCGCGCACGTTGCGCGCGATGGACTCGAACGCGCGCTGCATCGGCAGGATCGCGAACGGGAGGTTCGCGAGCACGGACGCGGCGAGCAGGCCCGCGAAGCTGAAGTTCAGGGTCCCGCCGGTGAGCGCGCGCCACAGCGCCCCGACCGGCGCGCCGGCGTCGAAGGAGCCCAGCAGGTAGAAGCCCAGCACCGTGGGCGGCAGCACCAGCGGCACGGTCAGCAGCGCCTCCAGGACGCCGCGCCCGCGGAAGCGACCCCAGGCCAGCACGCGCGCGGCTGCCACGCCCAGCGGCAGCAGGATCAGCGCGGTGCATGCCGCGAGGCGCAGCGACAGGCTGAGGGCGTCCCAGTCCACGGCGAGGCTGCCGGCGCGTCAGTCGGCCGGCACGCGGTAGCCGGCCTGCTCGAGCAGCGCGCGCGCCTCGCGGCCGAGCATGAAGCGGTAGAAGGCCTCGGCGACCGGTCCGGCCGCGACGGTGAGGACCATGCGCTGGCGGATCGGCGCGTGCCAGTCGTCGGGCAGCGCGCGATGGCTTCCGGGCGCGAGCACCGGCAGGCGCGCGAGCGACAGCGGCAGCAGCGCGGCCTGCACGCCGCCCGCGCGGGCGAAGCGCGCGGTCTGCGCGACGTTCTCGCCCGTCAGCAGGCGTCCCGCCGGAAGCGGCCACGCGCCGACGCGCTGCAGCACCTCGCGCGCCGCCCGTCCGTAGGGCGCGTGCTCCGGGTTCGCGATCGCAATGCGCCGGATCGCCGGGTCGGCCAGCAGGCGCCTCATTGCCGGCGCCGCAACGGGCTCCGTCGGCAGCGTCAGTCCGGTCCCCGGCGCGAGGTACACCGCGAGCCGGCCGATCGCGTACACCGCGCCGTCGCCGCGGGTGCGCCCGGCCGCCGCGAGGCGCCGCGGGTAGTCCTCGTCGGCCGAGATCAGCAGCTCGAACGGGGCGCCGCGCAGCACCTGGCGCGCGAGCGTCCCGGACGCGCCGAAGCTGAGCCGCACCGTCTCGCCGCTCGCCGCGGTGAAGGCCGCGGCGATGTCCGCGGCCACGTCGGTGAGATTCGCCGCGACCGCGACGACGGGCGCGCCGGCGGACGGCGCGTCGGCGCCGGCGCGCGCGCCGGGCGCGCCCGTGACCAGCGCGCCGAGCAGGGCCAGCACGGCGCACGGGTGATGCAGGCGGGCGCTGCGCGCCATGGACGCTCCGGGAGTGGGTACGGCGGGCGGGGCCAAGCATACCCCGCGCCTGCCGGCGCGCCCGCGCGGTCAGGGCCCGTCAGGGTTGCCGCGCCGCCGCGGCCGGCGCCGCGCAAGGCCGTCGACCGTCAGCTCTTGCTGCCCAGCGCGCCGGCGATGCGATCGCAGAAGGTCTCCAGCACCTGCACGCGGGCAAACTTCTTGTCGTCGCCGGCGATCAGGGTCCACGGCGCACACGCGGTGCTGGTGTGCGTGACCATGTCGTTCACCGCGCGCTTGTAGTCGTCCC
>CBDUCN010000315.1:0-5945 GCA_965365655.1 uncultured Gammaproteobacteria bacterium | reverse complement strand
AGGAGAACGGCGCGAAGATGATCGTCGTCGAGCCGCGCTTCACGCGCACCGCCGCTCACTCCGACCACTTCGTGCGCATCCGCCCCGGCAGCGACGTCGCGATCGTCTGGGGCATGCTGTGGCACATCTTCGAGAACGGCTGGGAGGACAAGGAGTACATCGCCCAGCGCGTCTACGGCATGGACCAGGTGCGCGAGGAGGTCAAGAAGTGGACGCCTGAGGAGACCGAGCGCGTCACCGGCGCGAAGGAGGCCGACGTCAAGGAGGCCGCGAAGATCCTCGCCGAGAACCGGCCCGGCACCGTCGTGTGGTGCATGGGCGGCACGCAGCACACCACCGGCAACAACAACACGCGCTCGTACTGCGCGCTGATGCTGGCGCTCGGCAACATCGGCACCTCCGGCGGCGGCGCGAACATCTTCCGCGGCCACGACAACGTGCAGGGCGCCACCGACATGTGCGTGCTGTCGCACTCGCTGCCCGGCTACTACGGCCTGAGCGCCGGCGCCTGGGGGCACTGGGCGCGGGTGTGGGACACCGACATCGAGTGGCTGAAGGCGCGCTTCGACAAGGAGGAGCGGCCCGGCGAGTACTTCGGCGAGGAGGGCGGCGACGACAAGCCGGTCAACGGGATGCACAACAAGGGCATCACCGTGTCGCGCTGGATCGACGGCGTGCTGGAGGACAAGAACAACATCCAGCAGCGCGACACCCTGAAGGCGATGGTGCTGTGGGGCCACGCGGTGAACAGCCAGACCCGCGGGCCGGAGATGAAGAAGGCCCTCGAGAAGCTGGACCTGGTCGTGATCATCGACCCGCACCCGACCCACGCGGCGGTCATGAGCGACCGCACCGAGGGCACGTACCTGCTGCCGGCGGCGACGCAGTTCGAGACCTACGGCTCGGTCACCGCGTCCAACCGCTCGCTGCAGTGGCGCGAGAAGGTCATCGAGCCGGTGTTCGAGTCGCTGCCCGACCACACGATCATGTACAAGTTCGCGAAGAAGCTCGGCTTCGCCGACAAGATGTTCAAGAACATCAAGGTGAACGGCGAAGAGCCGCTGGTGGAGGACGTGACCCGCGAGTTCAACAAGGGCATGTGGACCATCGGCTACACCGGGCAGAGCCCGGAGCGCCTGAAGGCCCACGCCGAGCACCGCGCGACCTTCAACACCACCACGCTGAAGGCCGAGGGCGGCCCGGTGGACGGCGAGTACTACGGCATGCCGTGGCCGTGCTGGGGCACCGCCGACATGAAGCACCCGGGCACCCCGGTGCTGTACGACCCGAGCAAGCCGGTCGCCGAGGGCGGCCTCACCTTCCGCGCCCGCTTCGGCGTGGAGCGCAACGGCGAGACGCTGCTCGCCGAGGGCTCCTACAGCGTCGGCTCCGAGATCCGCGACGGCTACCCGGAGTTCAGCGACAAGGTGCTCAAGCAGCTCGGCTGGTGGGGCGACCTCACGCCTGAGGAGCAGGCGGCCGCGGAGGGCAAGAACTGGAAGACCGACCTCTCGGGCGGCATCCAGCGCGTGGCCATCAAGCACGGCTGCGCGCCGTTCGGCAACGCGAAGGCCCGCGTCGTCGTGTGGACCTTCCCGGACCCGGTCCCGGTGCACCGCGAGCCGCTGTACACCAACCGGCGGGATCTGGTCGCGGACTACCCGACCTACGAGGACCGCAAGAGCTTCTACCGGCTGCCGACGCGCTATGCGTCGATCCAGGCCACCGACCACAGCAAGGAGTACCCGCTGATCTTCACCAGCGGGCGCCTCGTGGAGTACGAGGGCGGCGGCGAGGAGCAGCGGGCGAACCCGTGGCTGGCCGAGCTGCAGCAGGACATGTTCGTCGAGATCAATCCGAAGGACGCGAACGACCGCGGACTGAAGGACGGCCAGATGGTCTGGATGAAGAGCCCCGAGGGGGCCCAGATCAAGGTCAAGACCATGGTCACCCGGCGCGTCGCGCCCGGCGTCGTGTGGACGCCGTTCCACTTCGGCGGCGTGTTCCAGGGCAAGGATCTCACCGCGAAGTATCCGGAGGGCACCGCGCCCTACGTCGTCGGCGAGGCCTGCAACACGGCCATGACCTACGGCTACGACTCGGTCACCCAGATGCAGGAGACGAAAGTCACCCTGTGCCAGATCACCGCCGCGTGAGCTAGAGGAGAGACACGATGGCAAAGATGAAATTCCTGTGCGACGCCGAGCGCTGCATCGAGTGCAACGGCTGCGTCACCGCGTGCAAGAACGAGCACCAGGTGCCGTGGGGCGTCAACCGCCGCCGTGTGGTCGTCCTCGACGACGGTGTGCCCGGCGAGAAGTCGATCTCGGTGGCCTGCATGCACTGCACGGATGCGCCGTGCTCCGCGGTGTGCCCGGTGGACTGCTTCTACACCACCGACGACGGCATCGTGCTGCACGACAAGGATCTCTGCATCGGCTGCGGCTACTGCTTCTACGCGTGCCCGTTCGGCGCGCCGCAGTACCCGCAGAAGGAGGCCTTCGGCGCGCGCGGCAAGATGGACAAGTGCACGTTCTGCGCGGGCGGCCCGACGGGCGACAACTCCAACGAGGAGTACGAGCGCTACGGCCGCAACCGCATCGCCGAGGGCAAGCTCCCGCTGTGCGCGGAGATGTGCTCGACCAAGGCGCTGCTCGCCGGTGACGGCGACATGGTGGCCGACATCTACCGCCAGCGGGTCACCCGCCGCGGCGGCCGGCCGCAGACCTGGGGCTGGGAGACGGCGTACAAGAACTCCTGACGCAGGCATCCGGCCGGCGGCCGCGCGCCGCCGGCCGGACATCTTGCCGAACGGGATCCAGGAGACTGCAGGAGGATGCACATGCCGAACAGGACACTGGCCGTGGCCGTCGCGCTCGCGGCGACCGTCGTGCTGAGCGGATGCTGGGAGGACCCGGAGGTCACCCTGCACGAGCCGGGCGAGTACAAGGGCAGCCGCGACCCGCTGCTCAACCAGCAGGCCTCGGCACGGGTGGAGCAGCTGCAGAAGCGCTTCCAGCTCGTGCAGATGGACCGCTGAGCGCGGCGCAATCCGGTCGCGGGGAGGTATCGCGCATGACAGGTAACGCAGCGGCGGCACTGAGGCGTGCGCTGCTCGCGGCGCTGGCACTGGCCACGCTGTCCCTCTCGGGCTGCGGCGATCCGGCGCCCGATCCGACCGTGACCCGGTCGGAGGGCCAGGCGCACCAGCTTCGCGACCGGCTGCAGCGCGTGCAGGGCGCGAGCTGAGCGAGGCCTCGAAGCGCACATTGTCGGCATCGCCCCGCGTATTCGCCAAGGCGGGGCGACCATCGGAAGGAGAAGGACATGAATCGAGAGCACCGGGCCAGACCGCTGGAGGACCGCCGGCGGCGCTACCGCCGCATCACGCTGTGGAGCCTGCTGTTCATCGTCAGCATGGCGATGGTGCTGCCGCTCGGCGGCTACCTGTACGTCGGCATCCAGGACGCGCGCGCGCAGTCCGTCGAGCAGACCAACCCGCGCGCGAACTACTGGCGCGAGGTCCGGCGCGGCACCGAGGGCTACACCGCGGTGCAGGGCCAGGAGACCGGCGTGCTGATCCACGACGGGCAGAACTGGCGCCAGATCCGCAACGGCTGGATCGCGAACTACGGCGGCTGGTTCCTCGGCGGCGTGCTCGCGTTCATCGTGCTGTTCTTCGCGGTGCGCCGCACGATCAAGCTCGACGGCGGGCCGAGCGGGCGGAAGGTGCAGCGCTGGAACGCGTTCGACCGCAGCCTGCACTGGTTCACCGCGGCGCTGTTCGTGGTCCTCGCGATCACGGGGCTCAGCATGCTGTTCGGACGCACGGTCCTCATCCCCGTGCTCGGCGCGAAGGGGTTCGCCGCGTGGGCGGAGCTGGCCATCTGGCTGCACAACAACCTCGGGCCCGTGTTCGGTGCCGCGGTCGTCGTGATGATCTTCGCGTGGATCCGCCACAACACGTTCACCGCGACCGACCTGAAGTGGTTCGCGAAGGGCGGCGGCATCCTCACCAAGGGGCACCCGGACGCCGGCTTCCTGAACGGCGGCGAGAAGATGTGGTTCTGGTTCATCGCGACCGTTGGACTCGCGGCGGTCGCCAGCGGCGTCGTGCTGGACTTCCCGAACTGGGGCTTCACGCGCGACGAGATGCAGCTCGCGAACCTGGTCCACGGCGTGGCCGCGCTCGCGTGGATCGGCCTGTGGTTCGGCCACGCGTACATCGGCACCATCGGCACCGAGGGCGCGCTGGAAGGCATGACCAGCGGCTACGTCGACGAGACGTGGGCCAAGCAGCACCACAACCTCTGGTACGACGAGGTGAAGGGCACCGGCGGCGACCAGAGCGCCGGGGACGAGGACGCGACGGTCGTCAAGGGCTCGCCCGCCTGACCGGCGCGCCCGCGTCGTCCCGCGAAGGCCGCGCGATGCGCGGCCTTCGCATTTGCGGGCGGGTACACTGCGGCACTCCCGGATTCCGGTGCCTGCCCGCATTCCGATGACTTCCCAGCAGCGCTTCCCCGCACCGGTGCGCGAGGCCATGCAGGCCAGCGGCGCGATGGCCACCTGCGTGCCGGTGAAGCTCGACGGGCCCGGCTGGGAGGCGGCGTTCTTCTTCCAGGTCGCGGGCCCCGAGTCGAAGGAGGACCGGCGCGCGATGCGGCGCGGCGCGGGCGCGTTCGGGATCGGCCTCGAGACCGATCTGGTCGAGACCGAGCACGGGGCGGTGGTGGTGCTGCGCCCGGAGCTTCACGCGCGCCCGGAGGATCCGCTGGCGCTCGAGATCCTGCTCACGCCCGGCGACGGCGGCGCGCACCACGAGGCGCTGCGCCTGCTCGCGGCCCAGCCCTCGCTGACGTGGCTGTTCGCCGACGCGGCGTGGTGGGTGATCCACGCGCAGTCCCACCCGCTGGGCGCGGAGCACCACGCCGGGTTCCGCGAGCTTCTGGACGGAGCGCTGCGCCACGACACGATGGTCCGGCTCACCGGGCGTTACGACGCGTCGGCGGCGCTGGGCGAGGTGGTGCGTCACTACGAGCTGCGCGCGGCGGCCGGGCGCGCGGGAGCGCCGAGCTGAACGTCGCGCCGACCGCGCCGTGCGTGCGCCGCGTCGCGGCAGCGGCGTTCGTGCTCCTCGTGGCGGCGCCGGCGCTGCGGGCGGACCCGCTGCTGGACGCGATCGACGAGCGCGACTTCGAGCGCGCCCGGGCGCTGGTCGCGGACGGTGCGGACGTCAACGTCGCGTTCGCCGACGGCAAGACGCCGCTGATGGTCGCAGGCAAGCGGGGCCTCGCGGACCTGGTCGCGCTGCTGGTCGCGAACGGCGCCGACGTGAACGCGACCAATCGAAACGGCGGCACCGCGCTGATGTTCTCCGCGATCCGCGGCGACCGGCGCACGCTTCGCGTGCTGCTGGACGCCGGCGCCGAGATGGACGTTCAGGGCGCGAACGGCTGGAGCGCGATCATGGTCGCCGCGGTGAAGGGGCACGCGGAGATGGTGCGCGAGATGCTCGCGCGCGGCGCCGACCCGAACCTGCCGGACGTGTACGGCTGGACGCCCCTGATGCGCGCCGCGAGCCGCAACCGGGAGCACGCCGTGCGCGCGCTGCTGGCCGACCCGCGCACCGACCTCGCGCACCGCGACGACGACGGCGCGACGGCGCTGCACCACGCCGCGGAGGAGGGGCACCGCGAGCTGGTGGCCCTGCTCATCGAGCGCGGCGCGGACCCCGGCGCCGAGGACGCCGGCGGGCGCACGCCGGCCCGCCGCGCGGAGCTGAACGGCCACCCGGAGGTCGCGCAGGTGCTCGCGAGCCTGGGCGGGCCGCGCCCGGCGAAGGCTCACTGAGTACCCCTGTGCAGGGGTACTGAAGCGTTCGACGAGGCTCAGCCGCCGCAGAGCATCTGGGTGCGCGAGTAGTCCTCGATCGGCACGGCGCG
>CBDUCN010000314.1:0-5988 GCA_965365655.1 uncultured Gammaproteobacteria bacterium | reverse complement strand
GCGGCGCGCGAGCCGTGCGCGGGGCATCGAGGATGGCCTGTCCGTCGTCCGGCACGTGCGCCCTCCCGGCGGGTCACGCCCGCCGCCGCGCGCTACAGCAGCGACTCGATGGCCTGCACCAGCCGCGGATCGTCCGGCTTCACCTGGCTCGGAAAGCTGCCCGCGACCCGCCCGTCGCGGCCGATCAGGTACTTGTGGAAGTTCCAGCGCGGATACTCGCCGGCCTGCTCGGCGAGGGCGCGGTACAGCGGGTCGGCATGCGCCTCGGCCGCGCGCGTCTTCTCGAACATCGGGAACTGCACCCCGTAGGTCAGGCGGCAGAACTCTCGGATCTGCGCCTCGCTGCCCGGCTCCTGCCCGCCGAAGTCGTTGGACGGAAAGCCGAGCACCTCGAGCCCGCGGTCGTGGTAGCGCCGGTAGAGCGCCTCCAGTCCCTCGTACTGCGGAGTGAACCCGCACTTGCTCGCGGTGTTCACGATCAGCAGCACCTTGCCGGCGTACGCGTCGCACAGGCTGACCTGCTGCTCGCCGTCGAGACGGCGCTTGGTGAAGTCCAGCACCGCCGGGCAACCGGCCGCGGCGAGGCCGGACCAGAGCAGGCAGGGCACGATCATGAGCGCGGGCAACAGGCGCGGCATGGTCTCGTTCCGAGGCTTCAGGAAACGCAAGGCTACCCGCGCCGGCCGCGCGGCGCGCCGCGGCGGACCCCGCGCAGACCGGCGGCGAACGAGGTACCGCGAGCAGCCCGGGTGCGCCACGCCGGCGTGTGCGGGTCCGTGGGACACCTGCGCGCTCGATGGGTGGCGCCGGCGCGAGACCGCGTGTCGCGCGAAGCGCGTCGAGATTCGACTGGACGTCGAGCCCGACAGCCCGTCAGAGGCTCGCCGCGGCGGCGCACATCGCGCGCAGCTTTGCCATCGCGAGGTCGCGGCCGAGCAGGCCCAGACCGCAGTCCGGCGCCGCGACCAGCCGCCCCGGCGCCACGTGCACCAGCGCCTCGGCGAGGCGCGCGCGGATCGCGTCCACGCTCTCGACCGTGCTCTTCGCGACCGCGACCACACCGAGGATCACCGTCGTGCCCGGCAACCGCTCCAGCAGTGCGAGATCGTTGTGCCGGTGCGCGTCCTCCAGCGACACGGCGTCGACGGCCGCCGCGTCCACCGCGTCGGCCAGCCGTGCGTAGGACGCCTGCGGCGCCTTCGGGTAGTCCGGGTTGTCCAGGCGATCCGGGTAGCCGCAGCACATGTGCACGATGCGCTGCACCCCCGGCGGACAGCCGTGGAAGGCCCGCTCCAGGTGCTCGATGCCGTACGCGAGCGCCTCCTCGGGGCGGCGCGCGAAGACCGGCTCGTCGATCTGGATGTGGCGGCAGCCCGCGCCCGCCAGCGCCCGCACCTCGGCGTTCAGCGCGTCGGCCAGCGCCGCGCCCAGCGCCCGCGGGTCGCCGTACCACGCGTCCACGACCGTGTCGGCGATCGTCAGCGGGCCCGGCAGCGTGATCTTCACCGGGCGATCGGTGAACGCCTGCGCGACCCGGAAATCGCGATCCAGGAAGTGCTCGCGCGCCGACACGGGGCCGCGCACGGTGGGCAGCCGCGCGCGGTAGTTGCCGCCGCGCACGTCCTTCTCGGAGAGCTTCCGGAAGTCGAGCCCGTGCAGGTGCCGGCAGTGGTAGTGGATGTAGTTCTCGCGGCGGATCTCGCCGTCGCTGGGGACGTCGATGCCGCAGGCCACCTGGTCCTCCACCGCCGCGCGGGTGCCGCGCGCGAACACCTCGTCTGCCGCGTCGCCCATGGCCGCGACCGCTTCCGCCCAGCCGGCGGTGGGGTCCGGCGTGTCCGGGTCGTGGAACCAGTCCGGAACCTGCACGAAGTCCGGCTTCGGCCAGGCGCCGACGGTGGTGGTGGGCACGGGCATGGGGCGAGCCACCTCGCAATCTGCCCGCGGGCCGGCGGCCGGCCCGCGCGAATCGGGTCCGGGCGCAAGCCTACGGGATCCGCCGCCGCGCGGGGACGCCGCCGCGCGCGGGCCGGTGCTCGCACGTGCCGGATCCGGGGCGTGCTGCGGCCGGGCATTGATCGAGATCACGAGGGGGCGCCGGCGCGGAGCGTAGCGTGCGCTGCTGCATAGACGGAGCTCGGACATGTCCTCGCGGCTTACACGGCAGGCGTCGATCAAGGGCCTTGTGCGCACGGCGCCTGCGCCCGTGCGTCCGCCGTGGGCGCGTCCGGCGGGGCTGTTCGAGGACACGTGCACCCGCGGGGGCGCGTGCGTGGACGCATGTCCGGAGCACATCGTCGTGCGCGGCGACGGCGGCCTTCCGACGGTCGACTTCGCGCTCGGCGGCTGCACCTTCTGCGGCGCCTGCGTGCAGGCCTGCGCGAGCGGCGCGCTGCACTTCACCGCTCGCCCGCCGTGGGTCCTCACGCTGTCGGTGGGCGAGGGCTGCGTCGCGCGCGACGGCGTCGCGTGCCGGGCGTGCGCCGACTGGTGCGACGCCGCCGCACTGCGCCTGCCCCCGGCCGGGCGGCGCGGCCCGCCGGCGGTCGATCTCACGCGCTGCACCCGCTGCGGCGGCTGCGTCGCACCGTGCCCCGCGGACGCGTTGTCCCTCACCGCCGTGACGCCCCGCGGCCGTTTCTGAGGCCGGCGCCGCCGGGCGCGGGGCCGCGTCCTGCCCGCCGCGCTGCGGGAACGCGAAGGATGCGCTGTCGCGCGATGGCTGCAGCGGATCCCGAGGCGCGTTCCGCGGAGTCTCAAGAGTGGCCCGCGCCGGCCGATAGCCCGTGCGAGACCGCAGCCCAGGAGCGGGGTCCATCCGCGTGCCGTCGATGCCCGAGCCCAGCCAGAGCCCCGCCGAGACGCCGGCGCGGGTGGCGACCGTGCTCGTGGTCGACGACGACCCCACGACGCGCACCTGGGCCGACGTGCACCTGAGCAGCGGTGGATTCCGCATCCTGGAGGCCGCGAGCGGCGAGGAGGCGCTGGAGCTGCTCGCGCGGGAACGACCCGACCTGGTGCTGCTGGACGTGGAGATGCCGGGCCTGGACGGCTATGGCACCTGCGCGCGCATTCGCACCATTCCCGGGCTCGAGACGCTGCCGGTCGTGATGGCCACGGGCCACGACGACCCGCAGTCCATCGAGCGCGCCTACGAGAGCGGCGCGACCGACTTCGTCATCAAACCGGTCAACTGGACCCTCCTCAACCACCGGCTGCCGTACCTGATCCGCGCCGGGGGCACCGCCACGGCGCTCGCGCGCAGCCGTGAGCTGATGAGCGCCGCGCAGCAGATGGCGCGCCTCGGGAGCTGGGTGCTGGACCTGGACTCCGGCGACGTCGTGTGGTCCGAAGAGTTCTTCCGCCGCCTGGGCCACGAGCGGGGCGCGGTGCGCCCGTCCATGCAGGGGCTGATGGCGCGCGTGCCGGAGGACCAGGCGGAGCGCCTGGGCGCCGCGCTCGCGCGGGTGCGCGAGCAGCGTGCCAGCGAGGAGGTGGTGCACGACGTGCTGTGGCCCGACGGACGGCTGCGCAACGTGCGCCACGTGATCGAATGGCACGGCCAGGCGCGCGGCGGCGAGATCCGCGGCATCGTGCTCGACATCACCGAGCAGCTCGCGGCGCAGCAGAAGATCCACCGCCTCGCCTACGTGGACGCGCTCACCGGGCTGCCGAACCGGGCCCGCTTCAACGAGGCGCTGGACCGCGAGATCACGCGTGCCGAGCGCCACGGCAACAAGCTCGCGGCGCTGTTCCTGGACCTCGACGACTTCAAGCGCATCAACGACACGCTGGGACACGGCATCGGGGATCGGCTGCTGGAGGAGGTGTCCACGCGGCTCAAGCGCACGGTGCGCCGACACGACGCCATCGGCCACCCGGAGTCGCGCAAGGGCATGGTCGCGCGCCTCGGCGGCGACGAGTTCATCGTCATGCTCACCGACCTCCAGACCCGCGACGACGTCTCGCGCGTCGCGCAGCGCATCCTCGACGCGCTGGTCGAGCCCATGCGCCTCAGCGGCCACGACGTGTGCGTCACGCCCAGCGTCGGCATCGCGCTGTTTCCGGAGAACGGCCAGGACAGCAACACGCTGCTGCGCCACGCCGACACCGCGATGTACCACGCGAAGAACTCGGGCAAGGGGACGTTCTGCTTCTTCGACGTGTCCATGGACACGTCGGTGCGGCGCCGCCTGTCCGTCGAGAACGAGCTGCGCAAGGCGCTCGCGCGCAACGAGATGACCGTGCACTACCAGCCGCAGCTCGACCTCACCAGCGCCCGCATCAGCGGCGTCGAGGCGCTCGCGCGCTGGACCAGCACGAATCTCGGACCGGTGTCGCCGGGGGAGTTCATCCCGATCGCCGAGGCGACCGGGATGATCGAGAGCATCGGCGCCTGGGTGCTGGAACGCGCCTGCAACGACATGGTCTCGTGGCGCCGGCGCAAGCTGGACGTCTCGCGCGTGGCCGTCAACATCTCACCCGTGCAGTTCCTGCAGCCGCACTTCGCCGACTCCGTGCGCGACGTGCTGGACCGCACCGGGCTGCCGGCGCACTGCCTGGACATCGAGGTCACCGAAGGTGTCGTGGTGCGCGACATGAGGCGCGCCATCGCGGTGCTGCGCGAGCTCAAGGACCTGGGCGTGAAGATCAGCGTGGACGACTTCGGAACCGGCTACTCCAGCCTCGCGCAGATGAAGCAGCTCCCGATCGACCGGCTGAAGATCGACCAGAGCTTCGTGCAGCAGGTGACCTCCAGCCCGGAGGACGCGGCGATCACGTCCGCGGTGATCGCGATGGCGGAGAGCATGTCGCTGGACGTGGTGGCCGAGGGCGTGGAGACCGAGGCCCAGATGTCGTTCCTGTCGCGCCGCCAGTGCCACGCGGCGCAGGGCTATCACATCGCGCGGCCGATGAGCAGCGAGGACCTCACCCGCTTCCTCGGCACGCACGCCGAGCTGTGCGCGGTGAGGCCGACGGAGGCGTGGACCCGCAACACGATCCTCGTCGTGGACGACGATCCCACGTCGCGCACGCAGGTGCGGGGCATCCTCGAGGGCGGCGCGTTCGACGTGCTGGAGGCGGAGAGCGCGGAGGAGGCCTTCTCGCTGCTCGCGTGCCACCCGGTGCAGGTGGTGGTGGCCGACCAGATGATGCCGAACATGCTGGGCACGGAGCTGCTGAGCCGGGTGCGCCAGCTGTTCCCCGCCGTCGCGCGCATCCTGCTGAGCGGCGGCATCGAGCGCGGCGACCTCATGAGCGCGATCAACGAGAGCGCCGTGTTCCGCTTCGTGGAGAAGTCCGCCGCGCCCAGCACCCTGGTGGAGGTGGTGGGCCACGCCCTTCGCCACGGCGCGCAGCACACGGCAACGTCCGCCGATGCGCCGCGCGCGGCCGCGCGCTCCGTCGCGGCCGGAGGCTGATCAGCCCCCCGTGACCGCGACACGCGGGCACGTCAGCCCGTGCCTGCCGCGCCCCCGCGCGTGACGCGGAGCCGCGGCGGGCCCGCGGCGCCGGCCCGGTGCGCGCCGACCACGCCGTCCCGGCCGCACGGCCCGTAGCACCTCGCCGGGCGCCTGCCGCCCGTCGCCGGCAGCCGCGCCTTCCGCAACGCGTGCGGATCCGCCCGCGAGCCGGCCCGGCTCGGCCGCAGCTCCCGTGCCCCCGAGATCGGGGCGGCGAAGGGATAAGTGATAATGGATATAAGCATTTCCAATTGTCGGGTCATGCCGGATCGCGCATCGTTGCCGCGCCTCGTGAGACATGGACCACCGGGCGGGACGCGGGCCGACGCGGCGTGATGCCGCCGGGCCGGCAGCGCCGACCGCCCGGACTCGCCTACCAGGAGACGCCGGTGCCCCGTTATCGCGACACGTTCAAGCTGGATCTTTCCGACATCGAGCTGATCGAGCAGGCGCTGCGCGACCGCGCCGCCAGCGCCGGCGGAGATTCCGCCACCTGCCCGCGCGCGATCCAGGAGCTGCTGGG
>CBDUCN010000313.1:0-6007 GCA_965365655.1 uncultured Gammaproteobacteria bacterium | reverse complement strand
TCAGCCGGCCGGCTTCACCCGCAGCATGAAGGTCACCGGCCCGTCGTTCACCAGCGCCACCTGCATGTGCGCGCCGAAACGTCCGCTCGCGACGCGGGTGTGCGCGGCGCGCGCGAGCGCCAGCACGCGCTCGAACAGCGCCTCGCCCTCGTCCGGCGGCGCGGCCGGCGTGAAGCTCGGGCGCGTGCCCTTCGCGGTGTCGGCCGGCAGCGTGAACTGCGGCACCAGCAGCAGGCCGCCGCCGGTGTCGGCGAGGCTCCTGTTCATCCTGCCGTCGGCGTCCTCGAACACGCGGTAGCCGAGCAGCCGCTCGACCATGCGCGCGGCCTGCGCCTCCGCGTCGCCGCGCTCGACGCCCACCAGCACCATCAGTCCGGGGCCGATTCGCCCGATCACCTCGCCGTCGACGCTGACCGACGACTCGCTGACGCGTTGCAGCAGGCAGAGCATCCGGACGTCAGCAGCGCGCGCCCGCGACGATCACGACAGCGCCTGAAGCCGCTCGCGCGCCGTCACGCGGCGGCGGTGCGCGACGCACGCTTGCGCTCGTGCTCCTTCAGGAACTTCTTGCGGATGCGCACCGCCTTCGGCGTGACCTCCACCAGCTCGTCGTCCTCGATGAACTCCAGCGCCTGCTCCAGGCTCATGCGCACCGGCGGCGTGAGCAGGATGTTCTCGTCGCTGCCGGCGGCGCGGATGTTCGTGAGCTGCTTCGCCTTCGTGGGGTTCACGACCAGGTCGTTGCCGCGCGAGTGCAGCCCCACCACCATGCCCTCGTACACGTCCTCGCCGGCGCCGATGAACAGCCGCCCGCGCTCCTGCAGGTTGAACAGCGCGTAGCCGAGGCTCTTGCCCTGCACGTTGGAGATCAGCGCGCCGTTCACGCGCGCCGCGATCGCGCCGCGCGCGATCGGCGCGTAGTGCGAGAAGGTGTGGTAGATGAGCCCGGTGCCCGAGGTCGCGGTCAGGAACTCGGTGCGGAACCCGATCAGCCCGCGCGCCGGGATCAGGTAGTCCAGGCGCACGCGGCCCCGGCCGTCCGGCAGCATGTCCTTCAGCTCGCCGCGGCGCTCGCCCAGCAGCTCCATCACGGTGCCCTGGTGCTCGTCCTCGACGTCCACCGTGAGCTGCTCGAAGGGCTCGCAGCGCTCGCCGTCGATCTCCTTCACGACCACCTGCGGCTTCGAGATCGCGAGCTCGTAGCCCTCGCGGCGCATGTTCTCGATCAGGATCCCGAGGTGCAGCTCGCCGCGCCCGGAGACCAGGAACTTGTCCGGATCGTCGGTGGCCTCCACCGACAGCGCGACGTTGTGGATCAGCTCGCGCTCGAGACGCGCGGCGATCTGGCGGCTGGTGAGGAACTTGCCGTCGCGCCCGGCGAACGGCGAGGTGTTGACCTGGAAGGTCATGGACACCGTGGGCTCGTCCACGGTGAGCGCCGGCAGCGCCTCGACGGCTTTCGGATCGCACAGCGTGTCGGAGATGCGCGGGCTGTCCACGCCCGTGACGGCGACGATGTCGCCGGCCTCGGCGCGCTCGACCTCCTCGCGCTCGAGGCCGCGCGCGCGCAGCACCTGCAGGATGCGCCCGTTGCGTCGTGCGCCGTCGCGGTCCACCACCGTGACCGGCATGTTGCGCACCGCGGCGCCGCGCTCGATGCGACCGATGCCGATCGCGCCGACGTAGCTCGAGTAGTCCAGCGTGCTGATCTGCATCTGGAACGGGCCCTCGGCCTGCACCTGCGGCGCGGGCACGTGATCGAGGATCGTCTGCATCAGCGGCGCCATGTCGCCCTCGCGCACGTCCGGGGTCAGGCCCGCGTAGCCGTTCAGCGCCGACGCGTACACCACCGGGAAATCCAGCTGCTCGTCGCTGGCGCCGAGGCGGTCGAAGAGGTCGAAGGTCTGGTTCAGCACCCAGTCCGGGCGCGCGCCGTCGCGGTCCACCTTGTTGATCACGACGATGGGCTTCAGCCCGCGAGCGAACGCCTTCGCGGTCACGAAGCGGGTCTGCGGCATCGGGCCGTCCACCGCGTCCACCAGCAGCAGCACCGAGTCGACCATGCACAGCACCCGCTCCACCTCGCCGCCGAAATCGGCGTGGCCCGGGGTGTCCACGATGTTGATGCGCGTGCCCTGCCAGTCCACCGCGGTGGTCTTGGACAGGATGGTGATGCCCCGCTCGCGCTCGATCGCGTTCGAGTCCATGGCCCGCTCGACGGGCTTCTCCCGCGCGTCCAGGGTGCCCGACTGCTGCAGCAGGCGGTCCACGAGCGTGGTCTTGCCGTGGTCCACGTGGGCGATGATGGCGACGTTGCGAAGGGGCATGGTGGTCTCGGTTGGGCCGGGGCCCGGGCAAAAGGGCGCGTATTGTAGTCGTGCTGCAACGCAGCGGAAGTGGGCGCTTACGGTTTCGAGGCGGCTGTCACTGCCCGAAGCGCGCGCCGCCGCCGTCCAGCCACGCCCGCTCGCCGGGGGTGTCGGCGCGCCCCAGCACCTCGTTGCGGTGCGGGAAGCGGCCGAACTTCTGCACGATCTCGCAGTGAAGTTCGGCGAACTTGACGACTTCGTCCATGAAAAATCGCAACTCTGCAGGGCACTGCGCAGCCCGGCGGCGCATCAGCGCGACGCACTGGGCTTGCGCCGCGAGGTCCTCCGCGTGCTCCAGCGGCAGGTAGAAGAAGGACTGCTCCACCGGCGACAGCGCATCGTCGAGCCCGGCCTCGATGCCCGCGCGGCACACCCCGAGCGCGCGCGCGTCGCTCGCGAAGGCCTGCGGCGTGGCGCGGTGCAGGTGGCGCGGGAACTGGTCCAGCGTCAGCACCAGCGCCAGGGCTCCGCGGGGCGAGGCCGCCCAGTCGTCCAGCGCGCCGGCTGCGGCCGCCGCGTGCAGCCCCGCGAAGCGCTCGCGCACCTCGCCGTCCAGGTCCCGGCCGTGCCGGAACCAGCGCGCGTTGTTCGCCCGTGCGCACGCCGCCCAGTCGGTGACCTCGCCGAACCAGAAGCGGTGGACGTCGTCGGGCGTCGCGAGCGCACCCGGGCCGGTCATCGCCGGGAACGCGGCCGGCGGCTCACCGTCGCCGGCCGGCGCCCGCCGGCGCCGATGTCACCCGCTCACCCCGGCAGCCGTTTCGCCCGGTTCCACGACCAGCACCGTGCCGTCCACGCCGGTCACGCGCACGCGGGCGCCGGCGGGGCAGTCGGGGCCGTGCACGCGCCAGATCGAGTCGTCCACCTTGATCTTGCCGTGACCGTTGACGATCGGCGCGTCGAGGTTGAACACGCGCCCCACGTACTGCGCGCCGCGCTGGTTGAGCAGCGGGCGGTCGCTCTCGATCGGCGAGGAGAGGATCCAGCGCCGCGCGACCCAGATGGAGATCACCGACAGCACCGCGAACGCGAACAGCTGCCACTTCCAGTCCGTGGACGGCATCGCCCACAGCCCGCCGCCGACGATCAGCGCCGAGATCCCCATGCCGAGGAAGAACGCCCCCGGCACGAAGGCCTCGGCGGTGACGCACACCACGCCGAGCACGATCCAGTGCCAGAAGCTGATCTCGAAGCCCACGTCAGGCGCCCCCGGTGCCGCCGCCCTGCTTCGCGAAGCTCTCCTTCGCGAGCTCCGCGATGCCGCCGAGGCTGCCGATCAGGCTGCTCGCCTCCAGCGGCATGAAGATGACCTTCTGGTTCGGCGCCGTCGCCATCGCCTGCACCGCATCGACGTATTTCTGCGCGACGAAGTAGTTGATGGCCTGGATGTCGCCGCCGGCAATGGCCTTCGACACCATGTGCGTGGCCTTGGCCTCCGCCTCGGCGAGGCGCTCGCGCGCCTCCGCGTCGCGGAACGCGGCCTCGCGCCGGCCCTCGGCTTCCAGGATCGCGGCCTGCTTCTCGCCCTCGGCGCGCAGGATCTCGGACTGGCGCTCGCCCTCCGCCTCCAGGATGTTGGCGCGCTTCTCGCGCTCGGCCTTCATCTGGCGTGCCATCGAGTCCACGAGGTCCCGCGGCGGCGCGATGTCCTTGATCTCGATGCGCGTGACCTTCACGCCCCACGGCGTGGTGGCGTCGTCGACGATGTGCAGCAGCTTCGCGTTGATGTCGTCGCGCTTCGACAGCAGCTCGTCGAGGTCCATGGAGCCCATGACCGTGCGGATGTTGGTCATCGTCAGGTTGATGATCGCGTGCTCGAGGTTGCTCACCTCGTACGCGGCCTTGGGCGCGTCCAGCACCTGGAAGAACACCACGCCGTCCACCGACACCATCGCGTTGTCGCGGGTGATCACCTCCTGGGTGGGCACGTCGAGCACCTGCTCCATCATGTTCAGCCGCGCGCCGATGCGATCGATGACGGGCACGATCACCGCCAGCCCGGGCGACAGCGTCCGGGTGTACTTGCCGAAGCGCTCGACGGTGTAGTGCATGCCCTGGTGCACGGCCACCACGGCCATGAAGCCGAGGATGACCACGGCCACCACCAGGACGATCACGAAGATACCGGCCTCCATCGCAGCCTCCTCACGGGCGGTTGACGGTGCGCAGCCGGCGCACACGGGTGCACGCGCCGGCGCGCCATTATAGTGAACACGGCGGCGCCGACGGTGCCGCAGCACACACTACGGGACGCCGCCGCAGCCCGACGACGAGCCCGATCCCGGGCTCCGGCCGCGGCGCGGGACGGACCGGCGTACGAGGGCGGCGCACGATGGACGAAAGCGTGCTGCGCGCGATGGCGCGCTGGCCGGACGTGCCGGCGGTGTACGGCTGGCTGTCGCTGGACCGCCGCGGGCGCTGGCTGATCCGCGGCGAGACCCTCTCCAACCGCGCGGCGCTGGCCTTCATCGGGCGCAACTACGCTGCGGACGCACGCGGCTGCTGGTACTTCCAGAACGGCCCGCAGCGCGTGTTCGTCGCCCTCGAGTACACGCCCTGGGTGCTGCGCCTGCACGACGACGGCCGCCTCGCGACCCACACCGGCGCCGCCGCCGCGCCGCGCGCGGCGGCGATGGACGAGCACGGCGCGGTGCTGATCGACACCGCCGACGGCGTGGGTCTGCTCGACGACCGGGACCTCGACGCGTTCTCGCAGCGCCTGTGCGCCGCGGACGGCGGCGCCCTCGACGACGCCGCCGTCGAGGCGCGCGTCGAACGCCTCGCCACCGGGCCCGCGGAGCTCGCGGCGCGCCTCGACGGCGCGCTGCTGCCGCTCACGGCGGTACGCAGCGCCGAGGTGCCGGCGCGCTTCGGCTTCGTCGCGAATCCCGAGCCGGAGCCGGACGCCGACCGGACGGCGTAGGACGGCGCGACGAGGTGCCCTCGTCGCGCCTTGCTCCTGTCCGACAGCGGGAGCGGGAATGACCCCGAACGCGCGCAGCGGCCGGTGTCCACGAGCAGGTTCCCGGCCAGGCGCGCCTGCCCGAGGGGCCTGGCCGGCGGGCTCGCCGGCGCCGCTCAAGAATCCGCGTTCGCGGCCGACACGCCGATCTCCAGCGTCCGGCCGGTGGGGCCGGATGCGTCCAGAATCCAGGAGTCCACCGTCATGAAGCTCTCGGGGCTCGCCGTCGCCGCTGCCGTCGCGCTGCTCGCCGCCGCCGGAGCGGCCCGCGCGTCCGCGGGCGAGGAACTCGTGTTCTTCACGTGGTCGGAATACATCGACCCGGAGGTGGTCGCCGAGTTCGAGTCGGAGACCGGGGCGCGCGTGAAGTTCGTCTACTACGAGTCGGACGACCTGCGCACCCGAACCCTCGCGGAGTCCGACGGGCGGGGCTACGACCTGATGATCGTGAACGGGCTCAATCTCGCGCCGTACGTGCGCCGCGGCTGGCTGGCGCCGCTGGCGTTCGACTCCATGCCCAACACCGCGCACGTGGAGCCGCGCTGGCGCGACGCGTTCCCGGACGCCCGCACCCACGGCACGCCCTTCTTCTGGGGCACGCTGGGCATCGCGTACCGCCGCGACCTGGTCGCGACGCCGCCCGCCGCGTGGCGCGACCTGTTCGAGCCGGCGCCGG
>CBDUCN010000312.1:0-6008 GCA_965365655.1 uncultured Gammaproteobacteria bacterium | reverse complement strand
TCAGCTTCGCCTCGGTGTAGCGCATGGCCGCGAAGGACTTGGGGTCGTCCGGCGAGCCCCAGTTGCCCTGGCCGTCCACCAGCGGGTAGCGGAACGAGAACGGCTGGGCCATGAGCACCATGGCCTCGTAGCACGCGGAGTCCCCGTGCGGGTGGAACTTGCCCAGCACGTCGCCCACCGTGCGTGCCGACTTCTTGTACTTGGCCTGCGCGCCGAGGCCCAGCTCGTACATCGCGTAGACGATCCGCCGCTGCACCGGCTTCAGCCCGTCGGCGATGTGCGGCAGCGCGCGGTCCAGCACCACGTACATGGAGTAGTCCAGGTACGCCTTCTCGGCGAAGCGCGACAGCGGCTGGCGCTCGGTCTCTTGGTGGGTGTCCTGCATCGTCATCTCGGTGGAAAGCGAGGGGGCGGCGCGGCCGCGGGGTCAGGGCGTCACGTCGGCGAGGTTGCCCTTGGCCTCGAGCCAGGACTTGCGGTCGCCGGCGCGGCGCTTCGCGAGCAGCATGTCCAGCACCGCGTGCGTGTCGTCGCCCGGCGCCGTCGTGAGCTGCACCAGGCGCCGCGTGTCCGGCGCGATGGTGGTCTCGCGAAGCTGCAGCGGATTCATCTCGCCGAGCCCCTTGAAGCGCTGCACGCTGACCTTGCCCTTGAGCTTCTCCGCGGCGATGCGGTCCAGCACGCCCTTCTTCTCGTCCTCGTCGAGCGCGTAGAACACCTCCTTGCCGACGTCGACGCGGTACAGCGGCGGCATCGCGACGTACACGTGCCCGCCGGCGACCAGTGCCGGGAAATGACGCACGAACAGCGCGCACAGCAGGGCCGCGATGTGCGCACCGTCGGAGTCGGCGTCGGCGAGGATGCAGACGCGCCCGTAACGCAGGCCCGACAGGTCGTCCGAGCCCGGGTCCACGCCGATCGCCACCGAGATGTCGTGCACCTCCTGCGACGACAGCACTTCCGCCGGGTCCACCTCCCAGGTGTTCAGGATCTTGCCGCGCAGCGGCATCACCGCCTGGAAGTCGCGGTCCCGGGCCTGCTTCGCGGAACCGCCGGCGCTGTCGCCCTCGACGAGGAACAGCTCGGTCAGGTCCGGGTCCTGGGCGGTGCAGTCGGCGAGCTTGCCGGGCAGCGCGGGGCCCTGCGTGACGCGCTTGCGCACGACCTGGCGCGCCGCCTTCATGCGCTTCTGGGCGTTCGCGATCGCGATGTCGGCGATCAGGTCGCCGGACTCCGGGTGCTGGTTCAGCCACAGGCTGAACGCGTCCTTGACGACGCCCGACACGAACGCGGCCGACTGCCGCGACGACAGGCGCTCCTTGGTCTGACCGGTGAACTGCGGCTCGGTCATCTTCACCGACAGCACGTAGCGGCAGCGCTCCCACACGTCCTCCGGGGCCAGCTTCACCCCGCGCGGCAGCAGGCTGCGGAACTCGCAGTACTCGCGCAGCGCCTCGAGCAGCCCGGTGCGAAGGCCGTTGACGTGGGTGCCCCCCTGCGGCGTCGGGATCAGGTTGACGTAGCTCTCCATCGGGCCGTCGCCGCCGTCGGGCAGCCAGGTGAGCGCCCAGTCCACGGCCTCGGTGTTGCCTTCGAGGCTGCCGGTGAACGCGTCCTCGGGGACCCGCGGCAGGCCGTTCACCGCCTCGAGGAGGTACGCGGCAAGGCCGTCCTCGTACAGCCATTCCTCGCGCCGCGCCTGCGCCTCGTCGACGAACACCACCCTGAGGCCGGAGCACAGCACCGCCTTCGCGCGCAGCGCGTGCACGAGGCGCGGCACCGAGAAGCGCGGCGAGTCGAAGTACCGCGGGTCGGGCCAGAAGCGCAGCGTGGTCCCCGTGTTCCGCCGGCCCACCTCCCCGACCACCTCGAGTTCGGAGACCTTCTCGCCGTCGGCGAAGCCGATGTTGTATTCCTTGCCGCCGCGCTTCACCCACACCTCTAGACGCGTGGACAGCGCGTTGACCACCGAGACGCCCACCCCGTGCAGGCCGCCCGAGAAGCGGTAGCTCTTGTTGCTGAACTTCCCGCCCGCATGCAGCCGGGTCAGGATCAGCTCCACGCCCGGGATCTTCTCCTCCGGGTGCAGGTCCACCGGCATGCCGCGACCGTCGTCGCTCACGCTGACCGAGCCGTCGGCGTGCAGCGTGAGCCGGATCTCGCGCGCGAAGCCGGCGATGGCCTCGTCGACGCTGTTGTCGAGCACCTCCTGCGCCAGGTGATTGGGGCGCGAGGTGTCGGTGTACATCCCGGGGCGCTTGCGCACGGGCTCGAGGCCCGTCAGCACCTCGATGGCTGCGGCGTCGTAGGTCTCCACCAAGGTCGTCAGTCGCTCCGGTTGTAGATGTCGCAGCCCTGCAGGTCGGTGCAGCTGCGCTCGATCAGCACGCCGCCGGCGGTGTACTGGGCGCGCAGCGCAGCGCGCGCATTCTCCGGGTCCCAGGCGTAGCCGTTGCGGTCGCACATGATCACGTTGGCCAGGTAGTCCTGGTAGGCCCGCGGGCCGCGGCTCGCCATCTCGCTCCACGCGGTGTCGTCGATCCGCTTGAAGTCGCCGCGCGTCGCGAACGCGTAGGTACGCACCTCGTCGGTCTCGCAGCGCAGCCCCTCGTGGAAGGTGTTGCTGGCGCCGCCCGGGGTGCGCACGACCACGGTGTAGCGCATCACCCCGTCGCGGCCGCGGACGATGTTGCGGGCGTCGACGAGCACGTCGTACGCGGCGTCCATCCGCGGCGCCTCGATCGGCGTGAGGTCGCTCTCGACCGGCAGCGGCGGCAGCGGCGTCTGCGCCTCGACCCATTCCGGCTCCCATGCCGAGCCGGCGCGCTGCGTGCACCCGCGGTCGGCGTCCGGCACCTCGGCGCAGCTGTCGACGACGCCGGACGAGCCGCCGCACCCCGCGACGCCGAGGGCGCAAGCGAGGGCGAGCGAGAGGAAGTGGCGCCTGCGCGGGGGGCTCATGGGGCGCGTAGTGTAATCACGCGCCGCGTCCGCGACGACAGTCCCGAGCGCCGATTCGCGACTTCGCGTGGACTCTCAGGTGTGACCCGAAACAGCGCCTATTCAGCAGCTTGCGACACGCGCTGAAAGCCGTTGCTGAGAACGCCGCTCAGCTCAGATCGCCACACAGCGAGTCGCGCACCGGATCCGGCAGCGCCGATACCATCGCCTCGTACTCCGGGTGGTCGACGCCCACGTGAAGCGCGGCGCCCTGCTTCAGCGCGGCGACCATCGCATCGTCCAGCTCGAAGCGCAGGAAGTGCACCGAGGACGTCTTCTCCTCGGTCTCGCGGTCCAGGTCCTCGTCGGCGATGGCGTACACGCGCTCGTGGCCCTCCGCCTGCACCCACACCCGATCCTCGATCCCGACCAGGCGGGCCAGCGCCTGCTTGCGCTCCGCCTCGTCCGGGTACTCGATCATGAACGTGGCCTTGAGGTTGCTGCCGTCCGGGATCAGCGGGTTGTAGGCGTCCAGCTCTTCCTGGATCCCGTCGCGCTCGAAGATCCGCTCGGCCCGCAGCATCTCCTGGACCTGGTACTGGATGGTCAGACGATCCTCGAAGTACAGCGTCGCGTGCTCGCCGAGCCCCACCTTGCGGTTCTTCTTGTGCGCCATCACCTCGCTGCGGAACGCGGCGCGCCGCTCGGAGTAGGCCTCCAGGGACATCAGGTCGTCTCGGGTCAGCTCGTTCATCATTCGATTTCCGTTGGGCTCGATTTCCGTTGGCAGGCCGGGCCTGGTCGTCCGGGCGAACTGCGGCTGGCTGCGCCGCAGACGCGGTGTCCGGCCTGCGCGATGACGTGCCGGCACGTCCTCGCGCCGGCCGCGGGCTGTCTGCGCAACCCCGTGCTTCGACGGCCCGTCAGGGCTCAGATTCCGTAGGCCTTGCGGACCAGGCTCAGCGGCGCGACCGGCGGCGGCGCGCCCTCCCCCATCCCGTTCTCGATGTGGTGGCCGGCCATCACGCAGTCGCTGGTGTAGTAATCCGGGCTCGCCCCCTGCACCTGACGCACCACGGGCTTGACGATCTTCATCGCGGTCTCGTGGAACTCCTTCTTCACCGCGTAGGTGCCGTCGTGACCCGAGCAGCGCTCCACGGTCACCACCTTGGTGTCCGGGACGAGCTCCAGCAGCTCGCGGGTCTTCGGTCCGAGATTCTGAACGCGCTGATGGCACGCCGCGTGGTAGGCGACCGTGCCCAGCGACTGCTTGAACTCGGTCTTCAGCTTGCCCGCGCGGTGGCGCAGCATCAGGTACTGGAACGGGTCGTAGATCGCGTCGCGCACCTTCTGCACCAGCGCGTCTCCCGGGAACATCAACGGCAGCTCCTGCTTGAACATCAGCACGCACGACGGGATCGGCGCGACGATGTCCCAGCCCGCGTCGACGAGCGCCGCGAGCTGCGGGACGTTCTCGTCCTTCAGGCGCTCCACGGCCTCCAGGTCGCCCAGCTCCAGCTTCGGCATCCCGCAGCAGCGCTCGCGGTCGGGCAGGCGCACCGGGATGCCGTTGTGCTCGAACACCGAGACCAGGTCGTCGCCCAGGTTCGGGTCGTTGTAGTTGCCGTAGCAGGTGGAGAACAGCACCACCTTGCCCTGCGTGCCGCCGGCCGGCTCCGCGAGCTCGGGGTCCAGGCGACGCCCGGACAGGCGCTTGCGCAGCGGCGTGGGCTGGTACTCCGGGAGCGCGGCGCGGCGATCCACGCCGAGGGCGCTCTCGAGCACCGCGCGCGCCGCGGGGGTGCGGTTGGCGGCATTCACGACGTTGGCCACGACGGGGATGGCCGCGAGGCTGCCGACCGCGTCGGTGGAGCTCAGCACCTTGTCGCGCAGCGACGCGCCCTGCTTGCGGTGCCGGATCGCCTTCGCGCGCAGCATCAGGTGCGGGAAGTCCACGTTCCATTCGTGAGGCGGCACGTACGGGCACTTCGTCATGAAGCACATGTCGCACAGGTAACAGTGGTCGACCACCTTCCAGTAGTCGGCCTTCGCGACGCCGTCCATCTCCATCGTCTCCGACTCGTCGATGAGGTCGAAGAGCGTCGGGAACGCGTGACAGAGGCTGAAGCAGCGCCGGCAGCCGTGGCAGATGTCGTAGACGCGCTCGAGCTCCTGCATGAGCGCCTGCTCGTCGTAGAAGCCGGGGCTCTTCCAGTCGATCGGGTGGCGCTCGGGGGCCTCCAGGCTGCCCTCGCGGCCGGCGCGGCTGTCACTGCTCATGCCACTGCTCCTGGACGTCTACCGTGTGCAGGCCCGCGGCGCGGTGCCGCGAGCTGTAGGGACGGGGCCGGCGGCTGCCGGCCCCGCGTGGAAGGACGACCCGCGCGACGCTCAGGCGTCGAGGTTGTCCAGAGCCTTCTGGAAGCGGTTCGCGTGCGAGCGCTCCGCCTTGGCCAGGGTCTCGAACCAGTCGGCGATCTCGTCGAAGCCCTCGTCGCGCGCGGACTTCGCCATGCCGGGATACATGTCGGTGTACTCGTGGGTCTCGCCGGCAATCGCGGCCGCCAGGTTCTTCGAGGTGTCGCCCATCGGCAGGCCCGTCGCCGGGTCGCCCACCGACTCCAGGTACTCGAGGTGGCCGTGCGCGTGGCCGGTCTCGCCCTCGGCGGTGGAGCGGAACACGGCCGCGACGTCGTTGTAGCCCTCGACGTCGGCCTTCTGGGCGAAGTACAGGTAGCGGCGGTTGGCCTGGGACTCGCCCGCGAAGGCGTCCTTCAGGTTCTGCTCGGTCTTGCTGCCCTTGAGTTCCATGGTCGTCTCCTCTTGTTCGTTCGGTTTGTGGATCGTGACGATCCGCCGGGACCGGATGACCCCGATCAAATTCTAGACTTGGTCTAAAATCCGGGCGGAAGTATACGCAGCGCGCGTAGTGTGTCAAAAGCGTGCGCACTCAGGCACGCGCACGGGTACGCATTGACCGTGGCTTCGGGCGTCGAGTACGTTCCGCGCGCCGCGGAGGGCTACGGAGAGGCCATGAGCGACAAGCAGGCCGACGAGGTTGCCTTCGA
>CBDUCN010000311.1:0-6044 GCA_965365655.1 uncultured Gammaproteobacteria bacterium | reverse complement strand
GAACACGGGTGGACCGCGCCGGCGGGCCCCGGACCCGACGCGCAAGCGGGCGCCCGCCGCGCCGCTGGCCCGCGCGCGGACTGGCGGATCCTCTGACGGGCCGGATCCCCGGCAGGCACCGCGGCCGGCGGCGTCGATGCACGAGCGTGCCGGCCGCGAGCGCGCGGCGCGCCGCGGGCGTGCCCGCGCGGTGTAAGCTCCGCCGCTCCGCCGTGAGCCCGAGCCCCGCCCCGTGTCCATCGCCGTCGCCGTCCGCAAGGGCGGACACATCGCGCTCGCCACCGACAGCATGACGAGCATGGGCCCCGAGCGGGTCCCGGCGGAGAACCGCATCGACCGCAAGTACATCACGCTCGGCAACGTCCACCTCGCGACGACCGGGTGGACGCTGTACTCGAACATCCTCGAGGACCTGCTCGCGCGGCGCCGCGGCACGCCGCGGCTCACGGACGAGCGATCGATCTTCCGCTTCTTCAACGAGTTCTGGCACGTGCTGCACGAGCGCTACTCGTTCGTCCGCGACCAGGCCGGCGGGGACGACGACGGCTCGCCGTTCGGCAGCCTCGACAGCTCGTTCCTCGTGGTCGCGCCGGGCGGGCTGTTCTCGGTCGCGACCGACCTGTCGGTGACCCGCTTCGAGCGCTACTTCGCGATCGGCTCCGGCGCGCACGCGGCGATGGGCGCGTGCCACGCGCTGTTCGACGGGCCCGGCTCGGCGGCCGACGTCGCGCGCGCCGCGGCGGCGGCGGCCATCGCGCACGACATCTACTGCGGCCCGCCGATCAACGAGGTCAGCGTGCGCGAGCGCCGCGCGCGCGCGGCGGCGTCCGGCGCGAGGAAGGGCGCGAAGAAGAAGGCGGCGCGGGGCCGCTAGACGCGCCGCGGCGCGGGCCCGGCGCGCAGCGCGGCGGGCACGGCGGCCGTGCCGCCGCTCAGCCCCCGGCCACCTCCTTCATCACCCAGTCCCGGAACGCCGCCACCTTCGCGCGCGCGAGGTGGCTCTGCGGGTACACGAGGTAGTAGCAGAAGCGCGTCGCCTGCTGGCCCGCGTCGGGGAACGGCTGCACGAGCCGCCCCGCGGCCAGGTCGTCGGCCACCGTCGCGCCGGACGCGAGCGCGACGCCCTGGCCGTCCATCGCGGCCTGCAGCGCGAGGCTCTCGACGTTGAAGCGCGGACCGCGGTCGGCCGGCACGTCGTCGACGCCGGCCGCGCGCAGCCACATGCGCCAGCTCGCCGCCGACTCCTTGCCCGCCGTCCACTCGACGTGCAGCAGCACGTGGTGGCGCAGATCCGACGGCGTGCGCAGCGGGTGCTCGCCGTCCAGCAGCGCCGGGCTGCACACCGGCAGCGAGAACTCCGACAGCAGGCACTCCGCGACCAGCCCCGGGTAGTGGCCGGCGCCGTAGCGCAGCGCGACGTCCGCGGTCTCGTCGCGGAAGTCGATGCGCCGGTCGGTCGCGTCCAGGCGCAGGTCGTACTCCGGGTGCTCGCGGTGGAAGCGGTCGAGGCGCGGCACCAGCCACTTCGCGCCGAAGGTGGGCGGCGTGCTGACGGTGAGCACCCGCTCGTCGTCGCGCTCGCGCAGCACCTTCGCCGCCTCGGCGAGCTTCTCGAAGCCCTCCTGCAGCGGCGGCAGCACCGCCTGCCCGGCCTCGGTGAGGCGCAGCGCCCGCGTGAGGCGCCGGAACAGCGGCGTGCCCGCGTACTCCTCGAGCGCCTTCACCTGCTGGCTGACCGCGGCCGGCGTCACGTGCAGCTCCTCCGCGGCCCTCGTGAAGCTCAGGTGGCGTGCGGCGGCCTCGAACGCGCGCAGCGCGTTGAGCGGCGGGAGGCGGCGGCCGGCGGGCGGATCATGCATAAGTTCACCTAACGTATCGAGGCTCGAATTCTCCGTTGTGGAGAAGCGCACGAAGTGGAGAATGTCCGTCAACGCAAGACGAGCTGCGCTGAGACGCGAAAGTTTTACTAAATCACAACGGAATCCGGTCAGCAACCGGAAGGAGATCACCATGCAGCACCACATCCTGTACCTCGCCGGCCTCGACCGGCCCCGCGGCACCGATCCGCGCACCCTCGCGCGCTACGAGGCGCGGGCCCACGTCGAGCGCGCGAACGCCGTGCACGACGCCTTCGCGGCGTTCGGACGCGCCGTCGCGGCGGTCGCCCGCGGCGTCGCGCGCACGGTGAGCCGGCGCCGCGCCGCGCGCGCGACGATCCGCCGCCTGCAGGCGCTCGACGATCGCACGCTGGCCGACATCGGCGTGCACCGCGGCGGCATCACGGCCGTCGCGTGGGCCACCGTCGACGGGGAAACGCGGCCCGGCCGCGCGCCGGAGGCAGTCACCGCGGGTGCGCGCCCGGACGGCGCTGCCGCGGCGCAGGCGCCCGCGCCGAGGCGCGCCGCCTGAGCCGGCGGGCCCGGGTCGGGCCGGCGGCGACCACACCCGCGGCGACACGTGGCCCGCGAGGCCACGTGCGACACGGCGGCGGCGACGCGGGAGGGACCGCGCCGCCGCCGCCGACACTCGCGATCGGATGATCGCGGGTCGCCGGCCGCAGCAGGACTCGGGATCCCTCACGCGGCGCTCGCGGGATTCGGGATCGCGAATCGAATCTGCGGGCCCCGGGATGCCGACGCCGGCCTTGCGGGTCGCCGGGGATCGGTGCTTTAGTCGCGCCGTCTCCCGCCCCCCGCGCTCCCACCCGATGAACCCCGCCGCACGAACGTCATGACCGAGCACGCGCCGATCATCGAGCCGGGCGATCGCGTCCG
Organism: uncultured Gammaproteobacteria bacterium; assembly: GCA_965365655.1. Classification (GTDB taxonomy): domain Bacteria; phylum Pseudomonadota; class Gammaproteobacteria; order HK1; family HK1; genus JBFHNV01. The sequence goes on along the minus strand of CBDUCN010000311.1, from coordinate 3,270 downwards.
CGACTACACCGCGCGTTTCCGGCGCTTTCTCGACGAGGAGGTCGCGCCGCTCGAGGAGGATCTGCGCGCCGCGAACGTCGGCACGCCGTCGCAGCCGCACCTCGACGACGCCGGGCGCATGCACCCGGTGGTCTGGGAGGCGAAGCGCGAGGTGCAGCGCCGCGCCGGCGCGCGCGGGCTCTACGCGCCGCACATCCGCGCCGAGTTCGGCGGCGGCGGCTTCGGCCGCGTCGAGATGCACCACGTCGAGGAGTACGTGTACCGCCAGTCCGGGCTCGGCCTCGGGCTCGCCGCGCTGGCGTGGACCGACGGGCCGTACCCGTCGAGCGAGCACTTCTCCGCGCCGCTGCGCGAGCGCTACCTCGCGCCGCTGGTGCGCGGCGAGCTGTCGCTGGCCTTCGCGAACACGGAGCTTCGCGGCGGCAGCGACGTGCTCGGCATGACCTGCCGGGCGAGGCGCGACGGCGGCGACTGGATCATCAGCGGGCGCAAGGGCTGGATCACGAACGCGCACTTCTGCGACGTGGTGCAGGTGGTGTGCGTCACCGAGCCGGGCGCCGGCGCGCGCTCGCTGTCGATGTTCCTGGTCGACGCGACGACGCCGGGCTTCCGCCGCGGGCGCGACATCCCGAACATGCTCGACGACGGCTTCACCGGCGAGATCGAGTTCGACGACGTGCGCGTGCCGGCCGAGAACGTGGTCGGCGAGATCGGCGACGGCTTCGCGCTCGCGCTGATGTCCATCAACTGGCGGCGGCTGTGCCGCGGCGGCATGTGCGCCGGCTGGGGCGAGTGGCTGATCGAGCGCGCGGTGAGCTACGCGCGGCAGCGCGTGTCGGCCGGACGGCCCATCGCCGACTACCAGGCGGTGCAGAACATGATCGCGCGCATGGGCATGGACGTGTACCAGGCGCGCGCGACGTCGCTGATCGCGCAGGCCGAGCTCGACCGGCTGGGCCCGTTCGAGCTGAAGCCGCACCCGGACGTGCCGCGCCTGGTCAGCCTGCTCAAGGCCGTCAACGACGAGTCCTTCTACCGCGTCGCGGACAACGCGATCCAGGTGCGCGGCGCGGAGGGCCTGCGGCTCGGATCGCCGGAGGAGAAGATCTTCCGCATCGCGCGCAACCTGCGCATCCCGGCCGGCACGGTCGAGATACAGCTCAACGCGATCGCGCGCGGCATGCTGAAGGACGCGGCCGCCGGCGGCTCGGGCCCCGGGTGACCCGGATGCTGCCGCTTGGCTGCGTCACCGGCCGTTTCCAGCCCGTCCACGAGCAGCACCTCGAGCTGTTCGACGTCGCACTGGGGTGTTGCGAGCACCTGGTCATCGCCGTCACGAACCCGGACTCCGAGACGCTGCACGAGGAGCGGGAGTCGGCGCACCGCCACACCGCGGCCGCGAATCCGTTCACGTACTACGAGCGGGCCCGCCTGATCGGCGCGGCGCTGGCCGATCGCGGGATCGCGGGCCGCTGCACGCTGGTGCCGTTCGACATGCTGCGCCCGGCGGTGTGGCCGCAGTACGTGCCGCTCGCCGCGCACCACTTCGTGCGCGTGTACGGCGAGCGCAGCGCGTGGGAGCGCCGCAAGGTGCAGCGGCTCGAGGAGGCGGGCTACGACGTGACCACGCTGGAAGGCGATCCGGCCCTGCGCGTGTGCGCGAGCCACATCCGCGGGCGCATGCGCGCCGGCGACGAGACCTGGCGCAGCCTGGTGCCGGCCGCGACCCGCGCGCTGCTGGACGACCTGCTCGCCCACACGCCGATGCACGCCCGGGAATGAGCCCGCTGCACTACGGCGAGGATCAGCCCCGCCCCGCCGACGACCGGCTGCCGGTGCTGCTGCTCGTGCTCGACGGGCTCGGCGACCGCGCGATCCCCGAGCTCGGCGGGCGCACGCCGTGCGAGGCCGCCGACACGCCGGTGCTGGACGCCCTCGCGGCGCGCGGCGCGTCGGGCTGGCACGTGCCGTTCGGCTGGGGCCGCGCGCCGTCGTCGGAGCTCGCGCACTGGGCGATGTTCGGCTACGCGGACGTGCCGTTTCCGGGGCGCGCCGTGCTGGAAGGGATCGGCGCGGGCGTCGACGTGCCGTGCGGCGTCGCGACGACCTTCGCGTCCCTGCGCACGTCGCGCGAGGCCGACGGGCGCTTGTGGATCACCGGGCGCGCCGCGGCGCAGGACGGGCAAGACGCCGACGCGCTGCTCGACGAGGTCGCGGCGCTCCTCGCGCCGCGCTCGGTTCGCGTGCAGCCCCTCGGACGCGGCGAGGCGCTGCTGCAGCTCGATCGCTTCGCGCGCGGCGAGGTGACCGACTCCGATCCGTTCTTCGAGCATCTGCACCCGTGGCTGCGGGTGCAGGCGACCGGCGAGGAGACGGCGGCGCTCGCCGGCGAGATGAACCGCCTGCTGCATGACGTGCGCGCGCTGCTGCTCGACAGCGGCGTGAACCGCGCCCGCGCGCGCGCGGGCCGGCCGGCGCTGGACGTGCTCACGACCAAGTGGTCGGGCACCCGCGAGGCCCTGCCGTCCTTCGTCGAGCTCGCGGGCGTGGCCGGCGCGGCGGTGACCGACATGCGCCTCTACGACGGCATCGCCGGGCTGCTCGGGATGGCGCGCCGCCGCCGGCCCCCGGGGCCCGATCCCGCGGCCGACATCGCGGCGCGCATCGACGCCGCGGGCGAGCTGATCGCCGGCGGCGCGCGCTTCGTGCACGTGCACACCAAGGCGACCGACGACGCGGGCCACACCAAGCGCCCGCACGCCAAGCGCGAGGTCCTGGAAGCCCTGGACCCGGGCCTCGCGGGGCTGGAGGCGCTGGCGGAGCGCGCCATCGTCGCGGTCACCGGGGACCACGCGACGCCGTCGGTCGACGGCGTGCTGCACACCGGCGACCCGACGCCGCTGCTCGTCGCCGGGCCGACCGTGCGCGCCGACGGCGTCACCGCGTTCGGCGAGCGCCCGGCCCGCGACGGGTGGTTCGGCGTGGTGCACGCCCGCGAGCTGCTGCCGCTGCTGTTCGGGCACGCGAACCGGCCGATGTTCCTCGGCCACCGCGCGGCGCCGCGCCAGCCGCTCGCGCTGCCCGACGCGCCGGACCCGATGCCGCTGGCGGCGCCGGTCGCCGGGGACGGCACGCGGGGCTGAGCGCGGAGCGCGCGCGCCCGGTCCGCCGGGCACGCGCCGTGCGGTCGCGGCCTTCGGTCCGTCCCCGGCGGCCCCGCCTCGGTTGGCACGGCCGGTCGTGCAGGCCGGCCGCCCCGGTCGCTTGTCC
>CBDUCN010000310.1:0-6055 GCA_965365655.1 uncultured Gammaproteobacteria bacterium | reverse complement strand
CGACAGTGGGCGCGCGCGCGTACGAGGCCATGTCGGCGCTGGGCAGCGAGTTCGCGGAGCGCACGGGTCGACCGTACCGCACCCGCAACAACCGCATCGAGGGCGGCGACCGCGCAGCGCTGGCAGCGGTGCTCGCAAGCTACGCGAAGTCCGACCTCGTGCTCAGCTCCGCGCTGCACGGATGCATCATCGCGGTGGCGATGGGGCTGCCCGTGATCGCGGTGTCGGGAGACCACAAGATCGACCAGTTCATGCACGCGGCCGGTCTGGGCGAATGGGTGCTGGATGCGGACGAGGTCGAGCGCCTGCCACGGTTGCTGTCCGCCGCCGAAATGCAGAAGCCGCCGACGGGCTTCGTCGCGCATGCGCGCGATCTGAACGCACGGGTTGCCGAGCGGGTGCTGGATCTGCTGCCTGCAGCAGGCGCGCAGCGCACGGCGTGACGGGCACCGCGGCATGAGGATCATCGTCAGCGGGCTGGCGGCCCTGCACCCGGTGGGCGGCGTCACCTGGGACTACCTGCAGTACGTGATCGGTCTCGCCGATCTCGGCCACGACGTGTACTACCATGAGGACACGTGGAGCTGGCCCTTCGATCCCGAACGCAACGCGCACACCGACGATCCGGGCTACTCCGTTCGCTACCTGGGCGAGTTCTTCGCGCGCTACGCACCCGGCCTGTCGAAGGCCTGGCACTACCGACACCTGCACGAGCAGAGCTTCGGAATGTCGGCAAGCGCCTTCGACGAGGTGGCGCGCGGCTGCGACCTGTTTCTCAACGTCAGCGGCGCGAGCGCGATTCCCGAGCAGCTGCCCGGGCGGTGCCGCACGGTGTTCCTGGACACCGATCCCGGGTACAACCAGATCGTGCTGAGGGAGCGCCCCGCATGGTCGGAGAACGTCGAGCGCTGGGCGGACGCGGTCGCCGCGCACGATCGTCACTTCACCTACGCCGAGAACATCGCCGGCGCGGACTGCGCTATCCCGGACGTCGGCCTGTCGTGGCGCCCGACGCGGATGCCGATCCCGCTGCCGCTGTGGGACGGACTCGCGGGCACGCCCACCCCGGCGCGCGCACCCTGGACCACCGTGATGAGCTGGGGCGTGTTCAAGGGGCCGCTCGTGCTGAACGGCACCGAGTACCGCGGCAAGGAGGCGGAGTTCGCGAAGATCCTCGCGCTGCCCGCAGTCACCGGACTGCCGATGTCGTTGGCGCTCGGCGGCGTCGCCGATGCCGCTGCCCGCGAGCGCCTCGTCGACACGCTCGGCGACCACGGCTGGTCGGTGGTGGATGGACCCGGGCAGACGAGGACGCCTGAGCTGTATCGTACGTTCCTGGCCCGCTCGCGCGGAGAGATCTCGGTGGCCAAGAACGTGTACGTGGCGCTGCGCACCGGCTGGTTCAGTTGCCGGACCGCGTGCTACCTCGCCGCGGGGCGTCCGGCCGTGGTCCAGGACACCGGCTTCGGCGCGCACCTCCCGACCGGCGAGGGCCTGCTCGCCTTCGACTCTGCGGCGCAGGCCGCCGATGCGCTGGCGCGCGTTGAACAGGACTACGCGCGGCACGCGCGCGCCGCGCGCGAGCTGGCACGGGAGCACTTCGATGCGCGCAAGGTGCTCGCGAAGCTGGTGGATGACGCGATGGACTCCGGCACCGGGGGGAACGCACACGCCGGCTCCGATGCGACGCGCGGGGCACGGCGGTGACGGGGCGCAGCGTGCGGCGCGCGGTGCTCGCCGCAGCGGTGACGGCGGCGGTTCTCGCCGGTGACGGTCACCCGCTGCGCGCACGGGCGCAGACCCCGCCCGCAGCGCCCACCGGGGCGGAGGCGCCCGCGGCGCCACCGGCAACCGACACGGGAGCCGCCGCGCGCAGGCAGATCGCGATCGTGTCCGCGACGCTGCTGCAGGTGCAGGGCGACCCGCCCGTCGCCCGGAGCGCGCCCGCGCGCAGGCGCGACCGCAGCGTGAACCCGTTCGATCCCGAGTCGCTGCGGCGGTTCTTCGAGGACTGAGCATGCGACGCACCGAGTCGCCGATCCGGATCCTGGCCGCCGTGCTGGCCGCCGGGCTGGCGGCCGCCGCAGCGGCCATCGAGATGCGGGTGCCGACGCCGATCACAACGCCCGACGCGCTGTCGGCCGGGCTGTCCAGGGACATCACGCTCGCGTGCTCGCCGGCGCCGTGCGCGGAGCTCGCGCAGGTCGTGAACGTGCAGCCGGTCAGCGCGCGCACGGTGCGCGACGCGGTCGGCCGGATCACCGCCGCGTGGAACACGGCCGACCTCGAGCGCCACCTCGGCGAGGGCTTCTTCGGACGCACGCGGCTCGCCGACACCCTGCGCGAGGTGGTGCCGCGCGACGCGCGGCTGCGCGTGCTGGCGGTGCGCAACGTGCAGACCCTCGCGCAGTACGTGGAGACCGCACGCGCCGACGCGCGCGCGACGCGGGTGAGCACGGTGCGCGCGACCGTGGTCACCCAGCTCGAGTTCAACGATCCGCGCGAGGGCTTCGTGCGCAGCCGGCGCGCGGCGCAGGAGTACCTGCTCGTCATCGCCGACGGGGGCGGCGGCTGAGCGCCCCGCCTGTCACGGCCTCGATGCACGGCCTGCGCACGAACGCGGCCGGGGGCCACGGTGCGTTTCGGGAGGCGGCCCCGCCGGCGCGCCGCGGCGCGGCCGCCGGCACCCGCGCAGCGGTCGTCGCATCACTGCTGCTCGCGGCCGTCGCGCCGCCCGCGGGGGCGGCGGGGACGGCCGATCGGCCGGCCGGAGCCCCGGCGGCCGGCCCGGCGCCGTCACGGTCCGCCGCACCGCCGGCGGCCGCCGCGGACCGCGCCGGCTACGACCCGTTCGCCCGCTGGCGCATCCGCGGCTCGGTGTCCGGGCGCCTGGAGACCTACGGCAACGAGGGCGACCCCGACCTGGGGCTGTACTTCTCCGAGGGCGGACAGTCCTTCTACGAGTACGACGTCGACGCCGAGCGCCACCTGTCGCCCTACGAGCGCGTGACGCTGGACGTGTTCGGCGTGGTCAACCGCTCCGACTACCGCAGCGCCGAGCGCGGGCTGCTGCTGGAGCAGGGGCAGCTCACGTGGGAGAAGGGCGACGCGGCGGTGCCGTTCCGCGCCGAGCTGGGCGATCACTTCGGCTACTTCACGTTCCGCACGCTGCAGCGCTCGCTGAAGGGCGTGCAGGTGGAGCTGCAGCCGGCGGCGGGCGCGGGCGGGCGCCGCAACTCGCTGGTGCTGCTCGCGGGCTCCCCGGCGGACTCCTACCGCGAGCTCGACACGGGCGATGATCTGTTCGGCGGGCTGTCGTGGTTCAGCGGCGACGCGCGCGGGCGCGCGTGGAGCCTGAACCTGGTCAGCAACCGGCGCGACGCGGCCGCCGGCGCGGGCGGCTCGCGGCGCCAGGACGTGCTCAGCGCCGCGATCTTGCAGCCGCTCGCGGCGTGGGGGCAGCGCCTGGAGCTGGAAGGCGAGGTCGCGCACCTCCGCGGCGACGGCGACAGCGCGAGCGGCGCATTCACGGATCGCGACGACAACGGGGTGTTCGCCCAGGTCACCGGGCGCAGCGCCGCCGTGCCGCTTCGCTACAGTGCGCGCTTCGAGCGCTACGGCGAGCACTTCTCGCCGCGCGGCGGGCTGGTCGAGCCCGGCACGCGCAACGTCGAGACGCGCGTGGGCTGGGACTTCCGGGGCGGCCCGCAGCTCACGCTGCGCGCCCAGAGCTTCAGGTCCGGCCTGCAGAGCGCGAACCCGCTCGACACGGACACCCTGGGCGTCACGATGACGGGCCCGGTGGACGTGGAGTTCCTGCGCCGGCTCAGCGTCGACGGCGACGCGTTCGTGCAGCGCGCGCGCGACCGCGTGCGCGCCGTCGACCAGCTCACGCGCTCGGCGCGGCTGAACCTGAGCACGCGTTTCCCCGATCCGGCGTGGACCGGCAGGCTCAGCCTGTTCGGCCGCGCGGTCGAGGACCGCCGCGGCGGACGGCGCAGCGAGACCGTGACCCGCGAGGCGAAGCTGCAGGTGCAGCGCGACGTGCAGGTGTTCGGCGACTGGGGCTACGTCGGCCCCGAGATGCTGGTGCGGCGCACCAGCGGCGGCGGCGAGGACTCCACGGACCTGGGGCCGGGGCTGGTGTTCGGGCTGTCCGGCACGCGTTACACGCTGGACGCGTGGTGGTTCCGCCTGATGCAGGATCGCGACGCCCCCGGCGCCCTCGACTTCGACACCGACAGCATCGGCTTCCTGTTCGCGTGGTGGAAGGGCGATCACTACGTGGAGCTGGACGCGAACTACGACATCCTGGATCCGCGCCCCGGCGAGGCGACGAAGTCCTACCGCGTGGGCCTGCAGTACACGTTGTCCTTCGACAAGGCGCCGCAGGCGCGGCCACGGCGGGTGTCCGCCGCGCCCGCGCAGGCGATGCCGTCAGTCGGCGACGCCGACCTGCTCGCGCTGCCGCCCGGCGCCGACCTCGGCGAGGCGGTGAATCGGATCGCGGCGTGGAACGTGCAGCCGGGCATCGAGCACGACGGCTACACGGTGTACGACACGCGCGCGTTCGTGCCGCGCATCGACCAGCGCCAGCGCCTCGTGCTGGCGCACGCCGGCGGAGCGCTCGACGGCGTCGCGCTGGTGATCGATCTCGACGACACCGGCCGGCCGGAGACCCTGGCAGAGCTCTACGAGCGCGTGCGCAACATGCTGATCCAGCGCCATGGCCGCCCGTCCGCGGTCGTCGAGCGCGGGGACTTCACCCCGAACCTCGCCGAGGACCTCAACACCGGGCGCTTCGCGCGCGCGAGCGACTGGCGCACGCCCCAGGGCGTGCTCCGCTTCGGCATCCCGCGCCGGCGCGACCGCGAGGTGCGCCTCGAGATTCGCCTCGCGCGCAGCCTGCCCGCGGCGCGCGGCGGCTACTGGAGCTTCGAGCAGGTGCGGTGACGCGGCGCCGCGGGGCGCCGTCCCGGCGCGCGACGGCGGCGTCGCAAACGGGCGCCGTGCGCCCGCTGCGGGCCTCGGCGGGCCCGCGCGCCTGCCGGCTCAGCGCCAGCGGATCTCGCGGGCGGTGGCGGCGCCGACGACGACGTCGTCGAGCGAGCGCGGGATCACGGCCTCGTCGTGCGCGACGGGGATGCGCCCGCCCATCACCTCGGCAAGCGCCTGCGGGTGGCGCGGCTCGGCGTCGGGCTCGGCATAGCCGTCGGGATGGCGCGGCAGGCCGGTGGCGGGGTCGTACTTGTCGCTGGCGCCCAGGGTGTGCAGCACCTCGTGCGCGATGACGACCGCGTTGCCGCCGGCGTGGTCGGCGCCGGCGAACGCGTTCACGACCCCGAGCAGGCCCTTCTGCAGTCCGGTGGAGTGCGCGACGCGCTGCTGGCGCTGCGGGTCGAAGTAGCGGACGAAGATCTCGATGTCCGACGGCGGCGGAGCCTCGCCCCGATCCACCCGCCACGCCCACCAGCGCAGCCGCAGGCTCCAGAGCATGCTCGACAGCACGCCCGGCGACGCCGGCGGCGCGGGTGGCTGCTCGCGCACCGCGTCGCCCAGCGCGACGTGCAGCGGTCGCTTGATCGCGCGGCCGTGACGCGCCGCCTCGCGAGCCATGAACTCGTCCAGGACGGCGAAGTCGGCCGCGTCCAGCGACGCGATGTACTCGGCGCTCGCCGCGCTGCCGTCGCCGTTGACGGGATGGACGGCGACCCACAGGGTGCGCTCCCAGCTCGTGGTCCGGTTCACCGTCAGCCAGTGGCCGCCGGCGACCAGCAGCAGCACGTAGAGCAGGATCCCCTTGCGCAGACGAGCGAGCACGTGACCTGACCTTCGCGGAACCCGATCAGGTGATCGGCCGCGCGGCCGATGTCTGGAGTGCGCGCGGCGGGATGCGCCGCCCGCGGGCGCGCGGGAGCCGGCGGCGGCGCGCGGGCGCGCCGGCCGCGCCGCGGCGCGTCACCCGCTCACGCCGCCCGCGGCCGGTTCGAGCGGCTCATGACCCACGCCGGCAGCATCGCGAGCAGGAACACCACCGCGATCACCATGAAGCCGT
>CBDUCN010000309.1:0-6079 GCA_965365655.1 uncultured Gammaproteobacteria bacterium | reverse complement strand
ACGCGGTGCGCGAGGCGCGGCCATGAGCGCGCGCCGGCTGCTCGCCGCCGCGCTGCTGCTGGGCGCGGGCGCGGCGCAGGCGAGCGAGCTGTCTCGCTTCCACGACGCGCTTGCACAGGCGTACGCCCCGTACCGCAGCGCGGTGTTCTACCTGCGCACGGGCAACGCGATGGTCGCGGGCTTCGAGCTCGAGCAGATGCGCGAGCGCTGGAGCGCGCTCGAGGCGCGCTACGCGGCGGCCCCGCCGGACGCGTACGCCGACGAGACGGACTTCGCCGCGACACTCGCGGCCATCGGCCATAGCGCCGACGCCGCGGCCGAGGCCGCGGCCGCGGGCGACGCCGAGGCCGCCGCCGCGGCGCTCGAGCCCGTGCGCGGCACCCTCGCCGCGATGCGCCGCCGCGCCGGCGTGCGCGTGTTCTCCGACTGCGTGGACGAGGTGAACGCGGCGATGGACGCGCTGTACCACTACCGGCGCACGCCGCTGGACTTCACCGACCGGGCGCAGATCAACGACGTCAAGGCCAGGACCGCGGTGCTGGAGTACGCGGTGCAGCGCTGCGACGGCGAGGCGCCGCCCGAGGTGCGCGAGGACGACGAGTTCCGGCGCCTGGTCGACGGCATGCTCGCGGGCCGCGAGACCATGTTCCGGGCCCTGGACCGCGAGGACGCGACCGCGGTGGTGAACCTGATCCGCGAGCTGCGCTCCTTCGACCGCATCCTGTTCCTGCGCTTCGGCTGAGCGCGGGTGCCCGGACGTCGCGGGCGGGCAACGGGATTCCGCATCCGCCGGCGTCCGGCACACGGACCCGCGCCGAGACCGCGTTCGCGGACCCGCGCGGCACGCGACCGCGCGGGGCACTGAGGCGGGAACGCGCGACACGCCGTCGCGGCCTCGCGACGCGCCGTCAGCCCACGCGGCCCAGCGCCGGGAAGGTCTCCAGCAGCCAGAACCCGATCTCGTTCACCGAGCCGGTGATGAACAGCACGCCGGTGATCACCAGGAACGCGCCCATCACCTGCTCCACGCGGTGCAGGTGACGCCGGAAGCGCTGCATGAAGCCGAGGAAGGCGGGCGCGAGCAGCGCCGCGAGCAGGAACGGCACCCCGATCCCGAGCGCGTACACGCCCAGCAGCGACGCGCCCTTCCACACCGTGTCCTCGCCCGCGGCGACGAACAGGATGGCCGCGAGCACCGGCCCGACGCACGGCGTCCAGCCGAACGCGAACGCGAGCCCGACCGCGTACGCGCCGGCCAGCCCCGCCGGCTTCCCCGCCCCGTGGAAGCGGAACTCGCGGTACAGCGCGGCGAGCCGGAACACGCCGAGGAAATGCAGCCCGAGGAGCACGATCAGCACGCCGGCCACCTTGGACAGCACGTCCAGGTGGTCCGCGACCAGCCGGCCGACCGCGGACGCGCTCGCGCCCAGCGCGACGAACACCGTCGCGAAGCCGAGCACGAAGGCCAGCGCGTGCGCGAACACGCGGCGCCCCGCGCGCGGCGCCGCGTCCCCGGCGCCCTGCAGCTGCTCGATGCTGACACCGGCCAGGAAGCACAGGTACGGCGGCACCAGCGGCAGCACGCACGGCGACAGGAAGCTCAGCAGGCCCGCCAGCGCCGCGCCGGCGTAGCCGACCTCGAAGCCGTCCATTGCGTCAGACGCCCGTGACCGCCGCGCCTGCCGTCAGGTCACCACCTTCACCGAGCGGTTCGGTGAGACGTCCACGACCTTCTTCTTCTCGATCCAGCCCGACACCACGTCGTACACCGGCGGTCCGTCGGTGCCCTCGTTGACCGACGCCCAGCCGCTGACCACGTATTCGCGCGACGGGTCGATGGGCTTGCCGTCGGCGAGCAGCGTCATCTCCGAGATCCGGCTGCCCATCGGGTTGCCGACGTCGATTCGGTAACCCATGCCGCCGACCCGCACCATGTCGCCGCCCTGCTGGTAGTAAGGGTCGGGGTTGAACAGGTTGTCCGCGACGTCCTCGAGGATCAGCTTGAGCTGCTCGCCGCTCATGTTCAGGCGGTACGCGTTCGGATAGGTGATCGCGGTCTGCGTGTAGACGTCATCCACCGTGATCGGCTGACCGGGGAGCAGCGTCGCGCCCCAGCGGAATCCCGGCGACAGCGCGATCTCGGCGTCGCGCTCCTCGAGCAGCGCGCTGCAGATCAGATCGTCGAAGGTGCCGTTGAAGTTGCCGCGCCGGTACAGCAGCGACTCCGTCGTGCCGAGCACGCGCTCGATCGCCTGCGCATGCGGGGCGCGCAGCCGGGTCACCAGCGCCGACATCTCCGGGTCCGGCTCGATCGCGTCGGCGAACACCGGCATCAGCTTGTAGCGCACGTCCACCATGCGCCCGCCGTCCATCTTCACGTCCAGGCGCGAGAGGAACTTCCCGTGCGAGCCCGACGCGACCAGCACGGTGCCGTCCACCTTCACGATCTCGGGCAGCGCGTCGTGGGTGTGGCCGGTGAGGATCACGTCGATCCCGCTGACCCGCGACGCGAGCTTGCGGTCCACGTCGAAGCCGTTGTGCGACAGCAGCACCACCAGCTCCGCGCCCTGCTCGCGCGCCGCGTCCACGTGACCCTGCACGGCCTCCTCGCGGATCCCGAACGACAGGTCCGGAATCATGTAGCGCGGATTCGCGACCGGCGTGTACGGGAACGCCTGGCCGATGACCGCGACCTTGACGCCGCCGCGCTCGAAGAACGCGGTGGACTCGTAGACCGCCTCCTCCCAGGTGCTGTCGACCACGTTGCCGGCGAGGAACGGGAACGCCAGCGTGTCCTTCAGCGCGTTCACGCGCTCGGTGCCGTAGGTGAACTCCCAGTGCGCGGTCATCGCGTCGGTGCCGAGCGCGTTCATCGCCTCCACCATGTCGGCGCCGCGCGTCGCGAGCGCGGTGTAGGAGCCCTGCCAGGTGTCGCCGCCGTCCAGGAACAGGGTGTTCGACGGGCGCTCGGCCCGGATCGCCTTGATCAGCGTGGCCAGCCGGTCGAGCCCGCCGATTCGCCCGTAGGACTTCGCGAGCGCGGCGAACTCCTCGCTGGTCAGCGCATACGCCTGCGCGCTCCCCGGCGCGATGCCGAAACGCGCGAGGAACTCCGCGCCGGTGACGTGCGGCGGCAGACCGTGCACCTCCCCGACCCCGAGATTCACCGACGGCTCGCGGAAGTACAGCGGCACCAGCTGCGCGTGCAGGTCGGCGATGTGCAGCAGCGTCACCTGACCCAGCGGCTCGAACGCGAGCAGCTCGGCCTGGGTGATCGCCTGCCGCGCGGCCGCGCGCAGCATGCCGCCGGGCAGCGCGCCGAGGGCCGTCGTGGCCGCCGCCACCTGCAGGAAGTCGCGTCTCGAAAGCATCAGCGTGGATCCCCCGATGATGGGCCAAAAAAAGGGGGGAATGCGCGGCCGCGCATTCCCCCCGGTTCGTCAGGGATGGAATTCGCCCGGGCGGCTCAGTTGCGCACCGCCGGGGTCTCCACCGGCAGACCGCGGCCGCGCCATGCGAGGTACAGCTCCAGGTTCACGTACTCGTCGGCGCCGTAGTCGTAAGGCGTTGCGCGCACCATCTTGTTGCAGCCGCGGAAACGGCGGTGGATGGAGCCCACCTTCTGCCACTTCAGGCGGTAGGTCGGGAAGCCGTTGCTCTGGCCCTGGCTCAGCACGTTGGCGCGCAGCTGGCCGCCGGGGTAGAACTCGTGGCAGTGCTGGCACGCGAGGTCGAGCTGCCCGCGGCGCTCCTCGTAGAACGCCTTGCCCTTCTCGAAGAACGGCTTCGCCTTGCCGTCCACCACCGGCTGCACCGGCTGGCCGCGGGACTGGTGGCGCACGAAGCTGGTCATCGACAGCATCGGGTCGGACTCCCACTTCCACTCCTCGGCGCCCATGCGCTCGGTGCGGCACTGGTTCATCCGCTGCTCGAGGCTGATCAGCTTCCCGAGCTCCGGCGCGTACACCGGATAGGTCGCCCCCGCCGTCTTCATGCTCTCGGAGGCGTCGCCGTGGCAGTCCTGGCACGACTTGCCCTGCTTGCCGTCGGGCGTCGACCACAGACCCTCGCCGCGCTCCACCCACAGCATCGCCGGGTTCTCGAAGTCGTCGTTCTGGATGAAGCGGGTCTCGTCGGTCATGTAGGTGTAGCCGCTGCGGCGATCCTCGACCTGGTACTTGCCCCAGTCGCGGGCCACCGCGGTGCCGCCCGCCGCGAGCGCGGCCACGGCGACGGCGATGACCATCTTCTTCGTCTGTCTCATGCTCACGCCTCCTCAGCCGACGGTGATCTGTTTCTTGGCGGTGATCGTCTCGCCCTTGTCGTCCGTCCAGGTGAGGACCAGCTCGCCGCTCTCCTCCGCCTTCATGAAGAAGGCCATGTAGGGATTGGCCGAGATTGCCGGATGCCAGTCCGCGGTGAACACCTCCTTGCCGTTGAAGGTGGCCACGAACTTGTTGATGATCATGCGCGGGATCTTCTCGCCCGTCTTGCGGTCCTTGCGCTGGCCGCTCTCCATGACGTGCGACACGAGGCACTTGACCTCGAACACCTCTCCCTTGCCGACCTTGCTCGGCGCCTTCACGCGTGGCTTCGCCATTTCGATTCTCCTCCTTGCCGGGGCTCAGCCGCCGCAGCCGCCGATGGTGACCTTCACTTCCTTCTTCGCCGTCACGACCTTGCCGTCGCTCATCTCGGCGACCGCGACGATGTTCTGGGTCTTCGCGAGGCGCATGCGCGTCGACGCGGCCGCCTTGCCGCTGGCCGGCGTGAAGTGGAAGCTCGCGACGTCGGGCCGCGGGTTGCCGTCCGCGAACACGTGCACGTGCGTGACGTGGTTGGCCTCCGTCATCGGGCTGTCGACCTCGAAGCGCAGCGGCACCGTGTTGCCGTTCTCCGCGATCTCGGGCAGCTCGAGCTTGATGACGTCGCTGCCGTCACCGGCCGTGCGGCCGGCCAGCACCTTGGCCATCGCCTCGTCGAGCAGCTTCTGGTCGGCGCGGGCGGCGGGCACGCCGACCACGCCGGCGAGAACCGCGGTGCCCGTCAGGGCGATGAAACGGCGGCGCGTGAACGCCCCGGACCTGGTTGGATGATTCATCGGGTGGTCACCTCTGGAGTCTGGTACGGAACGGCTACTTCAACGTCGTCAGGTAGGCCACCACGTCCTCCACCTCCTGGGCGGAGAGGATGGTCTTGTCCGCGAACTTCTTGAGCGGCCGGTGGTAGCCGTCGGTCTTGTAGAACGACGGCATGATGCTGTTCGGGTTGAGCACCTTCGGGTTCACGACCCGCAGCCGGAGCTGCGCGGCCTCGTAACGCGCGCCGACGCCGTTCAGCGACGGCGCGATCCGCCCGTGGAAGGGCTGCTCCGGTATCGGCATGGTGTGGCAGGCGAGGCAGTTGCCCTTCTTGCGGTCGATCGCGACCTTGCGCCCGTTGTCGGGATCACCGGGCTTGCCGGTGAGTGAATCGGCAATGCTGAAGTTGCTCTTGTCGACGGTGAACTTCGCGAACTCGGCGGCGGTTGCCGCTCCGGTGAGCATGGCGCACACCACTGCCGCGACGACCGTCCCCAGGGCGGGTCTCGTCATGGATGTCTCTCCTCTCGGCCTTTGGCCTTTCCAGGCGCCCGCTCTCCGGCGGGGCTCGCTTCTCGATCCGCTGCGACGACGCCGCCGCGAACGGCACCGAATATACTTAGACACGAAACGATATATCAAGATCGAATATATGCTGCACCGCAAGAAGAAGCGTGTTCATTCGGCGATCGCTTCGCGCTCGATCAATACCGTCAGCAGACCCCAGAACTGATCCTCGCCGAGATAGCCTGTGATGCGGCCGCGCTCGTTGCCGGCCGCGTCCAGCAGCACGAAGGTCGGCGTGTACCGCACGGGCGCGCGCAGAGTCACGCCGTCCGGAACGCCGTCGGCCAGCGCGCTGCGCGACAGCGGCGCGACGCGCCCTTCACGGGTGAGTCCGTACGTGCCTCCGACCTCTGCTTGCCAGCGCGCGCAGTAGCCGCAGTCCTCGCCGTCGAACAGCAGCAGGCGCCATCGCGCATCGTCGTCCGCGCCCG
>CBDUCN010000308.1:0-6097 GCA_965365655.1 uncultured Gammaproteobacteria bacterium | reverse complement strand
GCCGTGCCTACGCGGCCAGCGCGCGCTCCACCGCGTCGGCGCAGGCCTCCAGCTCGTCCTCGGTGTTGTAGTAGTGCGGCGACACGCGCACGACGCGGCGAAGCCCGAGGTCCTCGAACAGCACCGGGTGGTAGCGCGCGTCCAGCAGCGCCACGCGGATGCGCTGGCGGGCCAGCGTGCTCACGAGCGCCTCCTCGTGACCGGTCACCGAGAACGCGACGATCCCGGTGCGCGGCGCGGCATACACCGGGGCGACGCCGGGGATCGCGTCGAGGCGCGCGTGCAGGTCCCCGGCGAGCGCCGCGATGCGCGCCTGGATGCGCTCGATGCCGAGGCCCAGCGCATAGTCCGCAGCCGCGCCGAGGCCGATGCGCAGCAGCCGGCTGTAGTCGGAGGTGACCGTGCTGCGCCCGGGCGTGCTGCCCAGCCAGCGCGCCCGTTCCAGCAGTCCCGCGCCGCGCTCGGAGAAGCCCGCGAACGCGATGCCGCGCGGGCCGCGCAGCCACTTTCGGGCCGTGCCCACCACGACGTCGTAGCCGGAGTCCGCGAGGTCGAACGGCAGCTGGCCGAGCGCCTGCGCCCCGTCGCCGAACACCAGGCAGCCGTCGGGGCGCGCGAAGCGCGCGTGCAGCCGGGGCCGCCCGCCCAGCGCCGGCAGCAACGGCAGTGACACCAGCCGCACCCGGTCGTCCATTCGATCGGCCAGCGACTCCTCGTCCACCTCGCCGGTGTCGTGCACCGGCACCCACTCCACGCGCAGACCCGCGATGCGCGCGAGGTCGCCGGCCGCGGCGATCACCGGCCCCCACTCGCTGCGCGAGAGCAGCAGGCGATCGCCCTCGCGCCAGTCGATCGCGCCCATCATCAGCGCGAAGGTGCGGGCCACGGTGTCGAAGCACTCCACCCGCGCGGCGCCGGCAAGGCGCGCGACGCTCGTCAGCACCTGCTCGACGCGTTCGGCATGCCGCTCGCCGGCGGCGTGCGGACCCAGCGCGAGCTCGTCGTCCAGGTAGACGCGCATCGCGTGCATCACCGGCTCCGGCGCCAGGGCGGCGCTCGCGTTGTTCAGATGCACGCCTGCGGTGCAGGCCGGGGTCTCGGCGCGCAGCTCGGGAATGTGAAGGAAGGGCATCGCGGCGGACCCGGGTCGGTCGGCGAACACCCGTCCGCCGTGCCGGCACTCTACGCGCCGCGCGTGAGCGCGCCGCGTCGTCGCAACGGCCGCGTGCCGCTGGCAGGTCGTCGAACTTCGACGTCCCGTCGAGTTCCCACTCGCGTCGCGCCGAGGTGGACCTCGTGGGCGGTCTCCCGCTCGCGCCGTGAATCGATCACTTGCGTGCTCGATTCATCCCGGCGCGTACCCGTGCCGGGCGCAGGCTGTCGGAAGTCGACGGCCCGCTAGCCGTCGCCCCGTCCGTCCCACTGGCTCTTCAGGCGTCCCAGCTCGCGGCGCTCGCGCTTGTCGGGCCGTCCCAGGCGAAGCTGGCGCCGGCGCTCCGCCTGCGCCCGGCGCGCCTGCTCGGCGGTGCGCGCGGCCACGCTCTGCGGCGTCTCCTCGTACAACGCCGCCGCCTCGGAGGCGGGCCGCCGCTGCGCGTTCACGCCCTGCACCACGACCTGGAACACCGTCTCTCCGCGTCGGATGGTGAGCCGCGAGCCGGTGCGCACCCGCCGCGAGGGCTTCGCCTTCTCGCCGTCTACCTCCACCTTGCCGCCGCTGACCGCGGCCGCGGCGGCACTGCGCGTCTTGAAGAAGCGCGCGGCCCACAGCCACTTGTCGATGCGCAGCTCCGCCGGTGCGGCGCCGCCGTCGCTCATGCCTCCCGGCCGGCGAGCAGGGCGTCGAGGCGACCCTCCACCTCGAGGATCTGCAGGTCATCGCAGCCGCCGACGTGATGGCCGCCGATGAAGATCTGCGGCACGGTGCGCCGGCCGGAGCGCTCCTCCATCTCGGCGCGCACCGCGGGCTGGCCGTCCACCGAGTGCACGGTGACCGCGGCGCCCTTGCGGTCCAGCAGGCGTGCGGCCATCTGGCAGAACGGACACCACTCGGAGCTGTACATCTCGACCGCGCCGGACGCGGGGTCTTCAGGGGTCGATTTGGCGGTGCCGTCGGTGGTCATGGAGCTGCCGTGCATGAAGTCATTGCGGCCGCGGATTCTATCCCGCCCCTCGCGCGCCGGCCTGCGGGCCGAGGAATCCGGTTCTCAGCGGGCGCATTAGTCGCTAAATTCGCCGTCGCCCGCACGCCGGCGCCCGCCGGCTGGCCGTCGGTCGCGGCGCCCCGGGCGGCGCGCACCCTGCGGCGATGCCCGGCACCGGCCGGGAGGGTGGAGGAGCCGGGGAGGGGAGACCATGGAGCGCGGCGCGTCGCTCGCCAAGACCACGCGACCGAGCGCGGGCAGCGTGCTGCCGCGCGAGCGGCTGTTCGCGGCGCTGGACGCGCGGCGTCGCGCGCCGCTGGTGTGGGTGCACGGCCCGCCCGGTTGCGGCAAGACCAGCCTGGTGTGCAGCTACCTGGAGGCACGTGCCGGCAACGGCCTGTGGTACCAGATGGACGCGGGCGACGCCGATCCGGCGACGCTGTGTCTCTACCTGGGCGAGGCGGCGCAGGAGCGCGCCGCGCGGCTGCCGCTGTTCACCGCCGAGTACCGCTCCGAGCCGCGGGCCTTCGCGCGGCACTGGTTCCGCCGCCTGTTCGAGGTGCTGGACGCGCCGTTCCTGCTGGTGTTCGACAACTACCACGAGCTGGCCGCCGACAGCCTGGTGCACCAGATGCTGCGCGATGCCGCCGCCGAGATGCCGGCCGAGGGCGCGATGGTCGCGATCAGCCGCGCACCTCCGCCGCAGGCGCTGATCCGCCTGCGTGCGAACCGCGAGCTGGAGGTGCTGGACTGGGAAGACCTGCGCCTTACCCGCGAAGAGTCCGATGCGATCGTCGACGCGCACCTCGCCGGCAACGGCCGCGCGCCGGCCGGTGACGCGGAGCGCGCGGCCCTGTACCGGCGCACCGGCGGCTGGGCGGCGGCGCTGATCCTGGCCCTGGAGCAGGGACACGGCGCGGCCCCCGGAATGCCCGCCGGCGACGCCGCGCCGGAGCTGCTCTTCCAGTACCTCGCGGGCGAGGTGTTCTCCACTTTCGAGCCCGAGGTCCAGGCACTGCTCACCCGCACGGCGATGCTGGAGGAGATGAGCGTGCAGCTCGCGGCGCGGGTCGCGCGCGAGCCGCGCGCCGGCGAGCTGCTGCACGCGCTGCACCGGCGCCACCAGATGGTGTCCGTGAAGCGTGGCCGGCAGGGGCCGGTCTACCAGTGCCACCCGCTGCTGCGCGAGTACCTGCTGGCGCGGGCGGAACGCGAGATCCCGCCCGCCGCGCGCGCATCGTTGACCCGCGAGGCGGCGGCGCTGCTGGAGGCCGACGGAGCCGTGGACGCGGCGCTGCGCCTGCTGCACGCGCACGCCGACGCCCCGACGCTGGCCGGCGCGCTGCTGCGCCACGCCGGGCACGTGTTCGCCGAGGGCCGGGCGCAGACGCTGGAGCGCTGGCTGGCCGCCCTCCCGGCGGCGCTGCTGCGCGCCGACCCGTGGCTGTGCTTCTGGCAGGGGGCGTGCCGCTTCCAGCGCGACCCGCGGCGCGCCGAGCGCCTGTTCGCCGAGGCCTATGCCGGCTTCGAAGCGCTGGGCGCGGCCGGCGCCGACGGCCGCGCGCTGAGCGCCGCGAACGCGATGCACGCGGTGATCTACGCGCTCGACGACCTCTCGGCGCTGGACGCGTGGATCGCGCGGGTCGAGGCCGTCGACGATGCGGAGCCGATCGGCGCCGAGGCGCGGGCCCGGCTCGCCGTGTGCCTGTTCATGGCGCTGGTGTTCCGCCAGCCGCACCACCCGGCGATCGGCGCCTGGGCGGAGCGCGCGGTGGCGGCCTGCGAGACCCTGACCGACGCGCAGCTTCGCCTGTCCACCTGGCTCCTGCTCGCGATCAACCTCAACTACACCGGTCAGTTCGAGCAGGCGCAGGCCTTCCTGCGCCTGCTGCGGGCGCAGGCGGAGAGCCCGGAGGCGCAACCCCTGGAGCGCACCACGCTGAAGGCCGTGGAGTCGATGTTCCACATGCTCAACGCCGACGCCGAGCCGTGCCTGAAGGCGGTGGTGGACGGACTGGAGATCGCCGACGAGACGGGCGTGCACCTGTGGAGCTACCACCTGCTGTCGAACGGCGTCGCGGGCGCGCTCGCGGTGGGCGACCTGGACACCGCCTCGGAGCTGCTGCTGCGCATGCAGGACTACGCGCAGGGGGCGCGGCGCCTCGACCGTGCCGGCTACCACTACCACCGCGCGTGGCACGCGCTGCTGCAGGGCGAGCTGGACGCGGCGTGGCGCGAGCAGCGCACCGCGCTGGCGCTGGCCGAGGAGGCCGGCTGCCCGTTCTTCGCCGCGCTGTGCCGCACCGGCCTCGCGCAGGTGCTCGCCGGGCGCGGCGATCTCGCGCGCGCGCAGCTCGAGATGCGCCGCGTCTACCGCGTGACGCGGCGCATCAACAACCGGCTGCTGGAGTTCGCGACGCTGCTGAGCGCCGCCGACGTGCTGCTCGCCGCCGGGCGCGAGCGCCTCGGCCTCGCGGCGCTGCGCCGCGGCCTCGCGGTGGGACGCGAGCACGGCTTCGGTCACTTCCTGGGCTGGAACCCGCAGGCGATGTCGCGGGTGCTCGCGGTGGCGCTGGAGGCGGGCATCGAGCGTGACTTCGTGCACGCGCTGATCCGTGGCCGCGGCCTGCGCCCGCCGGGCGGCGGCCACCGGCGCAGCCTCTGGCCGTGGCCCATCGAGGTGCGCACGCTCGGCGGCTTCCGCGTGCGCCGCAACGGCGACCGCGCGCGGGCGCTGTCCGGCAAGCCGCTCGCGCTGATGAAGGCGCTTGCGGGGCTGGGCGGCGAGCGCGTGGCCGAGGCCGCGCTGATCGCGCTGCTGTGGCCGAGGGTGGATGCCGGCTACGCGCGCGGCTCGCTGACCACGGCGCTGCACAGGCTGCGCAAGCTGCTGGGCGAGGACGGCGCCGTGGTGCTGCGCCACGGCCGCCTGAGCCTGGACCGTGAGCTGTGCCGCCTGGACCTGGACACGCTGGACGAGGTGCTGTCGCGCATCGAGGCGCTGGAGCACGACGGCGCCGCCGACGGCGAGCCGGCGCGCCTGGGTGCCGCGCTGCTGGACCTGTATGCGGGTCCGTTCATGGACGGCGAGCACGAGGAGGCCTTCCGGCCGCTGCGCGAGCGCCTGCGCAACCGGGTGCTGGGCGGGCTGGACGACCTCGCACGGGCGTGCGAGCGCGCGGGCGCCCCGGAGCAGGCGCTGGCCTTCTATCGCCGCGCGATCGACCAGGACCCGCTGGCGGAGGCCTTCCATCGCCGCCTGATGCTGAGCCTGCGCGACCTGGGGCGCGCGGCGGAGGCCGTCGAGGCGTACGCGAACCTGAAGAGCCTGATGCTCGCCGAGCGCGGCGAGCCGCCGTCACCCGAGACCGACGCGATCTACGAGGCGGTGCGCCGGGAGATCTGAGGGCGGCATGGCCCGGTCCCGGCGGCGCGCTGCGCCGCCGGGACCGGATGCTTCGGAAGGTGGCGCTCCCTAGGGGGTTCGAACCCCTGTCCCCGCCGTGAGAGGGCGGTATCCTGGACCACTAGACGAAGGGAGCCTTCAAAATGTGACGCCGGACTGGACGGCCCGGCGACAGTTGGTATTATTGCAGCGCTCGGCCGGTGTCTCAATGCCGGTCGACGGGATCGAGAGCGACGCAACGCGCCGCCCGACCCTTCGCCCCGGGGGCTCGCGCTCCCGGCGCACTCGACCCGAACCCACCCGGGACTCGAATGGCGAGCAGCGGCACACCCCCGTGCCGCGAGCGGCCTGCCTGGAAGAAATACGGCTCCGGCAGCCCGCCTTAGGTGTTGTTTCCCGTGTAACGGGGTGCGAACCATCACGCAACCAACAGTCATTCCGCAGGCCGACCACGGCATCACGCGGGAACAAGTCAGCACAGGCGCGCTGCGTGTCCTGGACACGCTCCAGGAGGCCGGCTTCAAGGCCTACCTCGTCGGAGGCGGCG
>CBDUCN010000307.1:0-6121 GCA_965365655.1 uncultured Gammaproteobacteria bacterium | reverse complement strand
GCAACCCGGAGACTGGATTCAATGCCTATCGAGAAGCACGATCTGCTGCACGAATTTCCCGAGCACAAGGACCGGATTCACGAGCTGAAGCTCGCGGACAGCCACTTCGCGAGGTTGTTCGACGAGTACCACAAGCTCGACCACGAGATTCACCGCATCGAGGCGGGCGCGGAGAACACCTCCGACGAGTACCTGGAAGGGCTCAAGTACAAGCGTCTGCATCACAAGGATGAGCTGCTCGCCATCATCAAGAGCTGACCGTCACCGGTCCGCCGACGTTGTCGACGCCGCAGCCGGTGCGGACCGACCGGTCCTCGAGCGAGAGCGCCCGTCGTTGACGTCGTCCACGACGGCATGGGCACGCTGCTGGAGGGCCCCGTCGGCGCCTCGCGATGCCCTTACAGGAGCCGATGGACGTCCCGGTGCGGCCGGCCCGGGCGCGAGCCCGCTACTGCCACCGGGCGCGAATCGCCTCCATCTCGGCGGGCGTCAGCCGCACCGTCTTGTCGTCCTGCGCGTCGTCCGCCCCGGACGGCCCGTCCGCGGAGACCAGGTCCTCCACGGAACCACGGAAGGTGTCGAGCTGCGTGGTGCTCAGTCGAACGGTCTTCTCGCCGTCCTCGCGGATGTAGAGCGCCGTCTTCTCGCCCGAATCCTGCGACTCGACGACCTCGAGGACATAGCGCTTCGGCTTGAGCCAGGCGACCCATTCGGGCCGGTAGTGTCCGACGGCGCCCACCAGGAACTTGTACAGATAGGGGCTGATCAGGCCCATCGAGACGGCGATCTTGACGGCATGCTCCTCGCCCGTGAATGCCCACAACGCGAAGCTCGCGGCAACGCCTGCGGAAACCAGCTCGGTCACGCGGCGACGCTTGGCGGGACGCAGGGAATCCCACAGCACCTTGGTCTTGTACACGAAGGTCCAGGTGCAGACATGCACGAACCAGAAGCGCCAGTCGCCGAGCGCCTCCGCCGCGATCGCCACCGCCTGGTCGAGGAACGACTCCATGCGGTCTCCTTCGGCCCTGACGCGGCGTCGCCGGGTGACGACAGGTCTCGCGTCGAATGCCATTGAGCCGACTGCCCCAGAGTGTAGCGGACGGGAAGGGAATTCGTCTGCCCCCGCGGAGCGCCGCAAGGTCCAGCCTCCGGCGACCGCCCATGCGCGTCCCGCTCGTGGCGCAGACGGCGCGGCGGTCTGCGGGCTGAAGCACCGGTTTCGGACCGGGGCGTGCACCGTGCCGTTCGAGGCGTCGGGCGTCGTCGCCCGGCGCTCGCGGCCGTGGCTCCAGGGCAGCGCGGTCAGTGCGGCCGCTGTCATGGCCCGCTCGCCCGGAGCACCTGCACCCGCCGCCTCGTCGAATCCCCGCCGGCCGGCGCTGTCCGCAGCCCTCAGAAGTCCAGCCGGTATCCCAGGTTGAAGCCGAACGTGCGCAGCAGGCTGTCGCCCAGCGGCGCACGGTCCTTGAGCCACTCGAACAGGAACTCCGCCTCGATCTGGGAGCGGCGCGTGGGCCGGTACTCCAGCCGCAGGTCCGGTCGGAACGTGAACCGCTCGCCGGAATCGCGGTCGTTGGCGCGGTAGATGAAGTCGATTCGCGGGTTCACCCGGATCCTGTCGGACACCGGATAGCGTGCATTGAGGTTCAGCGAGTAGACGTCCGACAGGTTGAGATCGGAGTAGCGCACGCCCACGATCCCGATGTCGCCGGGCTTGATGACGCTGCTGCCGATGAGCTGCAGGTTGTACAGGAAATCCACGCCGGTACCCGAGCTGCCGCCGACCGCGCCGAAGTCCAGCCGGGGATCGAAGGTCGCCGCCGTGTCTGTGGTGTGCGTCGCGGTCACGTCCGCCGAGACCTGGAGCTTCTCGCTCACGGGCAGCGTGCCGCTCAGCGTCGCCGTCGTGATGGTGGTGTCCCGGTCGCGCGCGAACTGCTCGAGCTCCTCGTCGGAGAAGATCCGCCGCGCCTCGCTGATGGTCGTGATCGGCACGCCGCCGATGAACAGGCCCTGCAGCGCGTTCGTGATCGTGAGGACCGGGCTCTTTCGCCTGTCGAAGGACGCATTCAGCGAGGCGCCGTTGTCGAAAGTAAGCGTGCCCAGCGCGAGCAGCGTGTTCAGCTCCGCGAACTTGATGTCGTAGTCCATGAGCACGAACAGCGATCGTCCCCTGTCGAAGTACCGTGTCTCGCCGCCGATGGCGCGGCGCTCGACGAGCCCGTCCTCGCGCTGCTCGATCGCCGACAGGATGAACTCCCAGTTGCTGACCAGCCCCCCGAGCTCGACGCTCATGCCGTAGAAGTACTCGTCGCTGTTCAGCGACGTGTCGGACGTGCGCAGCACGGGGTATCCGAACACCGCGTTGACCCGTGTGGTGCTCGACAGCCCGTAGGAGAGCACCGCGCCGTCGAAGCGCCCGAGCACGCCGCCCGAGCTGCGCGTCTGGCGGCCGACCTCGGCCGACAGCCCCCAGTCGCCACGCTCCGCAAACACCGACATGGTGCTGATGCTTGCCTCGCTGTCGCTGGAATCCAGGAAATCGTGCTCGTATCCACCGGTGAAGTCCGCCCGCAGGTCGTACCCGGACGCGGCGCCGGCCGCCGACACGCTCAGGTCGGTCGGCAGCGAGGACAGCACGACGTCGTGCGCGCCGCCGTCGACCCGTCGCGTCAGGTTGCGATAGAACTGCGAGAAGCTGCCGAACACGCGCCACGGGGACGCGCTCGCGCCGTCCGCCTGCCGGCTCGACTCGCGCAGGGGAGCCTGCTCCGCGCGCCGTGCGGTGAGCAGCCCCTGCAGGCGCTGGCGCACGCGCTCCGCGTCCTCGCCGTCCGGGTATCGCTCGAGGTACGTCTCGTATTCGGCCTTCGCCTGCGCGAGCTGGCCATTGCGCTCGCGCGCGAGCGCGAGAAGCTCCTGCGCCTCCTTGCGCGCCGCGTCGTCTCCGTCGCGCTGCAGCTTGCCGAACACACGGATCGCGGTGCGGTAGTCCTTTGCGGTCATCGCGTTGCGGCCTTCCTCGCGAAGCGCCTCCTGGCGCTGCGGCGACAGCGGCACCCGCGGCACGTCGCTCGCCGGCGCGCGCGCCGCCCGCGGCGTGCGCGGCCCAGGACTCGTGCCGGGCTGTGTCGCCGGGCGCGGGCCCGGTGCCGCCCGACCGGACCCCGCGAAGCGCGCGCGTTCGGTCCGTGACGCCCGCGCGACCCATGCGCCGGGATAGCGCTCGCGCAGCCGCACCGCGACGGCCTCCGCGGCCGCGATCGACGCGAAGAAGCCCACCCGTACCCGGTTCAGGACCTTGCCGCCGGCCTCGAACTGCACGGTGTACAGGGCGAGGTCGGCGTGCTCGGGATCCAGCGCGATGGTGCCGAGGTCCACCGGCGCGCTGCTCGACATCAGATTGATCGCGTAGGGCCGTTCTTCGTCGGTCGGTCGCTCGGGCGCTCGCACCGGTGCGGGCGCCGGTGGTGCGGGTGCCGCGGGCGTCGACGGCGCGGTGGCGGCGGCCGGCGGCGTCGGCGCCGGTGGCCGTGCGGCAGGCGCGGCGCTGCCCTGCGGCGGGCGCGGCGCGGGCGCCGCGACTGCGGCCTCCTTCTCGAAGGTGATCACGACGCTGCGCGCGTCGCTGCCTGCCGCGACGTCGAAGCGCGCCGTGCGGGTGAACGCGAGCTCCAGGGTCGGTTCGAGGCCGGACTCGACCTGGAACCGGATGTCGCTGACCGGCACCGCGGCCGTGGGCGCCGCGCGCAGTGTCTCGCGTGCCGAGATTCCGGTGGAGCTCACCCCTGCGAGGCGCAGGCCGATGCGCAGCAGTCTGCCCTCCCGGCGCGGCGTGTACGTGGACACGTTCACCGGCGCGTTGAAGCGGACCGTGAGCGTGCCACGAGCGTCGTCCACGCGCGCGGCTTCGAGCAGGCGGCCGCGCACCTGCGCGTGCGCGGCAGTGCAGGCCAGGACCAGGAGCGCGATCCCTGCGGCGGCGGGCAGCCGGAACGGGCTGCCCGCTCGCGGTGTCGGATGCGAACGCGAGCGGGAGCCTCGGTCGGGCGCACCACGGCTCGACGCGCCGGGCCGCGTCCCCGGGCGCAGCGCGGGCCTCAGTTGCACGGCGTCGCGCGCTCGGGGCCCGGCACGCCGATCAGGATGCTGCGGAAATCGCTGCCCTGTCCGACCGAGTAGCTCAGCGGGCGGCGGAACTCGACGCGCAGCACCGGCCCTTCCAGCGTTCCGCCGTCATAGGACACGTTGACCACCGGAAGGTCGACGCTGTAGGGCGGCCGCACCGCCTCCCGGGACAGCGACGCCTCGCGGTCGTCGCCGGTCAGCGGATGCGGCGTGACCCGCACGAGCAGCACGTCGCCCGCGTGTTCCGGGAAGTGGCTCGTGTAGCTCATCGGGATCGAGAACTGCACGCGCAGGAAGTCGCACCCTTCGTCCTCGTAGATCTGTGCGCCGGCGACGATGCGCCCGGTGACGCGTTGCGCAGGTGCGTCCGCTGCGAACGCGATCAGGACCGCAATCGCAGCAGATGCTGCCGCGAGCGTCAGCGCGTCACGTGCGTTGGACACCGCATACCTCCCCTCCATGAACCCGCGCGCAGCGGGCGCGGCGCCGCCCCCGGACGTGCGCCATGCGGGCGCTCACGCAGCCGTCCCGTGCCTGCCGCGGCGCTACCAGGCGCTCAGTCTGGACCTCGCCTTCTCGTGGCCGTGGCTGGCGGCGCGTGCGTACCACGACCGCGCCTGCTCGACGTCGCGCGGCACGCCTTCGCCGTACTCGAAGCTGTCGCCGAGCGAGAACTCGGCCTGCGCGTAGCCCGCGTGGGCGGCCTGCAGCAGCCAGTCAACGGCCTCCTCGAAGCGCCGGGCCTTCGCGAGAGCACGCGCATACAGGAACATGTTGTGCGGGGTCGCATCGGCCTCCACCGCTTCGCGGCACGCGGCCACTGCCTTGTCCGGGGGGATGCGGTTCCAGTACACCGGCTGGGCGACACGCTCGGGATCCCACGGATGGGACGCGAGGCGGTCGCAGTCGGACGGCGAGGTCGTCGCCGCGCCGGCGGCACCCGCGTCGGCAATGCCCAGGGAAAGGACCATCGTCAGCGCCATCTCGCTCATTCTCATGAGAGTTCTCCTTCGTCTGCTCTGTTGCCGTGACGTGAGGGTTTACCAGCCGGCCCGGTTCACCGAGTGCTCGCCGGTGCGCCCGTTGTGACAGGGGCCGGCGCAGTTCCGGTACTCGGACACCGTGCCGTTGTGCTCGCCGGGATCGAAATCGTCGGCGTGACAGCCGGCGCAGTCCGGCTGGTAGGCCGGGAAGCGCCACGTCATGACCTGGGAGTTCCCGAGGTGGCACGCGTTGCACGCCGGCGCCTGCCTGTGGTCGCCGGGATAGTTCGGCGAGCTGTGCGTGAACCGCACGGGCGTCCACACCGTGGTGTTGTGGCACGCGTTGCACTCGAGCGTCGTCACGAAGTGGCTCGCGCTCTTGCCGGTCGCGGTCACGCCGTTGTGGCAGCTCGCGCAGCCGGTGGTGACGGATGCGTGATCGAAGCTCGCGGGAATCCACGCGATGGTGCTGTGGCAGGCATCGCACTGTCCGCTGGTGGGAATGTGCTGCGGATGCTTTCCGGTGGCCTGGATGCCGTTGTGGCAGGTGCTGCACGGCGCTGTGATCCCGCCGTGATCGAAGCGCACCGTCGTCCAGGCGCTGGTCACGTGGCAGTCGTCACAGGTGTTTCCGGTCGGCAGATGCGTCGGCGACTTGCCGGTCGCGGTGGTTCCGTTGTGGCAGCTCGCGCAGGCGCCGATCACCGAGCCGTGGTCGACCCGCAGCACGGGGCGCCAGCCGCTGGTCGCGTGGCAGTCCTCGCACGCGTTCGTGGTCGCGATGTGCGTCGCGCCCTTGCCGGTCGCGGTGGTGCCGTTGTGGCAGGTCGCGCAGGGCTGCGTCACGTTGCCGTGGTCGAAGCGCGCGCCGGCCCACGACGCCGTCGTGTGGCAGTCGTCGCACGCGGCCGTCGTCTGCAGGTGGGTCGGCGACTTGCCCGTCGCCGTGACGCCGTTGTGGCAGCTCGCGCAGGCGCCGATCACCGAGCCGTGGTCGACCCGCAGCA
>CBDUCN010000306.1:0-6130 GCA_965365655.1 uncultured Gammaproteobacteria bacterium | reverse complement strand
CCCCGTGCGCGGCTCCGGGTTGCGCGCCCACAGGCCGAGCCGGATGTTCAGGAAGGCCATCAGGAACGCGACGAAGTAGTTGCGCGTCACCCCTTCGCCGCCCGCTCCGGTGTTCGGGTGCGCCGCCGCGCCGGAGACCGCCATCGCGCTCGGCAGCGACAGGTTGCCGCCCATGAAGTCGGTGCTGCGAGTCCAGCCCGTCGCCCGGCTGCCGCAGTACTCCTTCGACAGCACGAAGCAGTCGCCGCCCCTGCCGCGGAAGCGCGGCACCTTGGAATGGACGAGCACGATGTTCGCGTTGATCAGGTGGTACGGCGCGTGGGGGTTGGCGGCATGCTGGATCATCTGCGCGTTGGCGCCCGTGGCGCCTTCCGATGGCTTGTCCGGATCCAGCGGCAGATCGGGCATGAACGTCTCCATCAGACGGTCACGGTAGTAGCGGTGGATCGACACGTAGTTGGTGTTCGTCACCACGCCCAGCACGACGACCGCGAGAACCATCAGCAGCACGACGAGCGCGACCTGCCCTCCCTGCAACCCGGCCAACCCGCGGCACACGGAAAACGCGAGCAACAACAGGCCGTACGCCAGCAGCGCGGCGCCCGCGGTCGCGGTGACGGAGGCGGGAATGCGCCGCTTCGAGTCGTCGCCGCGAAACACACCCAGCGCCGACAGCATCCCGAGGACGGTAGACACCGCGCCGGCGAGGCCCGCGTTCTCCACGCGGTCGCCCAGCGCCTGGTACACGATCGGCACGGTGCCGAACACCAGCAGACCGATACCCAGCGTGAAGCCCGCGCCTGCCCAGCGCTCCAGGAAGCGCCGGAAGTTGTACGAGTTGCGCTGGAAGTCCCTCAACCAATCGCCGGGTATCGGGTCCATCGCCTGTTTTCGGGTGAAGCGCGAACCCACCGAGTACGCTATCGCGGCGAGCACGAGCAGGGCGGCCACGTAGGCCGCCAGATGCAGCAGCCCCGGCAAGCTCGCCCAGGTCACCGCGCCGCCCGTGTAGTCCAGCAGGCCGACCTTGACCAGCACCAGCGTCAGCAACGTGATCATGGAGAAGTAGACGATGAAGCTGAGCACGATGCCGCGCAGGCACACGGCGGCGAAGGCCATGGTGTTGAGCCCGTCGCCCGGCGTCAGGTACTGCCCGTGCTGCCGCAGCCAGCGCACGATGTCGCGCGGTGACGCCTCGTCGCCGCTCGCCGGAAGCTTGCGCCGCAGGTAGTCGGACTCGCGGTCGCGCGTCCCCAGCGGAAAGTCGTCGGGGCCGCACCCGAACCCGCGCGCGTCGTCCCCGTCGCCGGTCCGCCCGTACTTGCCGAGCAGCCACGACAGCGAGGACCCGATGTAGCCGCCGCCGGACACCGTGGACAGGTAGTCCACGCGCTTCATCACGCCGTGCCCGGCGAGCGCCTGCATGACGCCGAGTCCGAACGTGGCCGAGCGAATCCCACCGCCGGACAGCGCGAGGCCGACGAGGTCTTCAGGGCGGTCTCCGGCTTTCGCGTCCGGGCGGTACAGCTTGCGCCGCTCGGCGATCCACCGGGACTCGGCCTCTAGCAGCTCGTCCTGGTCACGGGTGTGGTGGTCAGCGTCCGAAGGCGGCGGTGAGCTCATGACGGCATCTCCCCTCGCGGTGTCACCGTTGCGCTCGCGGCAGCGTCCGGAGGCGCTGCCGTACCATCGCGTGCCCGCTGCCGACGCGACGCCGGCAGCTCATCGGCGCGACGGCCGTCCCGACACACGCAACGACGCCGGGCGGACCTCTGCACGCGGTCGCTACCGTAGCGTGGATCCGTCGCCGCTTCACCCCCCGGAAGGGGGTACGCCGCAGCGCCGCGATCGCGTCGCGGCGAAGGGTCCCCGCGAGCCCGCTATCTCCCCCTCTCCGCCTCCATCTCCTCGGCCGCCGCGATCGCCCGCGTCAGCGCGGCGCTCAGCGCCTTCGCCGATTCCAGCGTGATCTCCACCGCCGCGCGCGCGCCGGGGCCGAGTTCCGGGTTCACGAAGTCGATGCAGATGGCCTCGTCGAGCAGGGCGTGGTGCGGGTGGTCGTAGGAGACGACCGCGCGGGCAAGCGGGAACCAGCCGTCCCCGCCCCTGCCCTCGCCCTGCGCGTCGACGATCTCGACGATGGACGTGCACATGCCGGCGGCTACGTCGCGAGGTGCTTTTCGAAGAACGCGAACACCTTCTTCCAGCCGTCCAGGGCCTGCTCGACGCGGTACATCGGCCGGTCGTAGTAGAAGAAGCCGTGGCCCGCGCCGTCGTAGCGGTGGAACTCGTAGTCCTTGCCGTGCTTCTCGAGCTCCGCCTCGTGCTGATCGACCTGCGCCGGAGTGGGCGCCGCGTCGTCGTTGCCGAACAGCCCGAGCAGCGGGCACGACAGGTTCTTCGTGAAGTCGATCGGCGCGGTGGGCGTCTTCTCGTTCAGCTCGTCCTCGCCCATGACCACGCGCCCGCCCCACAGGTCGGCGGCCGCGTCGATGCTGCTCGTGTGGCACGCGTACAGGAAGGTGTGCCGGCCGCCGGAGCACGTGCCGATCACGCCCACCTTGCCGTTCAGCCACGGCTGCGCGCGCAGCCACTGCACCGCGCCCTCGGTGTCGCCGATCACCTGCGCGTCGGGTACGCCGCCCTCCGCGCGCACCTTTGCCGCGACGTCGTCCGCCCGGCCCTCGCCGGCGCGCTGGTACAGGTTGTGGCTGATCGCCGCGTAGCCGTGATGCGCGAACCGGCGGGTCGCCTCGCGGTACCACTCGTCCCAGCCCGGAAGGTGGTGCACCAGCACGATGCCGGGAAACGGGCCGGGGCCCAGCGGTCTCGCGACGTAGGCCGAGATGGGATCCCCGTTGTCGCCGCGGATGGTGACGGTTTCCGCGATCATGCCTTCGTAGGCCATGGCAACTCCTCTCGTGCTGAAGTGATCGACGTGCCGCGGGCGCGCCGCGTGCCGTTCGAACGTACCACACGCGGATCGGCGCCAGCAGCGGTCGCCGGGACGTCCGTGCCGGGTGTAGCGGCGGCACGGCCTTCGCCCGGCACCGCGCGGTGCGCCGCGACGACCGGCCACCGCCGTTCAGGACGAGCGCCCGCGCGCCCGCGAGAAGACCATCTTCTGGTGCACCAGCTTCTCCGTCGGTCCCGTCCACGCGTACGCGAGCAGCGTGGGCTCGAAGTCCCCGGTGGTGATGCGGTGCGACTTGCTCGGCGGCGTGAACAGCATCGAGCCGGGCGCGTAGACCCCGGCGTCGCCCTCGGAGACGACGCCGCTCAGGCAGATGTAGGACTCGTTGATGCCGTCGTGCGCGTGCGCCGGGTAGGTGCAGCGCGGCGCGAAGAGCACAAGGCCGAGGATGAGGCGTTCGCTGACCACCGGACCCTGCGGACCCATGAGTTCGGCGTAGGCGTACTTGCGCACCAGTCCGCGGGGCACCCGCTCGTAGCCGTAGCGCCACATCAGCTCGTCCGCGACGCGGCGCACCGCGCGCACCAGCGGGGCGCTGCGCTCGAGCAGCCCCTGGTCCAGGGCTCGCCCCAGCCATGCACACACCGGCAGCGTCTCGGGCTCGCGTTCGAGAAGCGGCGGGTCCTGTGCCATCTCCGCGCTGAGCAGGTTGCGCACGTCGCGCTGGTGCGAGCGGATGGGCTTGCTGCCTCCGGCAGAGCTGAACCGGTACGCGCTCCAGAACTCGCGCAGCACGTAGTACCAGTCGACGTTGTCGGACAGCTTGCTCACGTGACCACTCCCGCCGGGGCTGCGGCTCGCCGGCTCCGCGCGGCGCGCCCGCATGCCTCGGGCCGGCGCCCGCGCCGCGGCTGCGTCGTGTCCGCTCCGATCCCGGCCTGCTCTAGAATGCAGGACTGACGCCTTGCCGGCCGGCTCCCCCGGCCCGACCCCAGCATGCATCGGAACATCCTGTCGTCCCGTCGCCTCGCGCTGCGCAGCGCCTGCGTGCTCGCGTTCACGGCCGCGCTGCTGGCGAGCCCCGCTCCGGCCCCGGCAGCAGAGGTTCGGACCATGTCCGTCGAGGAGGCACGAGCGGCCGCGGAGTCCGGCTCGATGGTCCTGGTCGACATCCGCACGCCCGACGAGTGGCGCGACAGCGGCATCCCCGACGTCGCGCGGGCGCTGGACATGACGAGCAAGGGCTTCGTCCGCGACCTGCTGGCCTTGCGCGGCGAAGACCCTTCCGTGTCCCTCGGCCTCATCTGCGCGACCGGGGGCCGCTCGCGGTACCTCGCGAGCTGGCTCGCCCGCAACGGCGTGCGCAACGTCGTCGACGTTCCGGCCGGCGTACACACCCGCGACGGCTGGCTGGCGAAGAAGCTGCCGGTGCGCCGGCCGGACGCGGCGCGACGGCCGGTGAAGGCACCGTAGCGCGGGCGGCCCGCGCGGCAGGAGCGCCGATTCGCCATCGTCCCCGGGGCCGCCGCTACAGGCTCATCTGGAACCCGGGCGTCGACTTCATCAGCGCAATCTCGTCTTCGTCCATCACCTCCTCGATGCCGTCGAACAGCGGCGTGGACAGGTAGCGCTCGCCGGTGTCGGGCAGCATCGCGAGCAGCACCGAGCCCGCGGGCGCCTTCTCCGCGACCTGCATCGCGACGGCAAAGCTGGAGCCGCCCGAGACGCCGGTGAAGATCCCTTCCCTGCGCGCCAGCTTGCGCGACCACTCCATCCCCACGGGTCCCGGCACCGGGATCAGCTCGTCGAAGAGATTCGCGTCCAGCGCCTCCTGCAACACCCACGGGATGAAGTCCGGCGTCCAGCCCTGGATCGGATGCGGCTCGAACGCGGGATGGCTCTCGGCGGGCTCGTGCGCGTCGTTGCGCTTCTGCGCGCGACCGCTGCCCAGGAGCTGCGCATTGGCCGGCTCGCTCAACACGATCTTCACGTCCGGGCGCTGCGCGCGCAGCATGCGGCCGACGCCGACCACGGTGCCCCCGGTGCCGTAGCCGCTCACGAAGTAGTCCAGCCGGGCGCCGTCGAAGTCAGCGAGGATCTCGCGTGCGGTGGTGGCCTCGTGGATGTCGGCGTTGGCCTCGCTCTCGAACTGGTGGGCGAGGAACCAGCCGTTGGCCTCGGCCAGCTCCTTCGCCTTGCGGTACATGCCGTAGCCCTTCTGCTCGCGCGGCGTGAGCACCACCTTCGCACCGAGAAAGCGCATCAGCTTGCGGCGCTCGACCGAGAAGCTGTCGGCCATGGTCACGACCAGCGGATACCCTTTCGCGGCGCACACCATCGCGAGCCCGATCCCGGTGTTGCCGCTGGTCGCCTCCACCACGGTCTGGCCGGGCTTCAGCGTACCGTCACGCTCGGCAGCCTCGACGATGCTGAGCGCGAGGCGATCCTTCACCGAGGCGGCCGGGTTGAAGAACTCGCACTTCACGTACATCGTCACGTGCTCGGGCGCGAGGTGGTTGATGCGCACGCATGGCGTGTCGCCGACCGTGTCGACGATGCTGTCGTAGAGACGGCCGCGACCGCTCGTGGTCCTGGTGCCCTGACGCATGCCGTGCTCCCCCTTCCGGTGTCTGTGTGCGCTCGTGATACGCGTCTCCGGCGCCCGAGCCCCGCCATCGGCGGAGCATAGCAGCCGCGGGCGCGCGCCCGGCGCCGTCACTCCAGCAGCCGGATCACCGCCGGCACCAGCGCCGGCGCCCACAGCGCCGTGGCCAGCCCGTTCATCCCCATCGCCACCCCGGCGAACGCGGCTGCCGTCTCGTCGATCTGCACGGCCCGGCCGATGCCGATGCCGTGCGCCGCGAGCCCCAGCGCGAAGCCCTGCGCCGCGGGCGATCGCACCCGCGCGACGCGGAACAGCACGCCTGCCATCATCCCGCCGAGCACGCCCGAGAACACGACGACCACCGCGGCGATCGCGGTGAGCCCGCCCAGGCTCTCCGTGACGCCGAGCGCGATCGGTGTCGTGACCGACTTCGTGGCCAGTGCCCGCATCACGCCGTCGGTGGCACCCAGCCAGAAAGCGAGCAGCACCGCCGGCAGCGACGCGAGCAAGGAGCCCACCGGCAGCGCCACCGCGAGCGGCACGGCCGCGCGGCGCACCAGCCGCAGCGACTTGTACAGCGGCACCGCGAGCAGCACCGTCACCGGCCCGAG
>CBDUCN010000305.1:0-6167 GCA_965365655.1 uncultured Gammaproteobacteria bacterium | reverse complement strand
CGGGCCCGCGCATGGCGTGACGTACAAAAGGAAGATATTCTGTACGTCACGCATGACGGCGATGGAGCACGGCGATGCAGACGAAGCTCACCCTGCGACTCGACGAGGCGCTGGTGCGGCGGGCCAAGGCCCACAGCCGGCTGACCGGAAGATCCGTATCGCAGATGGTCGCGGACTATTTCCGGGTGTTGGACGTTCCCGGCGCGCCGGCTGAAGACACCCAATCCACCCCGCTGGTCGCATCCCTGCGCGGCATCCTGGCGGATGCCCCTGTCGACGAATCGGACTACCGCCGCCACCTGGTGGACAAGCACCGGTGAGGGTCCTGGTCGACACCAACGTCGTGCTCGACCTGCTCATCGACAGGGCCCCGTTCGCAGGGCCGGCTGCGCGCCTGTTCAGCCTGCTCGAGCAGGGCGCCATGAGCGGCTATCTGTGCGCGACCACGGTGACCACGGTGCACTATCTCGTGGCCCGCGCACGCGGTGGCGCCGCGGCAGACGAGGCGATCGAGCGCTTGCTCGCGCTGGTCGACATCGCGGCGGTCAACCGGACGGTGCTTCTCGACGCGGTGCGGCTCGCGTTCGCCGATTTCGAGGATGCGGTGCTTCACGAGGCCGCACGCCACGCGGGTATAGAGGTCATCGTGACCCGGGACCAGGCCGGCTTCCGCAGCGGCGGCTTGACGGTCTACACGCCGGAGGAGTTCCTCGGGGTACGGGAAACGCTGTAGACGCCTCCACGATGGCCCCGTGCAGCACCCGTTGCATCCCCCCCGTCCGGCGTCTAATGTCGTGAAAACGCTGGGGGTGCGGCCGCGCGACGCGCGGATCGCTGAGAAAAACCCTTCGAACCTGACCCGGGTCATGCCGGCGCAGGGAAGCGGCTCCGCGGCCCTCGGGCCCCGAATTCCCGCTCTCTCCCGGTGCGGCCCCGCCACTGCACCCGACTCACCGGGAGGAGACGCGAGCACATGTCCGCCGTATTCGACGACCAGGGCCGCGAAGGCGGCAGCCTGAACGACCGCGCCAAGCAGCCGTTCCCCAGTTCCCGCCGCGTCTACGAGGCCGGCAGCCGGCCGGACCTCAAGGTGCCGTTCCGCGAGATCAGCCTCGCGGACACGCACGCGAACACCGGCATCCAGAAGAACCCGCCGATCTACGTCTACGACACCTCCGGGCCGTACACCGACCCGGACGTGACCATCGACGTGCGCGCCGGCCTGCCGGCGCTGCGCGAGCCCTGGATCGAGGAGCGCGGCGACACCGAGCGCCTCGAGGGGCCGACCTCGGCCTACGGGCGCCTTCGCCTCGACGACCCGAAGCTCGCGCAGCTCCGCTTCGGGCACGTGCGCGCACCGCGCCGCGCGAAGCCCGGCGCGAACGTCTCGCAGATGCACTACGCGCGCCAGGGCATCGTGACGCCGGAGATGGAGTTCATCGCGATCCGCGAGAACATGAAGCTCGACGCGTACCGCGACGAGGTGCGCCGCCGGCGCCACCCGGGAATGTCCTTCGGCGCGAACCTGCCCGAGGAGGTGACGCCGGAGTTCGTGCGCCGGGAGGTCGCCGAGGGCCGCGCGATCATCCCGTCGAACATCAACCACCCGGAGAGCGAGCCGATGATCATCGGGCGCAACTTCCTGGTGAAGGTGAACGCGAACATCGGCAACTCCGCGGTGACGTCGGGCATCGAGGAGGAGGTGGAGAAGATGACCTGGGCCACGCGCTGGGGCGCGGACACGGTCATGGATCTGTCCACCGGCAAGAACATCCACGAGACCCGCGAGTGGATCATCAGGAACTCCCCGGTGCCGATCGGCACGGTGCCGATCTACCAGGCGCTGGAGAAGGTGGACGGCGTGGCCGAGGACCTGACGTGGGAGGTGTTCCGCGACACGCTGATCGAGCAGGCGGAGCAGGGCGTGGACTACTTCACGATCCACGCCGGCGTGCGTCTCGCGTACGTGCCGATGACCGTGGACCGGGTCACCGGCATCGTGTCGCGCGGCGGCTCGATCATGGCCAAGTGGTGCCTCACCCACCACAGGGAGAGCTTCCTCTACGAGCACTTCGAGGACATCTGCGAGATCATGAAGGCCTACGACGTGGCCTTCTCGCTGGGCGATGGCCTGCGCCCCGGCTCGCTCGCCGACGCCAACGACCACGCGCAGTTCGCGGAGCTGGAGACGCTCGGCGAGCTCACGAAGATCGCGTGGGAGCACGACGTGCAGGTGATGATCGAGGGCCCGGGCCACGTGCCGATGCAGCTCATCAAGGAGAACATGGACAAGGAGCTGCGCGACTGCTTCGAGGCGCCGTTCTACACGCTGGGCCCGCTGACCACCGACATCGCGCCGGGCTACGACCACATCACGTCCGGCATCGGCGCGGCGATGATCGGCTGGTACGGCTGCGCGATGCTGTGCTACGTGACGCCGAAGGAGCACCTGGGGCTTCCCGATCGCGACGACGTGAAGACCGGCATCGTGACCTACAAGATCGCGGCGCACGCGGCGGACCTCGCGAAGGGCCACCCGAGCGCGCAGATCCGCGACAACGCGCTGTCCAAGGCGCGCTTCGAGTTCCGCTGGGAGGACCAGTTCAACCTCGGCCTGGACCCGGACACCGCGCGCGAGTTCCACGACCAGACGCTGCCGAAGGAGGGGCACAAGGTCGCGCACTTCTGCTCGATGTGCGGGCCGAAGTTCTGCTCGATGAAGATCACCCAGGACGTGCGCGACTACGCGGCCAGCCAGGGCATCGACAGCGTCGAGGTCGCGCTCGAGAAGGGCATGCAGGCGAAGGCCGAGGAGTTCAAGGCGGCCGGCGCGGAGGTCTACCGCAAGGTATGAGCGGGCACGGCCGGTTGCGCACGAGGCGGCGCCGGGAGCATCGGGCGGCCCGGAGCCCGGCGAGCCGGCGGGCGGCGCAGTGAGCGCGCAACCCGCCGAGCGCCGCTCGCGGGTGTCGGTCTCGGTCGACCTGGAGGCGCGCGGCAAGCATTTCGGGCACCTCACGGTGCCGCACTCGCGCGACGACTCCGCGTGGGGCTCGGTGCAGGTGCCGCTGGTCGTGATCGCCGGCGGCGCGGGTCCCACCGTGCTCCTCACCGGGGGCAACCACGGCGACGAGTACGAGGGGCCGATCGCGCTGATGAACCTCGCGCGCGAGATCGAGGCCGCCGACGTGCGCGGCACGGTCTTCATCATGCCGGCCCTGAACCTGCCCGCGGTGCGCGCCGGCCGGCGCACGTCGCCGATCGACGGCGGCAACATGAACCGCACGTTCCCCGGTGACCCGCGCGGCGGCGTGACGCAGATGATCGCGGACTTCGTGTACCGCGAGCTGGTGCAGCGCGCGGACGCCGTGCTCGACATCCACTCCGGCGGCAGGACGCTGACCTTCGCGCCCAGCGCCATCGTGCACCGCCTGCCGGACCCGGCGCGGATGCAGGCGACGCTGGCCGCGCTGCGCGCGTTCGACGCGCCGTACGGGCTGGTGCTCGAGGAGCTGGACGCCGAGGGGCTGCTGGACACGGTGGTCGAGGATCTCGGCAAGCTGTTCGTGTCCACCGAGCTCGGCGGCGGCGGCACGGCCGTCCCGGAGACCGTCGCGATCGCCGAGCGCGGGGTGGTCAACCTGCTCGCGCACCTGGGCGTGCTGGAGGCCGGCGGCGGGCGCCACGCGCGGCGGCCGCGGCCGGGGCCGGCGTCGCGCCTGCTCACCACCGACGGCCCGGGCGCGTTCTGCGTCAGCGATCACGACGGCATCGTCGAGTTCCTCGCGCCGCTCGCGCACGAGGTGCGCGCCGGCGACGTCATCGCGCGCGTGCACAACTTCAGCCGCCCGGCGGAGCCGCCGCACGAGTACCGCGCGGGCTGCGACGGGCTGCTGGTGTCGCGGCACCATCCCGGGCTGGTCGGCCACGGGGACTGCCTCGCGGTGATCGCGGCCGACTTCGACGGCGGCGCGCCGTGAAGCGGGGCGCGACACCGGCCGGCGGGCGCGCGGTGGACTCCGGTGGCGAGCGCCCGGGAGGCGCCGCCACGACGCACGCCGACGTCGCGAGAGACGTGCTGCGCATCGAGATGCGGGCGCTGGAGGCGCTGAGCGGCCGGCTCTCGGACAGCTTCGACGGCGCCGTCGAGCTGATCCTCGCGTCGCCGGGGCGGCTCGTGTGCACGGGCATGGGCAAGTCGGGGATCGTCGCGCGCAAGATCTCGGCGACGCTCGCGAGCACCGGGACCCGCAGCTTCTTCATGCACCCGGGCGAGGCGTGGCACGGCGACCTCGGGATGCTCGGCGCCGACGACGTCGTGCTGGCGCTGTCCTACTCCGGCGAGACGGAGGAGATCGTGCGCCTGATCCCGTTCCTCGAGGAGCGCCGGATCTCGCTGGTCGCGATGACCGGCAATCCCCGCTCGACGCTCGCGCGCCACGCGACCTTCCACCTCGACGCGTCGGTCGCGGAGGAGGCCTGCCCGCTGCGCCTCGCGCCCACCGCGTCGACCACCGCCGCGCTCGCGCTGGGCGACGCGCTCGCGATGGCGCTGATGACGTCGCGGGGCTTCCAGGCCGACGAGTTCGCGGAGCTGCATCCCGGCGGAAGCCTCGGCCGGCGGCTGCTGCAGCGCGCGCGGGACGTGATGAAGTCGGACAACCTCCCGCTCGTGACCGCGGACACGACGCTGATGGACCTGCTCCACGTGGTGTCCACGGGCCGCCTGGGGATCTGCGTCGTGATGGACGGCGAGCGTATCGTCGGCGTGGTCACCGACGGCGACCTGCGGCGCACGCTCGAGAACCACGGCGCCGACGCGCTGTCGCTGAAGGCGGACCGGATCATGTCGGTGAACCCGCTGACCATCAGCGCGGACACCCGCGTGCAGGAGGCGGTGGAGATCATGGAGCAGCGCAACATCACGGTGCTGCTGGTGGTCGACGGGGAGCGGCTGCAGGGGCTGCTGCACCTGTTCGACTGCAACCTGTAGCGGCCCGGCACCGCGCGCCGGGCCCGGCGTGCGGTCAGGCCGGCGGCCCGTGGTGAACCACCACCGTGCGACCCTCGACGCTGACCGTGCCGCGCTCCTCCATGCCCTTCAGCACCCGGCTCGCCATCTCCCGCGAGCAGCCGACGATGCGCCCGAGCTCCTGGCGGGTGACCTGGATCGCGACGCCGTCCTTGCGCGGCTTCGCGTCCGGCTGGTCGCACAGATCGAGCAGCGCGCGCGCGATGCGCCCGGCCACGTCCTTGAACGCCAGGTCGCCCACCTTGCGGCTGGTGTCGCGCACCCGCAGCGAGAGATCCATCAGCATCGCGAGGATCACGTCCGGCTCGTCCCGGCACAGCTGCTGCAGCCGCTCGTAGCTGATCTGGGCGACCTCGCACTTCGAGCGCGCGCGCACCCACGCGCTGCGCTCGTGGCGCTCGTCGAACAGCCCGACCTCGCCGAAGAAGTCGCCCGCGTTGAGGTAGGCCAGCACCATCTCGTGACCGTCCTGGTCCTCGAGGATCACCGACACCGAGCCCTTCAGGATGTAGTACAGCGAGTTCGAGAAGTCGCCGGCACTGATGATCACCGCCCCCGGGTTGAAGGTGCGGCGCTGGTTCTGCTCGAAGTAGCGCTGGAGGACGGGGGCGGCGGCGCGGCTCATGGCCGGGGTCCCGGTCGGCGAACGACGGGTGTCACTGTATGCGGTCGGGTCCCGGAGTGTCCACCGGCGGAAGCTGGAGATAGAACCCGCGCTCGCGCAGCTGCGCCATGACCTCCTCGGGATCCGCGCGGGCCAGCGTGCGCCGGGACGACAGGGTGAGGCTCATCACCAGCTCCAGCGGGCCCATCGCGTCCAGCAGCCCGTCGGGCACGCGCGAGACGTCGTCCTCCTGCGGCAGGTAGAGGTAGGTCTCCTCGCGGCGCTTGCCCTTGTAGATCCAGCACTTCATCCGATCGGCACGTTCGGGGCAGGGGCGCGCGGTCGCCCGCGGCGCCGCGTCATGATCGCGGAAGATATACTCCTCGGCGATGCGCCGCCCAGTCTACAGGCCCCGCCAGCGGGGCCCCGCGCCACGTGGGCGCCGTGCCTGCGGCCTGCTCGCCGCCTGCGTCGCGCTGCTCGCGCTGAGCGCTCCGGCGGCCGGCGAGGGGCTGTTCTTCAGGCTGCAGG
>CBDUCN010000304.1:0-6196 GCA_965365655.1 uncultured Gammaproteobacteria bacterium | reverse complement strand
TTCGCCGGCTTCGACCCGGCGCGCATCGCGCGCTTCACCGCGCGCGACGTGCAGCGCCTCGTGAAGGACCCCGGCATCGTGCGCCACCGCGGCAAGATCGAGGCCTTCGTCGCGAACGCGAGGGCGTACCTCGCGATGCGCGACGCGGGCGAGGACTTCGCGGCCTTCGCGTGGGGCTTCGTCGGCGGCACCCCGCGGTGCAATCGCTTCACCCGTGCCGGCGACGTGCCGGCGCAGACCGAGGAGTCGCGGCGCATGAGCGCGCAGCTCAAGCGCCGCGGCTTCCGCTTCGTCGGGCCGACGACCTGCTACGCCTTCATGCAGGCCGTCGGGATGGTCAACGATCACGTCACGAGTTGTCATCGCTGGGCCGAGCTGCGCTGAGATCACCTTCTCGCGCAGGAACGACGATGCGCCTGCTGAAGACGCCGTGCGTGCACCGTCCGGCCGTGACGGGCAGCGCGCGGTGCACCGTTAAGATGGACGGCAGCCCACGCGCACCGGCGGAGATCCGCGCTGACACGTCCCCACGCCCTGCAGATCCTGACCGCGCTGCTCGCCGCCACGGTGCTCGTGGCGGCGGTGGCGCTGGTCTTCGCCCCCGATGCCGCACGCCCGCCCGACGACACCCTCGCGGTGGGCCTGAACGCCGAGCCGAGGTCGCTGGATCCGCACGTGACCACCGCGCTCAACGACTTCCGGATCCTGGTCAACGTCTACGAGGGTCTGGTGCGGTACGCGCCCGGAACGCTCGAGCCTGCGCCGGCGCTCGCGACCGGCTGGTCGGTCTCCGACGACGGCCTCGAGTACCGCTTCCGGCTGCGCGAGGGTGTGCGCTTCCACGACGGCACGCCGTTTGACGCGCAGGCGGTGAAGTTCAACTTCGAGCGCATGCTGCGCGAGGACCATCCGTACCACGACACCGGACCGTTTCCGCTGGCGTTCTTCTTCGAGCGCGTGCGCGAAGTGCTGGTGCCGGGCACGCACGAGGTGGTGCTGCGACTCGACGCGCCGTTCGCGCCGCTGCTGTCCAACCTCGCGTATCCCACCGGCCTGATGCTCTCGCCGGCAGCAGTGAGGCGCCACGGCAAGGACGTGGGCCGCCACCCGTCGGGTACCGGCCCGTTCGCGTTCGAGGCGTGGGAGGGCGGACGCCGTGTGATGCTGACCCGGAACGACCGCTACTGGGGCGAGCACGCGCGCAGCCGCCGGCTGGTGTTCCGCCCCCTGATCGACCCGATGACGCGCGTCGCGGAGCTGAGGAGCGGCGGCCTGGACATCGTGCCCGAGGTGTCGGCCGACCACGTCGGCTGGTTCCGCCGCGCGAGCGCGTTCCGCGTGCACGAGCAGGCGGGGCCCCACCTGTGGTTCGTGATCCTCAACGTGCGCGAGCCGCCCTTCGACGACGTGCGCATGCGCCGCGCCGCCAATCTCGCCGTGGACAAGCGCGCGCTGGTCGAGCGGGTGCTGCAGGGCACGGCCACGGTTGCCGCGGGCCCGGTGCCGGCGGCGTTCCGCTGGGCGCTGGACGGTCGCGTCTCGCCCTACCCGCACGACCCTGCGCGTGCGCGCGCGCTGGTCGAGGCGGCCGGTCACGGCGACGGCGTCGACGTGGTGCTGCTCGCACCACAGGGCGGCTCCGGCATGCTCGCACCGGTGCAGATGGCGACCGCGATACAGGCCGACCTCGCGGCAGTGGGGATCCGCGTGCGCATCGAGACATACGAGTGGAACACCTTCCTCGACAAGGTCAATGCGGGGCTGGACCGCGGCGTGCACATGGCCGAGATGGCGTGGATGACCAACGACCCGGACACCCTGCCGTTCCTCGCGCTGCGTTCGGCGGCGCATCCGCCTCAGGGCTTCAACTCGGGCTGGTACGACAACCCCGAGGTGGATCGCCTCGTCGAGCGCGCCCGACGCGCCACCGACCGGTCCGGGCGCGCGCGGCTGTACTCGCGCGTGCAGCGCCTCGTGCACGGGGACGCGCCGTGGCTGTTCGTCGCCAGCTGGAAGCAGAACGCGGTGGCCCGAGTGCGCGTGCGCGGGCTCACGCTGGAGCCCTCGTTCTTCCTGCATCTCGCCGGCGTGCACAAGGAGCGCACACGATGATCGGCTACCTCGCGCGGCGCGTGCTGCAGCTGCCCCTGGTGCTGCTGGGCATCACGCTGGTGGTGTTCGTGCTGATGGCGGTGATCCCGGGTGACACCGCGCTCGCGATCCTCGGGCCCTACGCGACGCCGGAGCGCGCCGCCGCGCTGGAGCGCTCGCTGGGCCTGGATCAGCCGCTGCCGGCACGCTACCTGGCGTGGCTGGACAATCTGCTCCACGGCGAGCTCGGACGCGCGTACTCGCTGGACCGCCCGGTGCGGGCCGTGATCGAGGAACGCCTGCCGGCCACGCTGGTGCTGGCCGCCGCCGCGCTGCTGCCCGGGACGCTGCTCGGCCTGCTCGCCGGAACCGTCGCCGCGGTGCACCGTGCGCGCTGGCCGGACCGGCTGCTGACGCTTGCCGGAGTGGCCGGCATCTCCACGCCGTCGTTCTGGCTCGCGATGCTGCTGATGCTCGTGTTCGCGGTGTGGCTGCCGCTGCTCCCGGTGAGCGGGATCAGCGGGCTGTACGGGCCCGGCGCTGGCGGCCTCGCCGATCGCGTCGTGCACCTCGTGCTGCCGGCGCTGTCGCTCGGGGTGGTGCCGGCCGGCGTGATCGCGCGCCTGCAACGCACCGCGATGCTGGAGGTGCTGGAGCGGGGCTACGTACGCTTCGCGCGCGCGAAGGGCCTGAGCGAGGCGCACGTCCTCTACCGGCACGCGTTCCGTGCGGCACTCGCGCGCGTCGTGCCGGTGATCGGCCTGCAGGCGGGCTTCGTGCTGGGCGGAGCGATCTACATCGAGACGGTGTTCCAGTGGCCCGGACTGGGGCGCACGATGGTGGACGCGATCGCGGCGCGCGATCTGCTGCTGGTCCAGGGCACGGTGGTGGTGCTCTCGAGCGCATACGTGCTGGTGAACCTCGCGACCGATCTGGTGCAGCGCTCGATCGATCCGCGGGTGGAGGCGTGACGCGGTGAGCGCCGTGCGCGTTCCGGCCGGGCTCGCGCCGCGAGCGCTGCTGCGGCGCCTGCGCGGGCACGGGCCGGCGGCCGCTGCCGGGCTCGCACTGCTCGCACTCGCGGCGGCGGCCGCGGCCGCGCCGCTGCTGCCGCTCGCGGATCCCGCCGCTACCGACCTCGCCGCGCGCCTCGCGCCGCCGCTCAGTGACGGCCACCCGCTCGGCACCGATGCACTGGGCCGCGACGTGCTGTCGCGCCTCGTGTGGGGCGCTCGACTGAGCCTCGCGGTGGCGCTGTTCGCGGTCGCGATCGCGGCCGTCGCGGGCAGCGCGATCGGCCTCGTCTCGGCCTACCGCGGCCGTGCCGCCGATGCGGTGCTGATGCGCGGCGTCGACGTGCTGATGGCCTTCCCGTACCTGCTGCTCGCGCTCGCCATCGTGGCCGCGCTGGGTCCGGGGCTTCGCAACGCCGCGATCGCGATCGCGATCGTCAACGTCCCGTTCTTCGCGCGCACCGTGCGCGGCACCGCGCTCGCGCTGATGCGCGAGGACTTCGTGGCCGCCGCGCGCGTGAGCGGCTACTCCGACGCGCGCATCCTCCTCGCGGAGCTGGCGCCGAACGCCGCGCCGGTGATCGTCATCGCGATCTCCACCAGCCTCGGCTGGATGATCCTCGAGACCGCGGGTCTGTCCTTCCTGGGCCTCGGCGCGCAGCCCCCGCTGGCGGACCTCGGCGGCATGCTGGGGGAGGGCCGGCACCTGATGGCGACCGCGCCGCACCTCTCGCTGGTCCCGGGCGCGGCGATCTTCGCGATCGTGGTCGCACTGAACGTGCTGGGCGACGGCCTGCGCGACGCGCTGGACCCGGAGGCCGGCGCGACCGGCGTCGCCGCCCCCGCGGATCGCGCGGCGGCGCACGACGGCCCGCCGGACCGTGATGCGGCGCCGCTGCTCGCGGTGCGCGGCCTGCGCGTCGCGTTCGCGCGCGACGGCGGCGGCGAGCGGGGCGTGCTGCACGACGTCGGCTTCGAGGTGCGCGCGGGCGATCGCGTCGCGCTGGTCGGCGAATCCGGCTCGGGGAAGTCGGTCACCGCGCTGTCGCTGCTCGGGCTGCTCGCGCCGGGCGCGCGGGTCAGCGCGGGCAGCGTGCACCTCGACGGACAGGACCTGCTGGGCCTCGCGCCCGCGCGCAGGCGCGCGCTGCTCGGTCGCCGGATGGCCTACGTGCCGCAGGATCCGCAGAGCAGCCTCCACCCGATGCTGCGCGTGGGACGGCAGGTCGAGGAGGCAATCGAGGTGCACGCCGGGCACGCGGGCACGCGCGACGTTCGCGAGCGCAGCCTGCGGCTGCTCGCGCGCGCCGGCTTGCCGAGCCCGGAGGTCGCCGCACGTGCGTGGCCGCACCAGCTCTCGGGCGGCATGCGCCAGCGCGTCGCGATCGCGATCGCGATCGCGAACGACCCGGCGCTGCTGATCGCGGACGAGCCGACGACCGCGCTCGACGTCACCACGCAGATCGGAATCCTGCGCCTGCTCGACGAGCTCGCGGGCCGCGAGGGCCATGCGCTGCTGTTCATCAGTCATGACCTGGGACTGGTGTCACAGCTGTGCCGTCGCGTGCTGGTGATGCGCGACGGGCGCATCGTCGAGCAGGCCGACGTCG
Organism: uncultured Gammaproteobacteria bacterium; assembly: GCA_965365655.1. Taxonomy (GTDB): domain Bacteria; phylum Pseudomonadota; class Gammaproteobacteria; order HK1; family HK1; genus JBFHNV01. Next base: position 1,482 of record CBDUCN010000304.1, on the reverse strand, counting down.
ACGCCCTGTTCCGCGCGCCGCGCGAGGACTACACGCGGCGTCTGATCGCGAGCGTGCCGCGCCTCGGCGACCCCGGGAAGCTGCTCCGCGCGGGCGGCGCGCCGGCCCGATGAGCGAGGTGGTGCTGGAGGCGCGCGGGATCTGCCGCCGCTTCGGTGGCGAGCGCCGATTGCCGGGCGGGCGCGCGCCGCGGGTGCGCGCGCTGGAGGACGTGTCGCTGGGCATCCGCGCCGGGTGCACGCTCGGGCTCGTCGGCGAGTCGGGATGCGGCAAGACCACGCTCGCACGGGTGCTCACCGGGCTGCTCGCGCCCAGCGCGGGACGCATCCTGCTCGACGGCCGCGACGTGGATCTGCGCGGCAGCGCGGCGCGCCGCGCGTTCCACCGCCGCGTGCAGATGGTGTTCCAGCACCCCACGAGCTCCCTCAACCCGCGCAAGCGCGTGCGTACGCTGATCGAGGGCCCGCTGCAGGCGCTCACGGGCGCCGGTCCGCGCGAGCGCCGCCGCAAGGCGGACGAGACGCTGGCGGCCGTCGGTCTCACGCCGGAGCACGCCGCGCGCTTCCCGCACCAGCTCTCCGGCGGCGAGGCGCAGCGAGTCGCGATTGCGCGCGCGCTGGCGGTGGACCCGGCGCTCGTCGTGCTGGACGAGGCCGTGTCGTCGCTGGACGTGACCGTGCAGGCGCAGGTGCTCGGGCTGCTGGCCCAGATCCAGCGCGCGCGCGGCGTGGCCTACCTGTTCATCGCCCACGACCTCGCGGTGGTGGAGGCCCTGAGCGACGAGATCGCGGTGATGTATCTGGGGCGAGTCGTGGAGCACGGGTCGCGCGAGACGCTGTTCGCGCGCCCGCGGCATCCGTACACGCGAGTGCTGCTCTCGGCGGTGCCGGTCCCCGGCGAGCGGTGCACGCCGATCGCGATCCGCGGCGAGCCGCCCGGCGCCGCACACCCGCCGCCCGGCTGCGCGTTCCACCCGCGTTGCTACCGCGCCGAGGCGGTATGCCGTGAGCGCGTGCCGCCGCTCGTCGCGGACCGCGTGGACCACCCCACCGCCTGCCTGTTCGCCGACGACAGCGAGCCGCCGGGCGACGCCTGACGCCCGATCGGTGCGTCCGGTTGCCTTGATCCGCGTCAAGGCGATGGGCACGTCTCTTTCGTTAGGTTCGACGGCACAGCGCGCTCCGGAGAACCGGGGCGCCGCGGCAGGGAGCAGACGATGTCCGAAGAGTCCGTGACGAAGAGCGACGAACGCCGTGCGTTCGTGTTCCTGGCCGTGCTCGCGGCGCCGATTCTCGCGGTGGCCGTCGTCGGCGGATACGGCTTCCTGGTCTGGATCCTGCAGATGTTCGCCGGGCCCCCGGCGTCGTGAGCGTGCCGGGCGGGCAGCCCGATCCCGGTCGCCGCCGCCTGCTGCGTGGGCGCGCCGTCGCGCCGGGCCGGCGGCAGGCGCCGCGCCTGCCGTGGCTGCGCGCGGACGCGTTC